>DASYAC010000122.1:0-32887 GCA_036501585.1 Steroidobacteraceae bacterium
GATCACGATCCTGACTGTCTGACTGCAACGTTTTCCTGCCGCTCGCTCCACCGCCGGATCACGCCCCGGATCGCATCCAACCCGTCCGTCAACGCGGCCGGACCCGGCTGAAGAATCAGCGGCGACTTGATCTCGTGCAGCTCGCCGTCGCGCACGGCGGGCACCGCATCCCATCCCGACCGGGCGGCGACGAGATTCGGGCGGAACCGTTTGCCGCACCACGAGCCTAGGATGACATCCGGCGCCCGGCGCACCACCTCGCTCGGATCGGCGAGAATCCGGTCCTTGCCCAGCGCACACGCGGCGCGCTCCGGAAATATATCGTCTCCGCCCGCGATGCCGATCAATTCGCTCACCCAGCGAATGCCGGTGATCTGCGGCTCGTCCCATTCCTCGAAGTACACCCGAGGCCTGCGCACGAGCGTTGCTGCCTGTGCACGAACCGATTCGATGTGCTCCTCGAGTCCGCGGGCGTAATGCTCGGCCCGCTCGGCCGCCCCCACCAAGGCGCCCAACCTGCGCACATAGCCTAGAATGCCCTCGACCGAGCGGTGATTGCTGATCCAGACCTCGACGCCCGCCTTGATCAGCGCCTGCGCGATCTCGGATTGAATGTCGGAGAAGCCGACCACGAAATCGGGATCGAGATCGAGAATTCGATCGAGCTTCGCGCTGGTGAACGCGGAGACTCTGGGCTTCTCGCGCCGCGCGCGGGCCGGTCGCACCGTGAATCCGGAGATGCCGACGATCCGCTCCTCCTCGCCGAGCGCGTACAGCACCTCGGTCGGCTCCTCGGTGAGACATACGATCCGATGCGGGTAGCGGCGATCCATCCTCAGAGCACGCTCTCGGCGAGCACACCCTCCGCGAGCGCGCCCTCGGCTCCGTGAGCGATGGCATGCGCTAGACCGGGCGCCTGAGACAGCACGTGATGTGCATAAAAGCGCGCGGTCTCGACCTTGGCTCGGTAGAAGTCCGCGGGCAGCGGACGCTCGCCCGCTCCGGCGAGGCGCTCGTTCGCGATCGCCGCCGAGCGCAGCAATTGCCAGCCGCCGGCCACGATGCCGAAGAGCCTCAGGAGCGGAACGGCGCCGACGGACACTTGTTTGAACTCGCTTGCATACCGGGAGACGACGTATTGAACCGAACGCTCCAGCGCGTCCACGGCGTCGGAGAAAACCGCCGCGACCTCGGCCAGACCCGGTGTCTTCTGCAAGCCGCCCTGGAGCACGCGCATCTCGCCGATCACGGCCGCCGCCGCCGCGCCGCCGTCGCGTGCCAGCTTTCGGCCGATCAGATCGTTGGCCTGAATCGCGGTGGTGCCCTCGTAGATCGGGGTGATGCGTGAGTCGCGAAACTGCTGCGCGATCCCGGTCTCCTCGATGAATCCCATGCCGCCGTGAACCTGCACGCCGAGCGAGGCGACCTCGACGCTCGTCTCCGTGCACCAGCCCTTGACGACGGGGATGAGCAAATCCGCGGCCGCCTGATGGCGCCGCCGCTCCTCCGGCTTCGGATGCAGGCGCGCGGCATCGAGCGAGACCGCGGCCAGAGCGGCCAGCGCGCGCATCGCCTCGGTCTGCGATTTCATCAGCATCAACATGCGCCGCACGTCCGGATGCCGCACGATCGGCACACGGCCCCTCTCGCCCGGCTCCGTCCCCTGAACCCGCTCGTTGGCGAAGGACAGCGCGCTCTGAAAGGCCCGCTCCGACAAACCGACGCCCTCGAGACCCACTGCGAATCGGGCGGCGTTCATCATGATGAACATGTATTCGAGCCCGCGATTCTCCTCGCCCAACAGCTCGCCGACGGCCCCGCCCTGCTGCCCATAGGCCAGCACGCACGTGGGACTCGCATGAATACCGAGCTTGTGCTCGACCGACAGGCAGCGGACATCGTTGCGCTCGCCGATCGAGCCGTCGGGGTTCACCAGGAATTTCGGCACCAGGAAAAGCGAGATCCCCTTGACGCCTTCGGGTGCACCGGGCGTGCGGGCAAGCACCATGTGGATGATGTTGTTCGTGAGATCGTGCTCGCCGTAGGTGATGAAGATCTTCTGGCCGTCGAGCTTGTAGCGGCCGTTTCCGATCGGCTCGGCTCGCGTGCGGACCGCCGCGAGATCCGATCCCGCCTGCGGCTCGGTGAGATTCATGGTGCCCGTCCACTCGCCCGAGACCATCTTCGGCAGATACGTCTTTTTCTGGTGCACCGAGCCGCGCAGATCGATGGCCTCGATGGCGCCGCGCGTCAGCATCGGACAGAGCGTGAACGACATGTTCGCGCCGTTCCACATTTCCTCGACCAGCGCCGACAGGACCCGGGGCAGTCCCTGCCCGCCGAATTCGCGCGGGCATGCCAGGGCGTTCCATCCGCCCTCGACGAACGCGCCATAGGCTTTTTTCCAGCCGGCGGCGGTGGACACCTGGGTGTCGTGCCACCGGACCCCTTCGACGTCGCCGGCGCGATTGAGCGGCGAAAGCACGCCGCCTGCGAACTTGGCCGCCTCTTCGAGGATCGCTTCGGCCACATCCGACCCCGCGTCCTCGGACCCGGGGAGCTCCGCGAGGAGCTTCTGATCCGCCAATTCACGCAGTACGAACCGCATGTCGTCGAGTGGCGCCTGATAGTCATGCATGGTCATATCCTCGGGATCGGGTAACGGTAAAGCCTGCGCTTCCGCAGATCGAAGTCAACCTCGATCAGCGGTCAACCGTAACTATAGAACCCGCGCCCGCTCTTGCGCCCGAGCAGGCCCGCGGCCACCATCTCCCGCAGCAGGGGAGCCGGGCGGTACTTGGGATCCCCGAAGTCTCTCTGAAATACCTCCATCACGGACAGCAAGGTATCGAGCCCGACGAGATCCGCCAGCGCCAGCGGGCCGATCGGGTGATTGCAGCCGAGTTTCATGCCCTCGTCGATGTCCGATGCCGTGGCGACGCCGTCCTGCAGTGCGAAAATCGCCTCGTTGATCATCGGACAGAGCACGCGGTTGACGGCAAAGCCCGGAGAGTTCTTCACGCTGATGCCGGTCTTGCCGATGAGCCGGATGAATTCAGCGGCGCGCGAGTGGGTATCATCGCTGGTGAGCAGACCCCGGATCAGCTCGACCAATGCCATGATCGGCACGGGGTTGAAGAAATGCATGCCGATGAAGCGCCCGGCGCGGGAGGTCGCGGCGGCGAGCGCCGTGATTGAGATGGACGAGGTATTCGTGGCGAGGATCGCCTCCGGCCGCATGACCTCGTCGGCCTGCTTCATGATCCGCCGCTTGATCTCGAGGTTCTCGGTCGCCGCTTCGATTACAAGATCCACCCCGCCGAGATCCGAATACTGCGTGCTCCCTCGGATGCGGCCGAGCGTCGCGCCGCGGTCCGCCATGCTCAACTTCTCCTTCTTGACCAGCCGGTCGAGGCTCGTCCCCACGGCGGCGATGCCGCGCTGAACCGCGGTGTCCGATACATCGATCATGACCACCTGAAGGCCGGCGGCCGCGCTCACCTGCGCGATACCGTTGCCCATGGTGCCCGCGCCGATCACGCCGATGTTCTCCAATGCCTTCGTCATGGTCTTCAGTACTCCGTGGTTTGAGCCGCCGCGGGCGGTGTCACATGTTGCGGCGGTACTTGCCGCCGACCTCGTACAAAGCCCGGGTGATCTGTCCGAGCGAGCAGGACCGCACCGCCTCCATGAGCACCTCGAAGGTATTGCCGTCCGCGATCACGGCGGCGCTCAACCGCTCCAGCGCTTCGGGCGCGGCGGCGGCGTTGCGCGCCTGGAATGCCCGCAGCCTTTCCAGCTGCGACTGCTTCTCCGCCTCGCTCGAACGCGCAAGCTCGATCGCCTCCGGAACCGCATCGCCCCCCGGATGGCGGAATGTATTGACGCCGATGATCGGCAGCGACCCATCATGCTTCTTGTGCTCGTAGAACAGCGACTCGTCCTGGATTTTGCCGCGCTGGTAGCCGGTCTCCATGGCCCCGAGCACGCCGCCGCGCGAGGCGATGGCGTCGAACTCCTCCAGGACCGCTTCCTCGACCAGATCGGTGAGCTCGTCGACGATGAAGCTGCCCTGGTTGGGGTTCTCGTTCTTGGCAAGACCCCACTCCCGGTTGATGATGAGCTGAATGGCCATCGCGCGGCGCACGCTCTCCTCGGTCGGCGTGGTCACCGCCTCGTCGTACGCATTGGTGTGCAGGCTGTTGCAGTTGTCGTAAATCGCACAGAGCGCCTGGAGCGAGGTGCGGATGTCGTTGAACGCCATCTCCTGGGCGTGCAGCGAACGCCCCGAGGTCTGCACGTGATATTTGAGCTTCTGGCTGCGCTCGCTCGCGCCGTACTTGTTCTTCATGGCCACGGCCCAGATCCGGCGCGCGACCCGTCCGATCACCGAGTACTCCGGGTCCATGCCGTTGGAGAAGAAAAACGAGAGATTCGAGGCGAAATCGTCGATGTGCATGCCGCGCGCCAGATACGACTCGACGTACGTGAAGCCGTTCGCCAGCGTGAAAGCGAGCTGCGAGATCGGATTCGCCCCGGCCTCCGCGATGTGGTAGCCGGAGATGGACACCGAGTAGAAATTCTGCACGTGGTGATGGACGAAATACTCCTGGATGTCGCCCATCATCTTGAGCGCGAACTCCGTCGAGAAGATGCAGGTATTCTGGCCCTGATCTTCCTTCAGGATATCGGCCTGCACCGTGCCGCGCACGGTCGCGAGCGTCCAGGCCCTGATTTTCAGGAGCTCGTCTTCCGTGGCCTCGCGGCCGTTCTGTTCGCGAAATTTGTCGACCTGCTGATCGATGGCGGTGTTCATGAACATGGCCAGGAGGATCGGCGCGGGTCCGTTGATGGTCATGGACACGGAGGTCGAGGGCGCGCACAGGTCGAAACCCGAGTAGAGCACCTTCATGTCGTCGAGGGTCGCGATCGAGACGCCGGAGTTGCCGACCTTGCCGTAGATGTCCGGCCGCGGGTCGGGGTCGGATCCGTACAGGGTCACCGAATCGAAGGCGGTGGACAGCCGGTGCGCGGGCATGCCCTCCGAGACGCGCTTGAAGCGCTGGTTGGTCCGGAACGCGTCGCCCTCGCCGGCGAACATGCGCGTCGGATCCTCGCCCTCGCGCTTGAAGGCGAATACGCCGGCGGTGTACGGGAACGAGCCGGGCACGTTCTCCTTCATCAGAAAGCGCAGGACCTCCCCGTGGTCCTCGAAGCGCGGCAGCGAGACTTTGCGCACCTTGGTGCCCGAGAGCGACTCATAATTCAACTTGGTGCGGATCTCCTTGTCGCGGATCTTCACCACGTACTCGTCCGCCGCGTAGAGCTCGCGGGTCTTCGGCCATTGCTCGAGTAGCTTCGCGGATGCCGGGGCGAGCTCGCGTTCCTTGGCCGAGATGAGCTCGCCGAATTCCGCGACCGGTTTGCCGGAGCGCTCGAACAGAGCGCGCACGGTCTGGAGGGATTGGCGCTCACGCGCGACGCGCGCCTGCGCGTCGATGTGGCGGTGATAGCCGCGAACCGTCTCGGAGATCTCGGCGAGGTAGCGTACGCGCTCGGCCGGCACCACCGCCCGGCCGCGGGAGGAGGCCTTCACCGTCGTTCGAGGGAGTTTCCCGGCCTCGAGCCTCAAGCCGTGCTCCTGGAGGCGCGGCAGCATCGCCTGGTAGAGCGCCGTGACGCCGTCGTCGTTGAAGCGCGAGGCCATGGTGCCGAACACCGGCATGGTATCCGGCGGCTGTTGGAACCGGCCGCGATTGCGCTGGTACTGCTTGCGCACGTCCCGCAGCGCATCCTCGGCGCCCTTGCGGTCGAATTTGTTGATGGCGACGAAATCGGCGAAGTCGAGCATGTCGATCTTCTCGAGCTGCGACGCCGCGCCGAACTCCGGCGTCATCACATAGAGCGAGGTGTCGGCGAGCGGCACGATCCCGGATTCTCCCTGGCCGATCCCGGAGGTCTCGACGATGATCAGGTCGAAGCCGCTCAACTTGCAGCAGGCGAGCACCTCGGGCAGCGCCGCGGACAGCTCGTTGCCCGTGTCCCGCGTCGCGAGCGAGCGCATGAAGATCTTGTCGGAGTCGATCGCATTCATCCGGATGCGGTCGCCGAGCAACGCGCCGCCCGTGCGCTTGCGCGAGGGGTCGATGGAAATCACGGCGAGCGCCAAGCGGTCTTCCTGATCGAGGCGCAGGCGCAGAATCAACTCGTCCGTCAGCGAGGATTTACCGGCGCCGCCGGTTCCGGTGATGCCGAGCACGGGAACCTTGATCGGAGCGGCAGCCTGCGAGATCGCCTGACGGCTGCGCGAGGAATACGCCCGGTTCTCGACCGCGGTGATGATCCGGGCGAGCTTGCGCCGGTCGCCGGACTTCAGCGCCTCCGTCGCGTCCGATTCGGCGGGAGCCAGCGCGGAGGGATCGTAGTCGCTGGACCGGACCACATCGTCGATCATGCCCTGCAGGCCGAGCGCCGCGCCGTCTTCCGGCGAATAGATACGGGTGACGCCGTAGGCGACGAGCTCACGGATCTCCGCCGGCACGATCACGCCGCCGCCGCCGCCGAACACCTTGATGTTCTCGCCCCCGTTCCTGCGGAGCAGATCGATCATGTACTTGAAGAATTCGATGTGGCCGCCTTGATAGGAGGTCACCGCGATCCCCTGGGCGTCCTCCTGCAGCGCGGCGTTCACGATCTCCTGCACCGAGCGGTTGTGCCCCAGATGGATCACCTCGGCGCCCGAGGCCTGCAGGATGCGCCGCATGATGTTGACCGAGGCATCGTGCCCGTCGAAGAGCGACGTCGCGGTGACGAACCGCACCTTGTTCTTGGGCTGATACGGGGCCGCCTTGGCGGCGATGGAGACGGCGTTCAAGGGATCGGCTCCTTGCGCGCGCGAGAACGTCGGGAACGAGGCCGGTCTTGCGCGGCGCGCGGCGCGAGACCCAGGTTGAAAATACGGACGAACGCCTCGGCGATCTCGCCGGGCGTCATGGATTGATTCTCACGGTACCAATGGGCGATCCAGTTGAGCGCACCCGCCAGGGCGAAGGAGGTCATCTTGAGATCCTGCACCTCGATGGACCCGTCGCGTATGCCCTCTTCGAGCAGGCGGCGGATGCCCTGATCGATCTCGGACTTGAGCCGCTTGATGTGCTGCAGCGAGGCGGGCTCGAGCCCCAGATCCTCGGCGCGCACCATGCACCAGCCATACTCCGAGGCGATCGCCTCGGCGTAATGGCGCATCATGTCGTTCAAATGCCCGCGCGCCGTCACCCCCGCCTCGCGCGGACGACGGAACGGTTCGAGAACCCGTTCGAGACCCGTCAAGATGCATTCGAGCAGGAGCTGCTCTTTGTTGGCGACGTAATAGTAGATCGTGGGCTTCGTGACATTCAACGCCGCCGCGATTTCGTCGATCGATGTGTTGTGGTAGCCGCGGGCGTTGAAGGCTCGTGCGGCGGCGCGGATCACCGCCTCGCGTTTCAGGTCTCGATTGCGCTGCGTCGCCTTGCGAACGGGCCACGGCGATACCAGCGATGCGTCCTCGGCGCCAAGCGCTGCAGCCCGAGATTTTCCGTCCGACCCCATGGACCCTCGCATCGCCGCAAATGTGCGGCGTTCAGCCTCTCTACCAAGGGGTAGATTCTACTCGTAAGTAAGTACTACCGTCAAGTAAGGGTCCCGTATGGAATGCATCGCCAGCGAAATGACCGGCTAAAAGCGCGGCGCCCGCTTTTCGAGGAAGGCCGCGATGCCCTCGCGGCCCTCGGCGCCCGCCCCGCGCGCGGCAATCGCGCGGCTTTCACGTCCCCATTGACCCTCGAGGCCGGGCTCCGCCTCCGCCAGCAGGCGCTTGACACCGCCGAACGCGCCGGTGGGTCCCGACGCCAGGCGGACCGCCAGCGCAGCAGCGGTTTCCTCCAGCCGGTCGTCGTCGACGACCTGGTTGACGAGTCCCCAGTCGAGCGCTTCTTCCGCGCCGAGCACCCGGTTGGTGAGGAACAGCTCCATGGCGCGCTTGTAGCCGACCGCCCGCGGCAACAGGAAGGTGCATCCGGCATCCGGCGTGAGGCCGACGCCGGTATACGCCGGCGTGAACTTTGCGCTCTTGCCCGCGATCGCGAGATCCGCCGCCAGCACCAGCCCGAGCCCCGCACCGGCGGCGCTCCCCTGGACGGCCGCGACAATGGGTGCATCCATGCGCATGAGATGCGCGAGGCCGGCGTGCAGCGTGGTGGTGAGCTCGCTGAGGTACGCGGCGAGATCGCCGCCCGATGCCACCATCCCTCGAAGGTCCCCGCCGAAGCAGAAATTCCTGCCCTCTCCCGACAGGACCACCGCGCGCACGCCCGGGTCGGCTTGCAGGGATTGGGCCGCCGCCAGAAATTCCCGGCCGAATCGCAGATTCATGGTGTTCGCCGCAGCCGCGCGCGTGAGCACGAGGTGCGCCACGGCGCCGCGCACGTCGACCCGGATGGCGGGGGTATCCGTCATGACGGCACCTCGCTTCCCGCCACCAGCTCGCCGGGGAGGGCCGGCGCGGGCCGCTGGACGGTCTCCTCGACTCGGATTCCGAGCCATGCCAGCGCACTGACGACGGCGAATCCGACGCCTATGAAGAACGCCGTGTTCCAGGCATGCAGTCCCGAGAAATAGCCGACGATGGGGATGCCGATGATGCCGCCCAAATTGCCTCCGGTATTCATGATGCCGCAAACCGCCATGGTATCGCCCCGGCCCACCGCCATGCCCGCTCCCCAGTATGCCCCTTCGGTGAGCTCGACGGCGCCGAAGCAGCTCGCGAGGGCCGCGACTGCGAGGTAGGGATTGGACGCGTTGACCGCGACCAGCAACAGCGCCGCTCCGGCAACCAGCGCGATCAGCGGCAGTATGCGATAGCCCCAGAGACTGCCGAAGCGCTGCGCGAGCGCGCCCGTGATCGCGCCGCCGACGCCGGCGCCGAGCGCCGCCGCGAGCGGCGGCGCCATCGCGAGCCAGCCGCTTTCCAGCAAGGAGAAGTGACGTTCCTGGACGAGATAGAGAACCACCCAGTTCGAGAGCAGATAAAACGTGTAGTTCATGCTCATGTAGGAAATGAACAGCAGCATGACGTTGCGGTCGGCCACCAGCGTGAGCAGCTGCTTGACGCTGACCGAGGAGTGCGTCGGGGGTTGAGACCCTATTTCCGCGAGCTCGCGTGGGGAGACCGCGGGATGCTCGCGCGGCGTATTGCGTCCGTACCAAGCCCAGAGCGCGATGAGCGCCACGGCCGGCAGGCTCGCCCATACGAGGCCTCGCTGCCACCCGAGACGGTCCATGAGATAGACGAGGAGCGGCGGCGTCACCGCGGCGCCGAGACTCAGCCCCGCCGTCTGCAATCCCTGCACCAGCGCCCAGCGCTTGGCGGGAAACCACGCTTCGAACACCCCGGCGGAGATCGGGAATATGGCCCCTTGCGACAGCCCGAGCACGAGCTGCACGCCGAGGAGCGCCGCGAACAGCGCGGGGCCCTGGAAGAATTCGGGGACCAGCGGCATCGCGAGAGTCGACAGGAATGCCGCGATGCCGATCACGACGAAGGTCAGCCTCGCACCCAGCCGCTGGCCGATGATGCCGCCGGGCAGCTGGAAGATCGCGTACCCGAGCACGAATGCCTGCATGATGTAGGAGATCTGCGATTGGCTCAATCCGAGCGCGGGCATCATCGGCACGGCGGCGACCGTGATGGTCTTCGCCTGGATGTACGCGATGAATCCGAAGCCGAATAAAAAACTGAAAATGCGCCATCGGATCGGGAACCAGGCGGCGCGCATCAGCGCGGAATCTGCAGGTCGTTTCACGCTTTTGTCCGCTCCTCGAGCCAACCCAGACAGATTTGCAAGGCGTCGACCAGCGAGCTCGCCGTCCTGTCCGCGGCGGCTATCGTGTCGGCCGACGTTCCATGCTGCAATACCAGCCCCGGCAGGAAAACGGCGACCAGGAGCGCACCTACGAACCGGGCCCGGATCTCGACCGCGGCCGCATCCGCCGATTTTCTCGCGTCGCCCGGAGCGGCGCTCACCACATAGACCATCGAGACGCTGCCCGGCACGACTTCGGGGGGCGGTGCCTGTTTCAGGTCCTCGACCGACACATGCCGCGCGTCGATTTTCCGGTCGCGCAGGATCCGCACCAGGAGCTCCGTCGTCAGATCGTCGCTCATCGAACCCAGGCTCACGCAGATCATCACCGAGCCGGGCGGCACGTTGAGCGGTCCCTGCCAGCGGCCTATCAGCTCCTCTCGCTGCTGGCGAAGCAGCCGCCCCGCGTTCATTTGATCGAGCATGGACATCGCGTGCCGCCGGCGTGTGAAGGTGCGCCGCCCTCCGCTGATGGCCGAAATGACGGCGACGATGGTCTCGCGAACCTTCAGCTGCTGGTCGTGGCTGATGGTCCCCCGGTCGAGATCGAACACCGCCAGGCGCAGCGCCGGCAACAGCACGAAGTCCGAGTAGGCCGCGAGCGAATCGTGCTTGAGATAGGCGCGCGCGTCCGCGATGAGCTCATCGGAGTCGGCCGAGAGCGCCCGCTGATAGAACCGCTCCGGCAGGGTGAGCGCCTGACCGTTGCCGAGCATGATATCCAGCAATCGCAGCGCCTTGACATGACGGCCCGCGACGACCAGACAGAGGGTCAAGGGCGTCGACACCACCAGGCCGACCGGACCCCAGATCCAGCTCCAGAAGATCGCCGCGACCACCACCGACAGGGGAGAAAGCCCGGTGGAATGTCCGTAGAGCTGCGGCTCCACCAGCTGGCTCGCGATCAGCTCCACCACCACGAATAGACCGAGCGTCACGATCACCAAGGTCCAGCCGGGATCGACCGCCGCGGCGAGCGCCGCCGCGATCAGCGCCGCGATCCAGACGCCGACATAAGGCACGAAGCGCAGCACGGCGGCCAGCGCGGCCCAGAGCGTCGCATGCGGGAGGCCGATGAGCGCGAGACCCAGCCAAAGCGCCGCGCCGACGCCCAGATTCACGGAGAACTGAGATACGAAGAATCGCGACAGGCGCTCCCCGGCATCGTTCAGCACCAGGGTGGTCGCGCGAAGATCGGACGGCCCGGCCAAACGGATGAAGCGATCGCGCACCGATTCGCGCTCGAGCAATATGAAGATGAGCACGACCAGTACGATGCCGGCCGTCTCGAGCGGCACCCACATCGACCCGAGCACCCGCTCGACCACCTGCAGCGGACTCAACGGAGGCTGATGCACCTCCACCGGAATGGGCGTCGCGGGGGCGGCCGGCCGAACCGGTGCAAGCGCCTCCTCGCTCGGGGATCCGGGCGTCAGTGAGGCGGGCGGCGGTGCGCTCTCCGCCCGCTGCTCATGTCGCTCCCCGACCAGGCGCTCCGTCTGGCTGGTGAAGGCCGCGAGCCGGTCGACGGTGAGATCGTTCAGCTTGTAGAGCTTGTGACGAATGGTCCGCTCGTACTGCGGCAGGCTCTTCACCATGTGCGCCACCTGCACGCCGAGGACCGAGGCAACGCCTCCCAGCGATACGGTCAGCACCAGCACCGCCGCGAGCACCGAGGAGGTCGCGCCGAGACTGAGGCGCCGGAGCGAGCGCACCAGCGGCGAAATCAGCAGACTCAGGATCACCGCCAAGGTGATGGGCACCAGCACTTCGCGGGCGAAATACAGAATCGCCAGAACCATGCCGGTGGCGACGATGCCAAGGGCCCGGTCGCGCATTTGCGGAAGCGCTTGCGGTTCGCTCATTCACCCGCCGGTATGTTCGGGTCGGTCCTGGGAAGCTTCTTCTGGCGATGCAGACCCGCATCCTCGATCAACTCCTTGCGTACGTACAGGAACCGGATGGTTTCATACTCGAACGGCGACCCGGTCGAGTAATAGCGGAAATCGATATTCGCCCGCTGATCCACGGCATTGAGCACACCCAATCCCCAGGACTGGTCGCCCCGATAGATCCAGGCGGGATCGATCACGTAGAGCGTGCCGTAGTCGGCCGCCAATCCGACCCCGCCGCGCAGGGTCGAGGGGCCGTAGAACGGGATGACCAGATAAGGCCCCGGATGCATGCCCCACTGGGCGAGCGTCGTCCCGAACCCCGTCGGGGCTTTCGCCAAATGGAACTTCGTCGCCGGATCGAACAGCCCCCCGATGCCGATGGTGCTGTTGATCACGAACCGGCCGAGGCTGCGTACGGTGCGCCCGAGCCGCCCCTGCAAGGTGTAATTGATGAAGCTGTCGATCTCGGCGATGTTGCCGAAGAAGTTGTGCACGCCCGTGCGCATCGGCGACGGCAGGCGGCGATAGCCGTTCGCGACCGGCAGGAACAGGGCCTCGTCGAAGCGCGCGTTGAACCGGTAGGTAAAGCGATTGAGCCGGCCCCAAGGGTCGTAGGTCGTCATGGGCGGCGCCTCGGCGGGGGTGACCGGCGGCGGTGGCTCGGCCGCCGGCGCGCTTTCCCGGCCGTGCGCGGCTCGCGCCTTCTCCCGCTCCGCAAGCGCGGCCGCCGCCGCCAGGCTTTGCATCTTGGCGATATTGGCCGCGTTGTCCGCCGCCGGCGTCTCGGCCGGCCAACGATGGAATTCCACGGTTTGGGCAGCGCAGCCGCCGAGCGCGACGAGCGCCGCAGCCAGTCCGAGGCACCGCCGCTCGAGCCGTCCGGCCGTCATCGCGCACCGCCGTGCCATCGGCCCGCCAGCATGTCGAGCATGTCGGCCACTTGCTGCCGATCGCCGAGATTGCCCAGGTGCCCGCCGTGATCATAGACGACGATTCTCGGGCCCAAGGTCGCCTCGAGCCAATGGAGCTCCGCCTTGTCGAGGATGAGATCGTCGCTGTTGGTTTGGGCATAGTAATCGCCGTTGCCGGAGAGCTCGCCCGCGATGACATCGAGACGGTTCTCGGCGATCAGGCTCGCGACGGTGGAATTGGGGCGGCGTTTCAAGTAGTAAGGCGCGAAAATGCGGGTGAAATACTCGGCGAAGGTCTTGGTGCGCAGGGCCTTCTGGATTCCCTCGAGCGAGTCCCCCACCTTGGGCGGATGCCGGGGATCCACCACCACGCCGGCGCCCGAATACAGATCGCCCGCGAAGAACACGTTGGCCAGCGCGATGCGGAACGTGAGCGCAATGGCCGCCGAGAACTGCGCATCCGTCTTCAGGACCGCCGCCGCCGCTCCGAGCAGGAAATCCTCGTCGATTTCGACGCGATCGGACGCCCGGTAGAGATTGGCGAGCTCGGCATACAGCTGCTGATAGAAGCGCTCGATGCCGGCATCGCCGTTTCCGATCGACTTGGCGAACAGCTCGTCGAGCCGGCCCACCGAGGCGAACAGGCTCACCGGCGGATTGATCATCAGCGCCCGGTGGATATGGAGCTTGTGCTCCCGGGCATCGATGGATTTGACGATGGCGGCATTCGCACCGCCCAGGCTGTATCCCAGCACGTCGATGTCGGTGATTTTCATCTTGCGCGGCAGGTGCGCGATGATCTCACCCATCGCGGCGTACAGGTCGTGCCCATCCTGTTCAAGATCACCCGCGACGCCGGTGCTGGAGCTCGACACGATGAACCCGGGGAAGGTCGGCGACGGCATGGTCAGGACGTGATAGCCGGCCGCGTAGAGAACGGCGCGCAGCGTCGAGAGCCTCGAGGTGTTGCCGTCGCTGCCGGTTCCCGAGATGACGATGGCGAGCGGCGCCGGCTTGTCCTGCACAGAAAGCCACACGCGGAGCCTCTTGTCGAACCAGAAGACCTGAGGGATCGGCAATCGCCACGGCAGATCGAGATCCATCTCGAGCAGCGGCACCTTGGCGGGCAGGGGCGCGATATCCTGCGGCGGCGTGCCGAACACCGTTGCCCGCAGCGCCGCCGAATCGGCGAGCCCCGTCGCCGGCCCGGGGGCGGGGGGAGCGGGAATGGATGCGTTTTGGGAATGGGCCCGGCAGAGGCCGAATGCGGCGAGCGCCAGAACGGACAGAAATTTTCTCATCGTCTGCTTTATAGCCGATTCATCGTCGGCTTTATAGCGAAACGACGCCGGCCCGCGCGCTCGGACTCACGCGGGCCGGCGGTTTTCCCTCCGACGGAGCGGTCCGGTCAGACCGGACGCGCCGTCATCGCGGATGCCCGCTCAGCCGAGGCCCACGGGTACGAAGATGCGGCTGTCGCCACGCTGGATCAGGAGAGCAACCTGATCGCCATGCTTCTGCACCAGGTCGCGAAGCTGCGACACGCTGTTCACCGGCGTACCGTTCACGGAAAGCACCACGTCGCCTTGCTGGATTCCTGCATCCGCGGCACGACCGCTGGACTCCTCGACCACCAAGCCTCCGGAAACGCCGACCTGAGAGCGCTCGTCCGGCGTCAGCGGACGCAATCTCATTCCCAGGTGAGATCCGTCCTGCCCGGCGGCGCCGTTCATGGCCACGGTGGCCGCGCTCGCGGCGCCGATCGTCGCGGTAAGCGTCATCGGCTTGCCGTCGCGCATGATATCGAGCGTCGCCTTCTCGCCCGGGGCGGTGGCGTTCACCTGCACCGACAACTGGCCGGCGTCGGTGATCGGATTGCCGTTGTATTTCTGAATGACATCGCCTGCCTTGATCCCCGCACGCGCGGCGGCGCTGTCGGGTTCTACCTGCGCCACCAGGGCGCCCGCCGGCGAGCTCAGCTTGAACGATTGTGCGAGGGACTGATTCACGTTCTGAATCTGAATGCCGAGCCGGCCGTGCTCGGCCTTCCCGGTCTTGACGATCTGCTGCTCGATCCCTTGCGCGAGATTGATCGGGACCGCGAACGACACACCCTGGTAGCCGCCGGAGTTGGTGTAGATCTGAGAATTGATGCCGACCACGGCGCCGCTCGCATCGAACAACGGACCTCCCGAGTTGCCGGGGTTCACCGCCGCATCGGTCTGAATGAACGGCACCGCGCCGTCGCCGGGAAGCGAGCGGCCGGTCGCGCTGACGATGCCCGCGGTCGCCGTCTCCTCGAGGCCGAACGGCGCTCCGATCGCGAGCACGTAATCGCCCACGCCGAGCTTGTCGGAATTGCCGAGCCGCACGGTGGGCAGGCCCTTCGCGTCGATCTTGAGCACCGCGATGTCGCTGGTCTTGTCCGAACCCAGCACTTTGGCTTTGAATTCCCGATGATCGATCAGCTTGACCGTGACCTCCTTCGCGCCCTCGACGACGTGAGCGTTGGTGAGGATCAGCCCGTCCGAGCTGACGATGAATCCGGACCCTTGGGCGCGGATGGGTTGAGTTTGCGCATGAGGCATCTGACGGAAGAACTGAAAGAAGGGATTATCGTCGCCGTCGCCGCCGAAAGGGTTGAACTGCTGGGACGAGACTTTCATCTCGCCCTCGATGGTGATGCCGACCACCGAGTTTCGATTCTGAGCCACGATGGCGCGGTAATTGGGCGCCGTTCCGAGCGCAATCGGCTGCGGGGCATCGGAGGCCGCGGGCGCGCTCATCACCGTGTCCGCCGCATGCGCGCTCTTCAAGGCCGTGGGCGCCATCCAGCCGGCGGCTGCGCCCAGCGCGAAAACGCCCGCGGCGGCACCGGCAAACAGGGGTCTGGGAGATCTCATCGGCTATTCTCCTTGAGGCAAATGGGGGCTGAAGGACCGAACTTGGCCCCATCCTGCCCCGCCATCCTTAAGCGAATCTTAAGCGGCGGGCGGAAAAGCGACGGTGACCAGCAAGCCGCCGTCCGCGGCGTCGCCCAGACGAACCTCCGCCCCATGCCGATCGGCAATCGCCTTGACGATGGCGAGCCCGAGACCGCTGCCGCCTTGCGGCGAGCCCACGCGGCGATAAAACCGGTCGAATGCCCGCTCGCGGTCGGCGGCCGCGATTCCCGGCCCCGAATCCGCCACTTCCAGGAGCACCGGCTCGCCTCGCGCGGCGGCGCGCGAGCCTTCGCGCGTGCGTACCCGCACGCGTCCGCCCTCCGGCGTATAACGCACCGCGTTGTCGACGAGATTCCGCACCAGCGTGCGCAACGCCTCCCGGTCGCCCTGCACCACGGCCGGATCGGCCTCGAGGGTGAGCTCGATGCGCCGCACGGCGGCCAGCGCATGCACATCCGCAATGCCCTCGGCGACCGGCTGCTCGAGAGCGATCGGCATGAGCTCGCCGACTGGCTCGCGAGGCTCGTTGCGCGCCAGGGTCAGCAGTTGGCCGACCAGATGGATGGCGCGCTCGACCGCCGCCCCGAGATTCGCGCGCGCCTCACGCCGCGCCGTCTCGTCGGGCGCGCGGTCGAGCAACTGAAGCTCGAGGCTGAGCGCGGTCAGCGGCGAACGCAGCTCGTGGGCCGCATCGGCGACGAACGCGCGCTGCGTCCGGAACGCCGCATTCAACCGGGTCAGCAGCCGGTTCAATTCGTTGACCAGCGGCGCAATCTCCTGAGGCAGCCGGGCCGCGGCGATCGGCGCCAGGCTGTGCACATCGCGCCGCTGAACCTCGCCGGCGACGCGCCGCAGCGGCCGAAGACCCGAACCGACGACGCCCACGACGGCGGCACCCAGGAGCGGCAACAGCAGCAGCAGCGGAATCACGACCCGAAGCGCGGCCCCGCGCGCCAGGCTCTCGCGCACCCGGACCGGCTGGGCGATCTGGATCACGCCGTCCAGGGTCGAAAGCCCGTAGGTGCGCCACTGCTGGCCGCCGACGCGCACATCGGCGTACCCGAGCGCCGTCGCGTTGATCAGCGGCAGCCCCGGACGGGAGAAGTAGATGCGCGTTCCGTACACGTCCCATATCTGGATGACGAAATCTGCGTCGGCCTGATCGGGCGGAAGCTCCAGACGCGGAGCCATGGGGATCTGGCTCCGGAGAGAGAGCGCCATCTGACGCAACTGATAATCGAAGAGTGTCGAGGTCTCCGCGAGAACGCGGCGATAGGTCAGCGTGCCGGCGAGGATCGAGATGGCGGCCACGAGGGCGAGCAGCGTGATCAGCAATCGGGCCCGTATGGACATCACGGCTCCTTCGGCACGAAGTAGCCGACGCCGCGAAGCGTCCGGATGGCGTCGCTCCCGAGCTTGCGCCGCAGCCCGTGGACGTATACCTCGATCGCATTGCTTTCGACCGACTCGCCCCAGCCGTAGAGCCGGTCCTCGAGCTGCGCGCGGGAGAGCACCGAACCGGGTCTTTGCATGAGTGCCTCGAGCACCGAGAATTCATGCGCTGAAAGCACCACCGGCTCGCTGTCGCGCTGCACCGAATGCGTGACCGGATCGAGCGTGATGCCCCGATGCCTGATGCAGGGATCTGCGCGGCCGGCGGCGCGTCGCAGCACGGAGCGCATGCGCGCCGCAACCTCGTCGAGATCGAAGGGCTTGACGATGTAGTCGTCCGCACCCGAGTCCAGTCCCGCGATCCGGTTCTGTACGTCGTCCCGCGCCGTGAGGATGATGACCGGGGTCGAATCGCCCCGTCCGCGCAGCTCGCGCAACACCTCCAGGCCGTCCCGCCTCGGGAGGCCCAGGTCGAGCAGCACGAGGTCGAAGACGGCCGCCCGCAACGCCTCGGCGGCGCTCCTCCCGTCGGCCACGCCGTCGACCGCATAACCGTCCTGGCGCAGCGCCCGCTCGAGCGCTTGGGCGATCATCCGATCGTCTTCCACCACCAGCACTCTCACGATCTTCTCACCGGCCGGCAGACCTTCGAGCCAGCGCCAGATCGCTCATCTCGCGATCGCTGAAACGGGCATCGTAGATCGAACGCTCGTCCAGGCTGCGCGCGATGACCGTCGCCAGGACGACCGCGATGATCATCGGCAAAATGAAGGACCGGTCCCGGCCCGTGAGCTCCATCACCAGCACGATGGACGAAATGGGGCCGTGCGTGGTGGCGGCGAGGACGGCGGCCGAGCCGATGATGGCGCACAGCCCCGGCGGAGCTCCGGGCCAGATCCACGCCCAGGCGACACCGAGCGCGCCGCCCAGCAGCGCACCGGTCGCGAGCGAGGGCGTGAACAACCCGCCGGGCACGCCGCTCCCCAGACACATGACCGTTGCCAGCGGCTTCAGCAGGAACAGCGCCCAGAGCATGAGCGGCGCGACTTGATTGGTGAAGGCAAGCTCGGCGACATCCTTGCCGTTGCCGAGCAGTTCCGGAAACACGATCGACGCCGCGCCGAGCAATCCGAGCGCCGCGACCGGCGCGACCAGCCTGCGGAGGCCGCTCGGTTTGTTCCGGTCGGCCCAGGCGATCACCCGTATGAAGCCGACCGAGACCGCTCCCGCGATCGGGCCCGCCACGATCGACCAGCCGATGACCGACATCGAGAGCGAGTAGGAGGGAATCAGGTATGTCGGCTCGTTCGGAAGCGCAATCCACCAGGCGATGCCGGAGGCCGCCGCGGAGGCCAGCAGCGCGGGCAAAATGAGCCGAAGCGCCAGCACGCCGCGCAGAACTTCCACGGCGAACAGCGCGCCACCCAGAGGAACGCCGTACGCGGCCGCCATCCCTGCCCCGGCTCCGCAGGCGACCAGCAACCGGCGCTGTTCATCCGACAGCGACATCGAATCCGACAGTGCGTTTGCGATCACGGCTCCCGCCTGCTTCGGGGCGCCTTCGCGGCCGAGCGATGCGCCCATTCCGACGACCACCACGGACAGGGTTGCGCTGCCGAGCGTGCGCAGCGCGGGCAAGCGGCCGGCGAAATTCTTGATCGCCTCGGTGATGTCGATGCTGTTGCCGCTCGACAGTCTGCGCAGCACCACCTGCCCGATGCCGGTGAGCACCCCGGCGCCGAGCAAGATACCCAGGTGGCGCCAGGCGTCTGCCTGCCTCGCCGCATCGAGCAGGTGCGGCCCGGGCCACGCGCGGTGCTGCACCAGAAAGAGCAGCCATGTAAGAGCTGCAGCCCCGAGACCGGCTCCTATGCCGGTGAACAGGACCGCCGACCAGAAAATGAGCGCTCGGGGAGCGGCGAGTGTCGGCGGAATGGCCGATCGATCTGAGTTGCGCGATTGACTTGGCGTGCCGCTCATCGGGCTAGAACGACTTGCGCCATTCCCGGCCCTCGCCGCCCATGAAATCCCTGCCCAGCTTCCAGATCAGCACCTTGGCGGTACCTTCCCCGTCGATGTAGACCGCGGCCGGGACCGAGCGGGTGGAGTATTTGCCGAGAGCAATCCCGCCGCGCAGACTGTGTCTATCCGTCTCCCCGCCACGGCGAAAATCCAGCATGCCGAGCGGACCGCTCGAGCGCATGTACCAGTATTCCTCGTCCTCGCCCTCGAACACATAGGTACCCGCGGGAAGGCGCAGCTCGTGCGCCGGGTGCCGCTTGTCGTCCAGCACGAGGTCATGATCGACGGTCAAGGTCCTGCTTCGGTCCGGCTCCGGCCGAATGATGCGATGCTCGTTGGTGAGCGGATTGAGCTCGAGGCCTCCGCAGCCGGAGAGGCTCAATATCAGCGAGGCGAAGGGCAACAGATAATGACGCACGGGATGCGGCCTCGTCGGCTTCTCCCCATCATAGCATCACGACCCGTAGGGGCTAAGGTCGTGAGCGCGCTACGCCATCAGCGCGCTACGCCATCAGCGGGCTACGCCATCAGCGGGCTACGCCATCAGCGGCAATGCTCGTCGTGGTCGCCGCAGCGATGCCACGCATGCTCGTGATACCAGCGATTATGGTCATGGTCCCAGTAGCCCTCCCGGGGCTCGGCGACGACGCAACCGGATGCAATTGCGATCAGCGCGAGAAGGAAACTGCCTTGGGCGATTCGTTGTTTAATTGTCATATACGCTCCTTGAGTGGTCAGTGAGCACGATCGTAGCGGGCGTGCCCGGCGCAGACAGTCCGCCATTGGCGGCAAGCGGTGTATCGTGCAGTCCTACAGAATGCGCAGTGGCGGATGGCAGGATGCGCAACGGTGGATGGCGTCCCCGGCGGGATTTGAACCCACAACCTCGCCCTTAGGAGGGGCGCGCGCTATCCAGTTGTGCCACGGGGACGTGAAGGTAGTGTAACCGGCCGGAACCCTGCGGAGCTACGGCGCGCGCCGGGCCGGGCGTCGGAACAAGACCGGTGTCCCGCGACATCCGGCCCTTGAAAATGGTGGAGGAGAAGGGGATCGAACCCTCGACCTTCGCATTGCGAACGCGACGCTCTCCCAACTGAGCTACTCCCCCGGAAGGGCCCCGCATACTAGCAGCAAAGGCCGAACATGCCAAAGGGTCCCCCCTAACGTGCCAAACTTGGCTTAGGATAGCCGAGGGAGGCAAAGCAACATGCTCAAAGCAGGTGAACGCGCCCCGGAATTCACGCTTCCGGACGACACCGGAACCGACCGATCGCTGACCGAACTGTTGAGCGGGGGCGCGATCATCCTGTACTTCTACCCCGCCGATTTCACGCCGGGTTGTACCAGCCAGGCCTGCAAGCTCCGCGACCTGCACACCGACATTCAGCGAGCCGGCATGCGGGTGGTCGGCATCAGTCCGCAATCGCCGGACTCTCATGCAAAGTTTCGCGAAAAATACCAATTGCCGTTCACCCTGCTGTCGGACGAGCAAAAGACGGTGATCAAGATGTACGGGCTCAACGGTCCGCTGGGCATCGGGGTACGCCGCGCGAGCTACCTGGTGAATGGAGGCCGGCGCGTGCGCGACGCCGTGCTCGCCGATTTCAGGATTGGACGTCACATGGATTTCGTGCGCAAGGCCGTCGTGCTGCGCACCGCCGGCCCCTTGTCGGGATCGGGCTAATACCTGAGGCGGATGACGACCGAGCGTCCGATTCTGGGGACCGTGACGACGTAGAGGGTGGCGTAATCCGACGGCTCCACCGCCGGTATGTCGCTTGCGCCGCTCAGCGCGGAGACGATCTTGGGCAGCGTATCGGCGTGTGCGACGATCAATACCGTGTCCCCGGCATGCTCGCTCAGCACGTGGCGCGCGAGCGCACGAGCGTCGTCCTGGGGGAAGATCTCGGGCGTGATTCCCAGCGATTGCGCGAGCGGCGCGGCGGTGGCGCGGCTGCGCAGCTTTTCCGACACATAGATGGCCGCGATGCGGCTTTTCAGATGAGTGTCGCCGAGCGTCCGCGCCAGCGACGCCGCACGCGCCTCGCCCTCCGCGCTCAGCGGAGGATCATCGCCGTTGCCGCCGAGAATCTGGGGCGCGTGGCGCACGACGATGACCGTGGTCGATGTCGAGGTGATCAAGAGCCACGCCGCAGCGATCAGGATCAGCACGCCCGCCGCCGCGGCGAGCGCCACCAGCCCGATCGGCGCCAAGAAGGGCCGGCGCTGCAAATTGCCGGGTATAGTCATTGCGTGATGATACCAACGAACGCTGCCCCGGGACTGCGCATCGTGGTGCTGTCGGCCGGCTATTCGGCCCGTCTCGGCAGCGCCAAGGCCCTGGCGAGAATCCGGGGCGTGACGCTGCTCAGGAAAACCGTCCGCGCGCTGAGCCCCCTGTCAGCCGGCAGGATCATCGTGGTGTTGCCGCCCCGGGCGTCGCGCGCGCGAGCCGAGCTTCGCGGCCACCGCGTGGACTTCGCCGAAAGCCGCCATCGCTCCCGGGGACTCTCGGCGTCCGTCAAATGCGGATTGCTTCGGGCGCGTTACAGCGCCGGCATCCTTTTCCTGCCGGTGGATTTGGCCTGTCTCGATCCGCGCGAGCTTGCGCGCGCGGTCGCCCGCTGGCAATCGTCGCGCCGTACCGTGGTCGCCCGCCGCGTGGGCGCCCGCGCCGGGACGCCCCTCATCCTGCCGCGCCGCCTGTATCCGAGGGCGGGACGAATCGGCGGCGATCTCGGCCTGCGCGACCTGGTAAACGCCCTGCCCCGGGATGAAGTGACGCTGATCGAGCTGCCGTGCGCCGCGCTGGATGTCGATACACGGGAGGATCTCAGGAGAGCACGCCGGCGGCACCGGGGCCTCCAGCAGCCCGACAGGCTGCTGGATCTCCGGCGGCTCTAGATCTTTAGCGCCTCGGGAAACTCCCGGAACGCCCGCAGCGCGACATCGATCTTGGCACGCGGCGCGTCGAGGTGTGTGGCGAGGCGGGTGCGCGGCCCGATCGATGCGATGATGCCGCGTTTTGCCAGATGGGCGCCGAGCGCCCCGACCCGTCGCTCCGGAATCTCCACGAACACGAGATTGGTCTCCGGCGGCTCCACCGCGAGCCCGAGGGCGCGCAACCCCTCCGCCAGATGCGCGGCGTTCCGATGATCCTCCGCCAACCGCTCGACGTGGTGGTCGAGCGCGTGCAAGCCGGCCGCCGCCAGGATGCCTGCCTGACGCATGCCGCCGCCGAGCGCCTTGCGCCATCGCCGCGCGACGGCGATGAAGTCCGAAGACCCCAGCAGTACGGACCCTGCCGGCGCTCCCAGTCCCTTGGACAGGCACACCGACACCGAATCGAATCCGGCCGCCGCCGCCGGCTCATCGATCTCGAGTTTGACGATCGCGTTGAACAGCCGCGCGCCATCCAAATGGGTTTTGAGTCCTCGCGAATGAGCGAGCCCGGTCGCATCGCGCAGGTAGCCGACCGGCAAGACACGGCCGCCCATGGTGTTTTCCAGCGCCAGGAGCCGGGTGCGGGCGAAATGCGAGTCATCGGGCTTGATGGCGCGGGCGATGCGTTCGAGCGCGATCGTTCCGTCCGGCTCATTCTCCAGCGGCTGCGGCTGGATGCTGCCCAGTACGGCCGCGCCGCCCTGCTCATATTTGTACGTGTGCGCTTCCTGCCCGACCAGGTATTCGTCGCCTCGCGCACAGTGCGCCATCAAAGCGGCCAGATTGCTTTGAGTCCCGGAGGCGAAGAACAGCGCCCGCTCGAATCCGAACCGCTCGGCCATGCGCGCCTGCAAAAGATTGACGGTCGGATCGTCGCCGTACACATCGTCCCCCACGTCGGCGGCCGCCATGGCCGCACGCATCGCGGCCGTCGGCCGGGTCACGGTATCGCTGCGGAGGTCGACCGTGTCGGCGCGCGGGCCTGTATCGGCGCGCGGGCCGGTGTCGCTCTCGGAGTCGGTGGCGTCTCGCACGAGACGAACGATAACCGAACGGAGTCGGGAGAGCGCGTAGATTTTTCTTTACATCCGAAACGCAACCAATTATTTTGCGTTCAATTACCGCAATGCGAGGTTCGATTCATTGGACAGTTGCCCTAGGTTGGACGGTGGATTGGAAATAGGCGCCGCCTCAGCCGCGGCGCGCTCGCGGTAGGCAAGTTCGCTCGAACCTCCCGCCGCGGGCGGGAGTCATAGGGAGTCTCTCGAGGTCGTACCTCGAGGCTCCCCCTCTCCTCTAGCTCTCATTCTCCGACGCCCGCTCGATCGCCGTCATCGATCGAGCGGGCGGGCATTGGGCTGCCCGTACCCGCGAATCGTGCCTCTCGACACTCGAGGCGAATGAAATGATGCAGGCAACTCCGGAATCCTACGGCGAGATCCGCGGCGCGCTCGGCACGCTGCGGCGCGACGATTTCTCATCCCGAGCCGGGTGGTCGCACCGGCTGCGCACGCTCCTGGCCATTCTCGGTCCCGGGCTGATCGTCATGGTGGGCGATAACGACGCCGGTGCCTTCAGCACCTACGCCCAGGCCGGCCAGAATTACGGTACGACGCTGCTTTGGACCCTGGCGCTGCTCGTGCCCGTGCTGTACGTCAACCAGGAAATGGTTCTGCGCCTCGGCACCATCACCGGAGTCGGGCATGCCAGGCTCATCCTGCAGCGCTTCGGCAAATTCTGGGGAGCCTTCAGCGTCATCGATCTTTTCATCCTGAACGCACTGACCCTGGTGACCGAATTCGTCGGCATCAGCATCGGCCTGGGCATCCTCGGGGTGCCGAAGGCCATCGGCGTCGCGGCGGCTGCCGCTCTGGTCATGGCGGCGGCGGGAACGGGCGACTTTCGGCGCTTCGAGCGCTTCGCGCTGATCCTGGTGTTCGGCAGCGTACTGCTGCTCCCCATCTTCCTGATGACGCGCCCTCCGGTCGCCGAGATCGCTCACGATTTCCTGATACCCCGGCTGCCGGCCGGCGCGCACCTCGCCGACGTGATGCTGCTCATCATCGCCATCGTCGGCACCACGGTCGCCCCGTGGCAGCTGTTCTTCCAGCAGAGCTACATCATCGACAAGCGAATCGGCGTCCGCTTCATCAATTACGAGCGGCTGGACCTCGTCATCGGCATCGTCATCGTGATCGTGGGCGCGGTCGCGATGATCGCGTTCTGCGCGCACGCTTTCGCCGGAACTCCTGACTTCGGCAAATTCACCGACGCCGCGGGCATCGCCCGGGGTCTGGACCAATTTCACGGCTCTCGGCTTCCGGGAGTGCTGTTCGCTTTCGCGCTGATCGACGCCAGCATCATCGGTGCCGCGGCCGTGTCCCTGTCCTCGGCCTACGCAGTGGGGGACCTTTTGAAGATGCGCCATTCGCTGCATGAGAGCCCGCTCAAGGCGAAGGCGTTCTACGGCATCTATTGCTGCCTGATCGCGGTGGCGGCCGCACTGGTGCTCATTCCCAACGTACCGCTCGGACTGTTGACCAATGCGGTCCAAACCCTGGCCGGCGTACTGCTGCCGAGCGCGTCGATGTTCCTGCTCCTGTTGTGCAACGACAAGGAGCTGCTTGGGCCCTGGGCCAACTCGTTCAAACTGAATGTGTTCACGTCCCTGGTGGTCGGGGTGTTGGTGCTTCTGTCGTTGATCTTGACGGCCGCCGTGCTGTTTCCGGATCTCGGCGGAACCGCCATCGCCTGGGTTCTGGGCGGCGGCGCAGCGCTCGGCGGCATCGCCGTCGCGGCCGTGGCGCTCGCCGGCCGGCCTTCGACGCCCACGCAGGCCCCCACCTCCCGCCAGGCCGCCTCGTGCGCTGCGCCGGGAGCCTGGCGTGCGCCGCGTCTGGAGACGATCGGCGCCATCCGCTTGACGCCGATGCGCCGCCTGTCGATGCTCGTGCTGCGCGGATACCTCGTGATCGCCGTCATCATGGTGATCGTTCGAGTCGTGCAGACCGCGGCAGCCTGAAGGGCGGAACTGCCGCAGGCCCGGAACTGCCGCAGGCCCGGAACTACCGGCCCGGATCTCCCGTCACCGCGGCTGCCCGGTTGGCCTCGACCACCGTGAGCGCCGTCATGTTGACGATGCGCCGCACTGTCGCCGCGGACGTGAGAATGTGCGCCGGCGCCGCACAGCCCAGCAGTATCGGGCCGATTGCGACGTTGTTGCCCGCCGCCGATTTGAGCAGATTGTAGGCGATGTTGGCGCTGTCGAGATTCGGACACACGAGGAGATTCGCGCTGCCCTCGAGCGTCGAGTCCGGAAGCACCGCTTTGCGGGCGCACTCATCGAGCGCACAGTCGCCGTGCATTTCGCCGTCCACTTCCAGATCGGGGGCCCGCGCGGCGAGCAGCGCGAGCGTCGCACGCATCTTGAGCGCCGACGGCGCATCGCTCGTACCGAAGTTCGAATGCGACAGCAAGGCCACCTTCGGCATCAGGCCGAACGCGCGCAGCTGCTCCGCGGCGAGCTGGGTGATCTCCGCCAGCTGATCGGCCGTCGGATCCAGATTCACGTGCGTATCGACCAGGAACACCTGCCGGCCCGGCAGAATGAGGCCGCTCATGGCGCCGTACACGTTCACGCCGGGACGCCGTCCGATGACCCGGTCGATGTACTTCAGATGCCGCGACGTGGTCGAGATGGTGCCGCAGATCAGCCCGTCGGCCTCCCCTTTCTTCAGGAGCATCGCCGCGATCAGCGTCGTGCGCCGCCGCATCTCGAGCTTGGCGTATTGCGCGGTCACGCCGTTGCGGCGGGTGAGCCGGTGATAGGACTGCCAGTACTCGCGGTACCGCTCGTCGCGCTCGGGATTGACGACGGTCAAATGCTCGCCGATACGGATTCGAAGTCCGTAGCGCTTGATACCCCGCTCGATCACCGCCGGACGGCCCACGAGCACGGGCACGGCCAACCTTTCATCGACCGCGACCTGCACCGCGCGAAGCACCCGCTCATCCTCTCCTTCCGCGTAGACGATCCGGCTGCGTTCCGGAGGCATCTTGCGTGCCGCGGCATAAATCGGCTGCATCAAGGTGCCGCTGTGATAGACGAATTGCTGCAGGCGCTCCTCATAGGCGTCCAGGTCCGCGATCGGCCGCCGCGCGACGCCCGACTCCATCGCCGCCTTGGCCACCGCGGGTGCGATGTTCACGATGAGACGCGGATCGAAGGGCTTGGGAATGAGATATCCCGGTCCGAAGCTCAGCTCCTCCAGGCCGCCATAGGCGGCGGCCACGATATCGCTCTGTTCCCGCCGCGCCAGATCGGCGAGCGCATGCACGGCCGCGATCTCCATCTCCCGGGTGATGGTCGTCGCTCCTACATCGAGCGCACCGCGGAAAATGAACGGAAAACACAGGACGTTGTTCACCTGGTTGGGGTAATCGCTGCGGCCGGTCGCAATGACGGCGTCGGGCCGCGCGGCCATCGCCAGGTGCGGCAGGATTTCCGGAGTGGGATTCGCGAGCGCCAGAATCAAGGGTTTCGCCCCCATCTGCCGGACCATGTCCTCGGTGAGCACGCCGCCGGCGGAGAGTCCCAGGAACACGTCGGCGCCCCCGATGACCTCCGCCAGCGTCCTCGCGGCGGTCGGCTGGGCGAACTTCGCCTTCTCGGGATCCATCAGCTCCTTGCGTCCGGCGAAAACCACGCCCGCGAGGTCGGTCAGCCAGACATTCTCGCGCTCGAGCCCCAAATCGAGCAGCAAGTCGACGCAGGCGAGCGCCGCGGCGCCGGCCCCGCTCACCACCAGCTTCACGCGGCCCATCTCCTTGCCGCAGA
Organism: Steroidobacteraceae bacterium; assembly: GCA_036501585.1. Taxonomy (GTDB): domain Bacteria; phylum Pseudomonadota; class Gammaproteobacteria; order Steroidobacterales; family Steroidobacteraceae; genus Bog-1198. Next base: position 26,848 of record DASYAC010000122.1, read on the forward strand.
CGGTGAGTCCGTTGAGCACCGCGGCGCCCACCGTGATGGCGGTCCCGTGCTGATCATCGTGGAACACCGGGATGGTCATCCGCTTGCGCAGCTCCCGCTCCACGATGAAACATTCCGGCGCCTTGATGTCCTCCAGATTGATCGCGCCGAAGGTGGGCTCCAGCGAGGCGATGACCTCCACCAGCTTGTGAGGATCAGACTGGTCGATCTCGATATCGAATACGTCGATCCCGGCGAATTTCTTGAACAGCACCGCCTTGCCTTCCATCACCGGCTTTGCCGCCAGCGGACCGATGGCTCCCAGGCCGAGCACCGCGGTCCCGTTGGTGACCACGCCGACGAGGTTTCCCCGCGCCGTGAACCGGAAGGCGGAAAGCGGATCCTGGACGATGGCCTCGCAAGCCGCGGCCACGCCGGGAGAGTACGCGAGCGCCAGATCGCTTTGACTGACGAGCTGCTTGGTGGGAGCGACCGAGATTTTCCCGTGCGTCGGGAATTCGTGATAGTCGAGCGCCGCCTGGCGCCGATCTTCCTTCGCGTCGTTGGTCTTCATCGGCAACTTCAGGCAACTCGCCCTGCGGGAACTCGGTGTGCCAGTATGGCAGCAAGGGCTTGAAATTTATATTGCCGGCCCCCGTGCGCGCCTGCTGCCGGGTCAACCTTTTCCCGGCGGATACGTTATTCTCGCGTTGGCGCTGTGCGCCCAAACGATCGGAGAGACACCCCATGAAAGCACGCCGTCACTCGCTCGCCGTCTCGGCCGGGATCGCCTGCTCGCTCGCCATCGCGTGGCTGTCGTTCGATCCCGCCCGGGCCGACGATACAGCCGCATCGACGGGCACCCCCGGTACCTGGCAAAGCCACAAGTATTCCTTCCAGTTCATGGGATTCACCTCCACGTACTCCTGCGACGGGCTCGCCGACAAGCTCAAGATGCTGCTGCTCGCGGCCGGTGCCCGAAGCGACCTGAAATCTCAACCCGGCGCCTGCGCTGCCCCATTCGGCCGCCCGGACAAGTTCGCGCGGGCGGACCTGACCTTCTCCACCTTGGCTCCGGCCCAAGGCGATGCAGCCTCGGACACCAAGCCGGTGCGCGGCGTATGGCGCACCGTCACCTTCACCTCTCACTCTCCTCGGAATCTGCGGACCGGGGACTGCGAAGTGGTCGAGCAATTCCGCTCGCAGGTATTGCCGATGTTCACCACGCGCAACGTCGTCAGCAACACCACCTGCATTCCGCACCAGGAGTCGGGTTCGATCATCGATCTCACCTTCGAGGTGTTCGCACCGGTTCCGCCGGCCAAGCACTGACGGCGTCGCCGGGTCTCGGCCGGCTATCAGAATCTTCCGCCCCGAAGCTCCGTGCCGATGCGCATGAACAGCGCGTTCAGCCAGCGGGTGAACGCCAGCATGGCGGGATTCAGCCGCCGCTGCCGGCTGCGCAGCAGGTAATAGCCGCCTCGCGCCTTGATCCTGGTCGAGAACGGCGCCACCAGCTGCCCGGCGGCGAGCGCCCCGGCGCAGGTGATCTCATCGCCCATCATGATGCCCTGACCCGAGATCGCCGCCGTCTGCACCAGCATCAGGTCGGAGAAGATCACGCCCGACCGGACCCCGGGCAGATCGCAACCGCATGCCTCCAGCCATTGACGCCACTCATCCGTCTGCCGCAGATGCAGCAGGGGATGGCGCCGCACGTCGGCGGGCTGGTTCAATCCTCCGTGCATGTTCTCGAGCGCCGGGCTGCACAGGGGCAGGAACTCCACGTCATACAGATGCTGAACGGTATGGCGCGGCCAGTTGCCGTCGCCGAAGACGATGTAGAGATCGGCGTCCCGGTTGGAGGCTTCGTCGAGCTCGCTGCCGGTGACGATCTGCAGCGTGAGATCCGGGTATTGCTCGTGAAAGGACCCGATGTGATTGCACAGCCACATCGAGGCGAATCCGGGCGTGCTGGAAATGCAGAGCTCGCCCTCGACGGGCTTCCCCGCCCGCTCTTCCTGGGCCTCCGCCAGCAGCGCGAGGGACTTGCGGACATCCTCGGCATAACGCTTCCCGCGGGGCGTGAGCGCCACCCCCTTGCCGCTGCGCGCCGCGAGCTCGAATCCGAGCGCCGATTCGAGCACGCCCAGGCGGTGGCTGACGGCGCTGCGGGTGATGCCGAGATCCTCCGCCGCCTCCCACACCGTGCCCAGCCGCGCAAAGGCGTCCAGCGCCTGCAGTGCGTGCAGCGGCGGAATCCGTGATCTGGTGGGGTGAGAGATATTCACCTCAAAATTGAAAATTATGCACGTCACTGCACCGGCTCTCAACCACACTCGCTCGACGCTGCACTCGAGGCGCCCCCAGGAGCACCCGAGTAGCTATAAACGAGGGATGCCGAATGACTGATCCGAATCGGCGGATGCCGCCCACCATCCCCGCCGCGCGCACACGCCTTGCGGTCGCGGTGTCCGCCGTGCTCGCAACCACCGCCCAGCTGCAGCTCGCTCCCGTCTACGCGGCGGACGATATCGAGGAAATCGTGGTGACGGCGACCCGCCGCAACGAAACCGTTTCCGACATCCCCTACAACATCTCGGCGGTGGGCGCGGCCGATATCGTCGCGGCGGGGGTCACGGATCTTCAAGGGCTCACGCACATGATCCCCGGCCTGGTGTCGCCCGATCTCGGCCCGCGCGCGAGCAACATCAACGACACCCTGACCATCCGCGGGCTGAACGCCAGCAGCGTGAATGCCGAATCCCAGGAAATCGCGGCGCCGCTCGTCTCCACCTACGTCGACGAAACCCCGCTGTTCGCGAATCTCAAGATGACGGACATCGCACGGGTGGAGGTGCTCCGCGGACCCCAGGGCACGCTCTACGGGTCGGGCTCGGTGGGCGGCACGGTGCGCATGATCCACAACGAGCCCGATCCGACGACCCTGGAATTCGACGTGTCGACCCGGGCCTCGCACACGGCGAACGCGGCGAATCCGTCGGAGGCCGTGGACTTCATCGGAAATCTGCCGATCAGCGACACGATGGCGCTTCGCGCCTCCGGCGGATACGAAAAGCTCGCCGGATTCACCGATGCCTCGAAGGTCGCGGCGCTCGGACCGGATGCGCAGCCCATCCTGGCCGATCCCGCGGATCCGGTGGGGAGTCCCGAAGTATTCACCCAGGAGCGCGGGGTCGACCGGTCCGAGACCTGGTATGCGCGGGGCGCATTTCTCTGGAAGCCGAGCGACGTCTTCAAGCTGACGCTGAGCTATCAGCATCAGACCGACCAATCCGGAGGCTATTCGCAGGTTCTTCCCGGCGAACGCTACGACCAGACACTGTACCTGGATCAGCCCGGCTCGTTTCAAACGGACCTGGGGGCGCTGGACCTTTCCTACGATGCGGGCTTCGCGACCGTCTCCTCGGACTCCTCGTACACCAGCCAGTCCGCGTTCAGCCAATACGATCTGACCGGGCTGATCGAGTCGCTGGCCGCCTACTACGGCAACTATCCGCGCATCCTCTCGCCCATTCTCGATAATTCGACCGACAAGGCGTTCACCGAGGAAGTGCGCATGGTCTCGAAGACCGCGGGCCCCTGGGACTGGGTCGCGGGCGCCTACTACAACAACCGCACGCAGACCCTCACGCAGGTCGAGCCGATCCTGGGCTTCGCAAGCTGGAGCCAGCTTCCCGGCACCGGACAGCCGCCCGGCTGCACGACGTTCAACCCGGTGTCGTGCCCCTATCCCTCCTTCGGCGACGTGATTCAGTACTACAAGGGGGGCGTGCGCCCCTCGCTCAATCCCTACCCCGATCTGAACTTCACCCTGGATCGGCACGTACAGTTCAGCGATTTCGCGCTGTTCAACGAAACCTCCTACCACTTCACCGACAAGTGGCAGGCGACCGCCGGCGCCCGGGTGTTCTGGCAGCACTACGATCAAAGCCTGGTCCAGACGCTGCCCATGTGCGGCACGTTCTGCTCCCAGTCCGGCACGGCCGAGAACGGTCTGACCGAGGACTCGAACGCCAAGGGATTTCGCAACCAGGTGTTCAAGTTCAACACCTCCTATGAGATCGCTCCGCGCACGCTGGTCTACGTGACCTGGTCGGAGGGCTTCCGCCGCGGCGGGGTCAACGCCCTGCCGATCGGCAATTGCTACTACTGCGAGACGGCGGCCCTGCTGACGTACAAGCCCGACGAGGCGCGCAACACCGAAGTGGGCATCAAGGGGTCCTTCGGGCGCGGCTCGAGCTACACGTTCACGCTTTACAATATCGACTGGAAGGATCCTCAGATCGAGGCGTATACCGTCACCGGCGGGTTCGACTTCGTGACCAACGGCAACACGGCGCGCTCGCGGGGGGCGGAGTCGGAACTGACCCTGGTGCTGTTGGATTCCACCAAGCTGGAGCTCGGGTACAGCTATACCGACGCCATACTCACCTCGAGCTTCCAGCGCGGCATCGTTCCGGATCTCATCGGCGTGTCCGGCGACCGGCTGCCCGAGGTGTCGAAGCAGCAAGCCACGGCTGCGCTCGACTACTCGCTGCCGATTTCCGGGAATCGCGACTTCCATGCGCGTCTCGATGCATCCTATCGAAGCGACTTCTGGACCGCTCTGCCGCATTCGCCGACGGCGACCGATCTTCCGGGCTTCGCACTGGTGAACGCGCGCGCCGGCTTCGGCTTCGCCGGGTCCTGGCGGGTGGATGCCTTCGTGAACAATCTCACCAATCAGGAGGCGGCGACCTCGGTTTCCACCACGCCCGGTCCGGCTCACGACCGCGCCTACTTCGTGGGCCGGCCGAGGACCGTCGGCCTGGACTTGAACTATTCTTTCAAGGATCACCCCTAAGGGAGTCGAATCATGATCACCGCCAAAGCTTCCGTCGCGACCGATCCATTCCAGCTGCAGCGCCGGCAGGCCGCCGGCGGGACCCAGCCGCTCGGCTACTGGGGATTCAAGAACGAGACCGACACCCTGACCGACGTGTTGCTCGGTCCGGCGGACCACCTGAAGCACATGGCCACGAGCTCGCTGTCGCGCAGAACGCTGCGCGAGCACCCCGCCGACATAGCGGCCGCCAAGCAGCAGCACCAGGAATTGCAGAGTGCGTACGCGCATTTCGGCGTGAAGATCCATTGGCACATCGCCGAGCCCGAGCTTCCGATGCAGGTGTACTCGCGCGATTCGAGCGTCATGACGCCGTACGGCGCCATCATCACCGCAATGACCAACTGGTGGCGGCGGGGCGAGAACTTCGCGGCCATCCGCACCTACGAGCGCCTCGGCATTCCGATCTATGACATGGTCACCGCCGGCACCTTCGAGGGCGGCGATTTCAACGTCATCGAAGAGGGCTGCGTGTTGATCGGCTGCGGCGGCGGTCGCACCCAGGAAGAAGGCGCGCGACAGGTCGAAGGCTGGTTCAAGAAGGAAGGCTGGGAAACCCGGCTCGCCTTCTTCGACGAATACTATGTGCACATCGATCTGATGGTCGTGCCGATCGCGAAGAAGCTCACCGCCGTGTGTCTCGCCTGCACCGAACCCGGCATCGTCGCCTGGCTCGAGTCCAAGGGCCACGAAATCATCGACGTGCCGTTCGAGGATACGATCAACTTGGGCTGCAACTTCATGGCGCTCGGGCGGGACCGCGCGATCGTCCCGAAGTCCAGCCGCTCGTTGATCCTCGAGCTCCGTGCCCACGGGTTCGAGGTGGCGGAAGTGGACATGAGCGAAATATCGAAGACCGGCGGCGGCATCCACTGCATGGCACAGGCGCTGCGGCGCGACCCGAGCGCGCGGGGATGAGCCTCGACGGAAACAAGCCCGGGCGATGCGCGCCGCCGGGGTCCTGCCAGCGCGCGCCGGGTCCTGTCGGCGCGCGCCGGATCCATCTGCCGGAGGCTACTTGGTGTAGCCCGCCTGTAAGGCGATGGAGCGTGCTTCCTTGAGGTGTTTCCTGAGCGTCGGGAGAGTGGCGGCGGCGAAAGCCTTGGCGTCGGCGTCCTGACCGCTCGTCGCTTCCTTCTTGAACAGCGCAATCGC
>DASYAC010000123.1:0-21595 GCA_036501585.1 Steroidobacteraceae bacterium
GAAGGAATTGCTGCGCAAGGTCCAGGCCGCGCAGTACGTGGCCTCGCATCCGGGCGAGGTGTGCCCGGCCAAGTGGACGCCCGGCGAGAGGACCCTGTCGCCCTCGCTCGATCTGGTCGGCAAGATCTGACCGGTCGTCAGGACCCAGGAGACGCGCATGCTGGACGCCGGACTCAAGACACAGTTGAAGGGCTTCCTCGACCGGCTGACTCAGCCGGTCGAGATCGTGGCGTCTCTGGACGATGGCGAGGGGTCGCGCGAGATGCTCGAGCTTCTCGAGGACATCGCTTCCATGTCGCCCTTGGTCAGTCTCGATATCCGGCGGAACGACGGCGAGCTCGCACCCTCGTTCGCTCTGCGCCGCAAGGGACATCCCGCTCAGGTGCGATTCGCGGGACTGCCGCTCGGTCACGAGTTCAGCTCGCTGGTGCTCGCCCTGCTCCAGGTCGGCGGCCATCCGCCGAAGGCCGATGCGGCGGTCATGGATCGGGTGCGGCGGCTGGAGGGTGAATTCCGTTTCGAGACCTTCATTTCGTTGAGCTGTCAGAACTGTCCCGACGTGGTTCAGGCGCTGAATCTCATGGCAGTGCTGAATCCGAACGTGCGCCACACCATGATCGACGGTGCGCTCTTTCAACCCGAGGTCGAGCGCCGCGGCATCCTGGCCGTACCGGCCGTGTTCCTGAACGGTCATCCGTTCGGGCAGGGCCGCATGTCGCTCGAGGACATCGTCTCGAAGGTGGACGCCGCGGGTGCAGAGCGCGAGGCCGAGCGCTTCGCGGCGAAACGCCCGTACGATGTGCTGGTGGTCGGCGGCGGCCCCGCCGGCGCCGCGGCCGCGATCTATGCGGCGCGAAAGGGCATCCGCACCGGCATCGCCGCCGAGCGGCTGGGCGGGCAGCTGTTGGATACGGTGGGCATCGAGAATTTCATCTCGGTCCGGGAGACTCAAGGGCACAAGCTCGCCGCCGGGCTGGAACAGCATGTGACCACCTACGATGTCGACGTGATGAGCTCGCAAAAAGCCGCGGCGCTCGTCCCGGGCGAGCTTATCGAGGTGAGGCTCGAGAACGGCGCGACGCTCAAGGCGAAATCGGTGGTGCTCGCCACCGGCGCGCGCTGGCGCGAGATCAACGTGCCCGGCGAGCGCGAATACCGCAACCGGGGCGTGGCGTATTGCCCCCATTGCGACGGCCCTTTGTTCAAGGGAAAGCGCGTCGCGGTCATCGGCGGCGGCAATTCCGGCGTCGAGGCGGCGATCGATCTGGCAGGTCTGGTGAGCCACGTGACGCTGATCGAATACGAGGCCGCGCTGCGCGCCGATCAGGTGCTGACGCGCAAGCTCGGGAGCCTCGCCAATGTCACCGTGATCACGAGCGCGCGGACCACGGCGGTCCTCGGCGACGGCGAGCGCGTGACCGGCCTCTCGTACGAGGATCGCCGGGACGGCGGCGAGAAGGCCCTGGAGCTCGCGGGTGTGTTCGTGCAGATCGGCCTGGTGCCCAACACCGATTGGCTCCGGGGCGTCGTCAAGCTCTCGGCGCGCGGAGAAATCGAAGTCGACGCCCGCGGCCGGACCTCCGTCCCCGGCGTGTTCGCGGCCGGCGACTGCACCATCGGGCCCTACAAGCAGATCGTCATTGCGATGGGGGAGGGAGCGAAAGCCTCGTTGAGCGCATTCGACCACCTGATCCGCTCGCCCTTGGCGGCGGCGGCGTAACACGGAGCGAAAACCGGGGACGGTGCAGGGTACAATCGGCGCCCATCGGCGTCGTCGAGCGTTCCTATGCCCCCAGTCGCACCGCCCACGCGGCTTTCCGCCGGCGTGGTGATCGTGAGCGTGGTCAACCGCAAATTGAGATTCCTGCTGCTGCGCGCCTATCGGAACTGGGATTTTCCGAAGGGTCTTGTCGAGGCCGGAGAGGAGCCCATCGATGCGGCCATCCGCGAGGTGCGCGAGGAGACCGCACTCGACGACATCTCGTTCGATTGGGGCTTGGAGTACATGGATACCGGGCCGTATAACAAAGGCAAGATCTCCCGGTACTACATCGCCCGGAGCAAGGAGACCCACATCTTGCTGCCCATCAATCCGGATCTCGGCGTACCTGAGCACCACGAGGCGCGCTGGGTGGATTACCACAAGGCCATGAGCATGGTGACGCCGCGGCTCACGCCCGTGGTGCGCTGGGCATACCGCACCGTCAATCACGGCCGCGCGCCCGACACGGAAGCCTAGGGACAGGCTTCTAAAGCGAGATCGTCCCGGACCCGAGCTCGATCACGTCGCCGCCGACGCGGATGCGGCGATCCCGGGTGACCTCGAGATGCAGCGTCGAGGGACGCCCGGCAAATTCTCCCTGCGATATTTCGAGCATCAGCGGCAGCGGCCGCTTCATCGCCAGGCACCAGCCGCCGAAGTTGGCGGTCGCCGAGCCGGTGGCGGGATCTTCGAGCATCGCCGGCCCGCCCGGAAAGAAAAAACGCGCCAGCGTCTTGCCCGGACCGCTCTCGGCGAACACGTAGGCCATGCCGATACCGTCTTCGCTCTTGATGGCGGCCATGGCGCCGCCCGTCGGCGCGGCGCGGCGCACCGCATCCGGCGAGCGCAAGGGGACGATGAGCTGTTCCTTGCCGGCCTTCACCCAGAGCGGCCGCTCGTCGATGTCCGCTTCCTCGAGCCCGAGCGCCTTTGCCAGGACAGCGCGCGGCACATCGAGCTCCCTGACGGTGGCTTCGGGCGCGGTCAAGGTCCAGCGATCGCCCGCGGCTTCGACATCGATGATTCCCGCCTTCATTTCCAGCCGCAGCGAATCGCCGCCGAGCCCCAGGGCTCTGCAGACGTGCGCGCTTCCCAGGGTGGGATGGCCCGCGAACGGCATCTCATAGTTGGGAGTGAAAATGCGGACTTTCGCGGTCCCCTGAGACGAGGGCATGATGAACGTCGTCTCCGACAGATTGAATTGCCGCGCCAGCGCCTGCATGGTGCCGTCGTCGAATTCGGCGCCCTGTTCGAAGACGCACAGGGGATTGCCCGTCAGCTTTCCCCCAGGCTGACTGAACACATTGACGATGCGGAATCGGTGGGAGGACATCGCTCCCATTATACGTGCCGCCGACGAGGTCGGCCGCACGCTGCCCGGTCAGACCGGGCCGGGGATCTGTTCGAGCGTCAGCGGACCACCAGGACGGGCGCAGGTGCGACCACCGCGACGCGAGGACCGTACCAGCCGCGATGGTAACCATAAGGCGCCACCACGCAACCGGACATCGCCATCACACTCAGCGGAATCAGCAACAACATCAATCGCTTCATGATATCTCTCCTGAAAATCCGACCCTCCCATCGAACAACGCCCAGGGGATGGGGGCGATGACAGGATGAACTAACGTTCATATCGACCAGCCGGAGCCCAGCTGCTTATTTCAGCCGGCCCGAAGCATTCACGAAGCACGACACCAATCCCGGCTCCGGAGCGTGAGAGAGTCGTTCTTCGCGGACGTGAGTTACGCCAGCGTATGAAACACCTTCTGCACGTCCTCATCCTGCTCCAGCTTGTCAATCAGCGCGAGCGCTTGCGCCGCATCCGCTTCGGGCAGCTCCGTCGGCACGGACGCAATGTATTCGTGCTCCGCCGACAAGGGCGTGATGTGCCGGGACTCCAGCGCCTCCTGGAGCCTGCCGAAATCGTTGAACGCGCACCGGATCACCAGCTGTGGTTCGCCTTTCTCGCCCGTGCTCTCACCCATCTCTTCCAGCCCGTAGTCGATCAGATCGAGCTCGAGCTCGTCCTGATCCTTCACGGTCGAGGGATCGAGGCGGAATACGCCCATCTTCTTGAACAGAAAGCTGACGCTCCCCGTGGTACCCAGATTGCCCGCATTGCGCGTGAAGACATTGCGTACGTTGCCCACGGTCCTGGTCGGATTGTCGGTGGCGCACTCGACCAGAAGCGCGACGCCGTGAGGCGCGTAGCCCTCGTAGATGATCTCCTGGTAGTTCGCGGCTTCCTTGCCCGAGGCGCGCCGAATGGCCGCCTCCGTCTTGTCCTTCGGCATGTTCACCGCGCGGGCGTTCTGCAATACGCGGCGCAGCGTCGGGTTCGACGCGGGGTCGGGCCCCCCCGAATGCACCGCGATGGCGATGTCCTTGGCAATCCGGGTGAACTGCTTGGCCATGCGGTTCCACCGCGCGAACATCGCGTGCTTTCTGACTTCGAATATGCGTCCCATGTCGTCCAACCTCCGCGCTCTGAAGGCGGCTCACCGTCCGGAGGCGCATGGTAGCAATACCCGGCCAAACCGCTAGACTTGCCCGCTACTCAAACAAGGCATTTCCATGAGCGCACCCCAAGCGGACAAGGCACCCGGTCCGGCGGCTTTCCGTGATCTGGGCCTTGGAGAACCGCTTCTCCGGGCGCTTGCCGAGGTGGGATACGAGTCTCCCTCGCCCATCCAATCCGCCACCATCCCCGCCCTGCTGTCCGGCGCCGACCTCCTTGGCCAGGCGCAAACCGGCACGGGCAAGACGGCCGCCTTCGCCCTGCCGGCGCTCGAGCGCCTCGATCTGTCCGGCCGGGAGCCGCAAGTTCTGGTGCTGGTGCCGACCCGTGAGCTGGCGTTGCAGGTGGCCGAGGCCTTCCAGCGGTACGCTTCGCACCTCAAGGGCTTTCACGTATTGCCGATTTACGGCGGTCAGAGCTATCAGCCTCAGCTCAACGCCTTGAGGCGCGGCGTGCACGTGGTCGTCGGGACACCCGGCCGGATCAGCGATCACCTGGAGCGGGGCACCCTCAAACTCGCCTCGGTCAAGCTGCTGGTGCTCGACGAGGCGGACGAAATGTTGCGCATGGGCTTTCTCGAGGCGGTCGAGGCCATCCTGGTGAAGACGCCGCCGAATCGGCAGGCGGCCTTGTTTTCCGCGACCCTCCCGGCGCCGATCCGGCGCATCGCGCAAAAACACCTGCGCTCGCCGGTCGAAGTCACCATTCAGAGCAAGACCGGCACCGCGGCCAATGTCCGCCAGCGCTATTGGCTGGTGAGCGGAACGCACAAGCTCGATGCGCTGACGCGAATTCTGGAGACCGAGAGCTTCGAGGGCATGCTGGTGTTCACCCGCACCAAGCAGGCCACGGTGGAGCTCGCCGAGAAGCTCGAGGCCCGCGGATTCTCCGCGGCGCCGCTCAATGGCGACATTCCTCAAGCGCAGCGCGAACGCACCATCGCCCGGCTGAAAGCCGGCGACGTGGATATCGTCGTCGCCACCGACGTCGCGGCCCGGGGCCTCGATGTCGACCGCGTCGGCCATGTCGTGAACTACGATGCACCGTACGGTCCGGAATCCTACGTGCATCGGGTCGGCAGAACCGGGCGGGCCGGCCGCAAGGGTGAGGCGATCCTGTTCATCGCGCCGCGCGAACGCAATCTGTTGCAGGGCATCGAGCGGGCCACGCGCCAGCGCATCGAGCCGATGAACCTTCCCACGGCCGATGCGGTGAACGCCCGGCGCATCGCCAAGTTCAAGGCACGCATCGTCGAGGCGGCCGCGCTGGATGAGAGCAAGCGCTATCGGCCGATCCTGGAGCAGCTCGAGGCGGAGACCGATCTCGCGCCGATCGACATCGCCGCCGCGCTCGCAAGCCTGGCGCAGACGACGCCGCTGCTGCTGGCGGGCGCCGCGGAGGGTCCGCGCCCGGAGGTGCTCCGTCCCGCCTCGCGCGCCGATGCCGCGCCCCGCCGCGACCATGCACCCGGGCGCGACGACGTACCGCGCCGCGCCGGCCGCACGGAAACTTTTCGTATCGAAGTGGGGTCTGTACACGAGATCAAAGCCGGCAACATCGTCGGTGCAATCGCGAACGAGGCGGGCCTCGATGGCGCGTACATCGGACGGGTCGATATCCGGGAGGACCATAGCTTCGTCGAGCTGCCGGAAGGCATGCCGAGAGAGATTTTCAAGACACTGAAGAAGACGCGCCTGGCCGGTCGCGAATTGAGGATCACCAAAGTCCAGCGCAGGGACGAAGGACGGCCGCCGGCGGCGCGAAGTACCGATGATTTTCGTCAACAGGAGCGAGTCATGAGCAAGGGCATGGATCGAAAGAGGGAAGAAAAGAAGAAGCCGGCAAAGACCCTGGAGGAAAAGCGCGCCGCGAAGAAGGCGAAGCGCGAATCACGCGGCTGAGGCCCCGGGCGGTTGCGGGCGCGGCGGGGGCTCACACCACCCCGCCGCGCCTCCCGCCCTCGAGGAAATCGCGGATATTGGCCGCCATTTCGTCGAGACATCGCTGACGCGCTTCGAAGGCCGCCCAGGCGACGTGCGGCGTGACGATCAGGTTGGGAATGCCCGGGTCGACCAGGGGCTCATCGGCGGCCGGCGGCTCCGCGGGAAGCACATCGATGCCGGCGCCTCCCAGCCGGCCCTCCTTGAGCGCGAGCGCAAGCGCCGCGCCGTCGACCAAGGCTCCTCGAGCCGTATTGATGAGCAGCGCATCGGGTTTCATTCGGGCGAGTTCCGGGGCGCCGATCAGGCCGCGAGTCGCCGGCGTCAGCGGGCAATGCAAGGACACCACGTCGGCGGTTGCCAGGAGCTCCTCGAGCGAGACCCTTCCCTCCGCGGGCGGTGCGCCCGGCCGATTGCACACGATCACCTGCATGCCGAACGCCCCGGCGGCCCCGGCGACCGCGCGCCCCAGCTCTCCCCAACCGACGATGCCGAGGGTGCGCCCCGCGAGCTCCCGGATGGGATAGGCGAGCTCGTTGAATTCTCCGCGGGCCCAGGACCCATCGACTGCCAATCGGTGCCAGCCGGACAGATGCTGCGTGAGAGCGAGGATCAGGGCCCACGCGTGCTGCGCCACCGAGGCCGTGCAATAGCCGCGCACGTTGCACACGGCGATGCCGAGCTCCTTCGCCGCCTGGAGATCGATGTTATCGGTGCCGGTGGCGGACAGTGCGATCAGCCTCAGGTCGGACGCCGCGCTGAGCTCGACGCGCGACAATCTCACCTTGTTGAGGAGCACGATCTCCGCCGCGCCGATGCGCTCGGGAATCTGCGACTGCTCGGTGAAGTCGCAATAGCGGACCGGTCCCGCGACTTCGTCGATCGCCGAGGGGTCGAGGCCGCCGTCGCCGTTGCGGACGGTTTCGTAATCCAGGAATACGGTACGCATAGCGCTACAATGCCCGCCTAATCATGAAAAAATCCGCCGTCGTCTGGTTGATCGCCGCGAATGTGGCGGTATACGCGCTCGAGCTCCTCTTCCGGGACGCCATCGAGGTGCCGTTCGCTCTCTGGCCGCTGCAGCCCATGCCGGAGGACGGTCAGATTCACTTTCATGTCTGGCAGATCGTCACCTACGCCTTTCTTCACAGCCCCAGCAATTATTCGCACATCCTGTTCAACATGCTGGGGCTTTTCATGTTCGGCGTCGAGATCGAGCGCTACGTGGGGCCGAGGCGCGTGCTCGCCTGCTACTTTGCGTCGGTGGTCACGGCGGCGCTGACCCAGCTCATCGTCCCGCCCCTGATGGGCGCGCCGCCGGCGCCCACGTTGGGCGCGTCGGGCGGCGTGTTCGGCCTTCTGCTCGCCTACGCCCTGATGTTTCCCCACCGCAAGGTCGTGCCGCTGATTCCGCCGATCCCCATGCCCGCCTGGCTGTTCGCGACGCTGTATGCGGGCGCGGAACTCTTGTTCGGCGTCACGGGAAGGCTCTCGGGCATCGCCCACTTCGCGCATCTCGGCGGCATGATCGGCAGCGCGCTGGTGGTCATGCAATGGCGGCGTCCCCGGACCCGATAGTCCCGTACCCGATAGTCCCCGTACCCAATGGATGTCGAACCGGATAGGCTAGCGGCCCATGAAACGACGCGTCTGGACCATCTGGGCGATCCTGCCGGCCCTTCTCTGGGCGCTGCCGGCCCATGCGGAATGGGTACGCCGCGTCACCGACGGCATCATGGGCACGAGGATCACCGTCGAACTGTGGGCGGAGGATCCGGCCAAGGGCAATCAGGCCATCGATGCGGTTCTCGACGAGATGCGGCACATCGACGAGACCATGAGCACGTACAAGCCGACCAGCGAAGTCTCGCAGGTGAATGCCAAAGCCGCGGACGGCCCGATGCACATCAGCAAGGAGCTGTTCGACCTCCTCACGACCGCGAGGCAATACTCGGAAATCACGGATGGCGCCTTCGACATCACCTACGCGAGCGTGGGCTACATGTACGATTTCCGCAAACACATACACCCCGACGATGCCGAGATCGCCAAGGCACTGCCGGCGATCAATTACCGGCATGTGATTCTGGATCCCAAGAATCAGACGGTGCAGTTCTCGCAGAAGGGCGTGCGAATCGATCTGGGCGGCATCGCCAAGGGCTATTCCGTCGACCGCGGCATCGACGTCCTCAAAGGGCTGGGCTACACGCGGGCGTACGTCGGCGCGGGCGGGGACAGCCGCATCATCGGGGACCGGTTCGGCAAGCCCTGGATCGTCGGCATCAGGGATCCGATGAAGGGCGAGGGCAACGTGATCGCCCGTATCCCGCTGGTCGATGCGGCAATCTCCACCTCGGGAGACTACGAGCGGTTCTTCGAGGAGAAGGGCGTGCGCTATCATCACATCATCGACCCGCACACGGGCCATTCGGCGAGCAAGGTGCGCAGCGCCACGGTGATCGGGCCTTACGCGACGCGCACCGACGGACTGTCGAAGACGGCCTTCGTGCTCGGACCGGACAAGGCGCTGGAAATCTACAACCGGCTGGACGACATCGACGCCATCATCGTCAAGCTCGACGGAACCGTGGTCTATTCCAAGGGCATGCAGAAGGCGAAATAGCCGGGCTCAGTCCCGAAAGTTGTTGAACTGCAGCGGCACCTCGAATCCGCCCTTGCGCAGGAGCGCGATCGCCTCCTGCAGATCGTCGCGCTTCTTGCCCGTCACCCGCACCTTTTCACCCTGAATCTGCGCCTGAACCTTGAGCTTCGCATCCTTCAAGAGCCGCGCGACCTTCTTGCCGGTCTCCTGATCGATGCCGTGCTTCAGGATCACCAGCTGTTTCGCCACGGCCAGATTGACGATGGCGTCCTGCACGTCCAGACACACCACGTCTATGCCGCGCTTGGCGACCTTGAGCTTCAGGATCTCGAGCATCTGGTTCAGCTGGAATTCCGAGGGAGCCTTCATGGTCACCGTCGTTTCCTCGAGCTCGAACGCGGCGCCGGTGTTCTTGAAATCGAAGCGCTGGGAGAGCTCGCGGCTCGCCTGATCCACCGCATTGGTCAGCTCGTGGGAATCGATCTCGGATACGACGTCGAAGGACGGCATGTGCTAACGTCTTTCCCGCATGCGGCTAACGATACCCGCGGGCCTGCAAGGTGAACAGCCTGGCGTAGCGGCCGTCGAGCGCCATCAACGCCTCGTGGCTGCCGCGCTCCACGATACGGCCGTCCTCCAGGACCAGAATCTGATCCGCCATCCGCACG
This sequence comes from Steroidobacteraceae bacterium, assembly GCA_036501585.1. Taxonomy (GTDB): domain Bacteria; phylum Pseudomonadota; class Gammaproteobacteria; order Steroidobacterales; family Steroidobacteraceae; genus Bog-1198. The sequence goes on from DASYAC010000123.1 coordinate 9,494, forward strand.
GTGGAAAAGCGGTGGGATATGACGATGGCGATGCGGTTTTTGGTCAGGTCCCGAAAGTGTTCGAACACCTCGGCCTCCGCGGCGGCGTCGATCGCCGCCGTGGGCTCGTCGAGCACGAGAATATCGGCATCGCTGCGCATGAAGGCGCGCGCCAGCGCGATCTTCTGCCACTGGCCGCCCGACAGCTCGCGCCCATCCTTGAACCATTTACCGAGCTGGGTGCGGTAGCCCGAGGGCAGCGCCTCGAGGAATTCGGCCGCCAAACCCTGAACGGCGGCGCTCCGCCATCGGCCCTCGTCCTCGAACGCGCGCACGTCGCCCGCGCCGATGTTCTCTCCCGCCAGCATCTGGTAGCGGGCAAAATCCTGGAAAATCACGCCGATGCGTTGCCGGAGCGTGGTCTCGTCCCACTCCTCGAGGTCGAGGCCGTCCAACAGGATCCGGCCCCGGGTCGGGCGATACAGGCGGGTCAACAGCTTGATCAGCGTGGTCTTGCCCGACCCGTTCTCGCCGACCAAGGCCAGGCTCTCGCCCGGCTTCACGTGCAGATCGATGTGCGACAGCGCGGGCGAGGAGGCGTCGGGATACACGAACTCGACGTCTTCGAAGCGGATGCCGTCGCCCGGGCGCGGCCCCTCGTCGAGCGTGCCGCTCGAGCCTCCCACCGGTTGCTCCAGGTATTCGAACAGATTCGACAGATACAGATTGTCCTCGTACAGGCCGCTGATGGCGGTGAGCGCCGCGCTCACCGCCGATTGGCCCTGACGCAGCAGCATGAGGTACATGGTCATTTGACCGACGGTCATGGCCCCCGCCACGGTCTCGGCGGCAATCCACGCGTACCCGCCGTAGAGCGCGGCGGTGCCGAGAAGTCCCAGGCCGAAGCCCCATCCGTCGCGGCGGATGGTGAGATCCCGATCCTCGCGGTAAAGGCGGGTGAAAATGTCCCGATAGCGGTCCAGGAACTTGCTTCCCAGCTGAAAGAGCTTCACCTCCTTCGCACTATCCTCGCGGGCCAGCACCGACTCCAGATAGAGCTGCATGCGGGACTCGGGTGCCCGCCAGCGGAACAATCGAAAGGCCTCCCCCGAGAACCGGGCCTCGGCCAGGAATGCCGGCAGGCCCGCCAGCACCAGGAGCACCACCGCCCAGGGCGAAAAACGCACCAGCAGCCCGCCGAACGAGATCAGCGAAACGCCGTTCTGCAGAAGTCCGAAAGTACGCATCACCAGGCTCAGGGGGCGGCTCGAGGCCTCGCGGCGCGCGCGCGTCAGCTTGTCGTAGAACTCCGAGTCCTCGAACTGCCGGATGTCGAGGGTGAGCGCCTTTTCCAGGATCATCACGTTGACGCGCTGGCCGAGCTGCGCGCGCAGAAGCGATTGCGCCAGCGAGATACCGCGCTGCGCGAGCGAGGTGGCGGCGATCAGCAGCGCCTCGCACCCGACCAGAAAGAATACCTGCGAGAGTGCGGTGATGCCGGTGCGGTGATGCAGCTCGGCGGCGCGGATGACCGCATCGACGATCAGCGCCCCCAGGTACGCGACGCCCGCGGGTAATACGCCGGCGAGCAGGGTGAGCGCGGCCAATGCCACCGACAGCGCGCGGTTCGTGGTCCATACCAGCGCCAGGGCGCGGCGGCTGTATTCGAACACCCCGGTGAAGCCCCGCTGAAGGGTCTCCCCGGCTGCTGTGCCGTTCGCGTCGCCCGAGGGCATGGGGGGAGGTTTGAATCGGGGTGACAAGCGGCGCTACTTCATCCGAGTTTATAATTGCCTCTGGCGGTATGGCGGAGTAATCGTGAAATTCAAGTCCTTGCTGGATCGATGGAAGAAAGATCTCCCGCCGACCCTGACGGCGCGGGAATACGCCGTCCGGTTGCCGCTGGACGATGCCTCCCGTCTGCATGCCCTGACGGAGTTGTTCCCCGGGTGCACCGCCGAAGAGATCATCACGGATTTGCTGCACGCCGGGCTGGACGAGATTGCGGCGGCGATGCCCTACGAGGCCGGTCCCACCATCATCTCGCGGGATGACCAGGGCGATCCGGTGTATGAAGACGTGGGGCTGACCCCGCGTTTCGTGGAGCTCACCCGCAGGATCAAAAAGAGCCTCGAGGCCTCTTGACGCTGCCGGCTTGCGGCGGCGATACTTCGGCGAGATGTTGATCGCAAGCAAGAAAGGCAATGTCCGCTGGTGGCGCACTTCCCCGAAGGAGTGGGCGCTGGGCGCTTAATTTTCTACGAGTTCGATATCCAGAACCCATCTCCGCCCCTTGACGGTGATGGGTTTTTTTTTGACAGATGGATTCAAAGGGTCTCTCGACGCCATGAAGCCGCCGTTCGACGTTGCCGCAGACCTGGATACGCCGGTCTCCGCGTATCTGAAGCTTGCGCCCTTTCGTCCCCGATTCCTCCTGGAGAGCGTGGAAGGCGGCGAGCGGCTCGCCCGCTATTCCTTCATCGGATTCGGCGACTGTCTGGACGTGCGGCTGGACGCGTCCGGACTCCGGGTCGGGGAGCTTCGCTCGCCGCGGCCGGGCTCCAAGGCCGAGTTGCTGAACGCCCTGCGGGGCGCGCTCGCTCGAGCTCCGCAGCCGAAGCCCGAGATTCCCGGAGTACCGCTCTCCGGAGGGCTCGTGGGATACACGGCCTACGACGGAGTCCGGTACTTCGAGCATCTCCCGGGGCGCAGCCTCGATCGGACGGTCGTGCCGCACGCCCATTACGTGGCGCCTTGCTCCTTGCTGGTGTTCGATCACCTGACGCGCAGCGCCGCCTTGTTGCACGATGGGAGCGAGGCCGAGCGTCAGTCGCTGCGGCGCGAGGTCATGCGGGCGTTGCGGGGCGCCGTGCCGACGCTGCTCGCGCCGGGAAGGTTCACACCCGCGGTACCGTCATTGTCCGAGGGCGCTCACGCGGACGGCGTGCATCGCGCCAAGGAGTACATCTCCTCGGGCGACGTATACCAGCTGGTGCTCGCGTCTCGTTTCGAGGGTCGTCATGCGCTGGCGCCCTTCGAGGTCTATCGGGCCCTGCGCCTGCTGAATCCGTCCCCCTACATGTACTTCTGCGAGCTCGGGGACATCACCGTGGTGGGCTCTTCGCCCGAAGCCCTGGTCAAGTCGCACGGCGGCCATGCGCAGTTGCGGCCCATCGCGGGCTCGCGTCCTCGCGGAGACGATGCCGGTGCCGATGCCCGTTTGGAGGCGGATCTGCTCGCGGATCCCAAGGAGAACTCCGAGCACGTCATGCTGGTGGATCTGGCGCGTAATGACCTGGGCCGCGTCGCGACCGCGGGCTCGGTGCGCGTGGAGCCGTACCGGGTCATCGAGCGCTACAGCCATATCATGCACCTGGTGAGCGGAGTGGGGGGGACCCTCGCCCCGGGGTTCGATGCCTTCGATTTATTTGCGGCGACGTTCCCGGCCGGCACCCTCGTGGGCGCGCCCAAGGTACGGGCGATGGAGATCATCGATGAGCTCGAGCCGGTGGGCCGGCAGCTCTACGGCGGAACCGTGGGATACTTCGGGCGGCACGGGGACATGGATCAGGCCATCACCATCCGCACGCTGGTGTTCCGCGGCGACACGTACAGCTACCAGGCCGGAGGCGGGATCGTCGCCGACAGCTCGCCGAAGGCCGAGTACGAGGAAGTCATGGCAAAGAGCGCGGTCCTGCGCCGCGCGCTCGATATGGCGGCGGAGGGATTGTGAGCTCGCGCCCGCGGATTTTGCTGATCGACAACTACGATTCCTTCACCTATAACCTGGTGCAGGCGTTCCTGATGCTCGGCGCCGAGGTGGATGTCCATCGCAACGATGCCATCACCGTCGAGGAGGCGCTCGGTCAGGGGCACTCGCACCTGGTGATTTCACCCGGCCCCGGCACGCCTCGCGATGCGGGCGTCTCGATGCGCATGATCGACGCCTTCGCGGGACGCATCCCCATTTTCGGCGTCTGCCTCGGTCATCAGTCCGTGGTGGAAGTGTTCGGCGGCAAGGTGGTGCGGGCCGCGCGGCTCATGCACGGCAAAGTCTCTCCCGTGCAGCACGACGGCAGGGGCGTGTTCTCCGGCATGGCACAGAATTTTCAAGCCGGCCGGTATCATTCGCTGATCGCCGAGCCGTCGAGCGTGCCCCAGGTCCTCGAGGTGACGGCGCAGACCGCGGAAGGAGAGGTCATGGGGGTGCGTCATCGGACGCTCCCGATCGAGGGCGTGCAGTTCCATCCGGAAAGCGTGCTCACGCCGGAGGGACCGGCGCTCATGGGCAATTTTCTGAAGACCTGAAGCCGCCCATCGCAACCCCCATGGACAGCGCCCGCCAACTTCTCGAGCATCTCCTGCAGGGCCGCGATCTCGAGGAAGCCGAGGCCGCACGGCTTCTCCGGGAATTGACCGCCGGCGAGCTTCAGCCCGCGATGGCGGGCGCGCTGCTGGCCGCGGTGCGCGCGAAGGGCGTGACGCCGGCGGAAGTGCGCGGATTCGCCGGCGCCATGCGCGCCCTCGCCCGCAAACCGGCCTTGCCGGCTTTTCCCGACGCCATCGACATCGTGGGTACCGGCGGCGATTCGTCGGGTAGTTTGAATCTGTCCACCGGCGCGGCGCTGCTGACCGCCGCCTGCGGCGTTCCGGTGATCAAGCACGGCAATCGATCGGTCAGCAGCCGCTGCGGCAGCGCGGATCTCGTCGAGCAGCTCGGGCTGGTGCTGCCCCTCGATGAGCAGCGCGCGGCGGAGTGCTTCGCCGCCACCGGATTCACCTTTTTGTTCGCGCCCTACTTTCACCCCGCCATGAGGACACTCGCGCCCATCCGGGCCGCGCTCGGCGTACGCACGGTCTTCAATCTGCTGGGTCCGCTCACCAATCCGGCCGCTCCGCGCTATCAATTGATCGGCGCCTATGACGAGGCCGCGGCTGAATTGATCGCGAATACCCTGGTCGGCATGCCCGGGGAGCGAGCCTGGGTGGTGCACGGCGCAGCCGGTTGGGACGAAGCGACTCCCATAGGACCCTTCATTGCCTTCGTCGTGGGCGCGGGAGAGGTTCGTCGCGATGTCTTCGATCCCCGAGATCTCGGCTTGCCGCGCTGCTCCGCCGCGGATCTCGAGGGGGCCGACGCAGCCACGAATTTTGGCGCGCTGCGGGCCGTGTTCGAAGGGCGTGATCGCGGAGCGCATCGTGCCGCGCTGGCGCTGCAGAGCGGACTTGCATTGTTCATTGCCGGACGAGCCGAGTCGCCGGCGGCGGGCATCGCGTTCGCCGGCGAGACCCTCGACGGCGGCCGGGCAGCGGCGTGGCTCGAGCGCCTGCAGAAATTCGCGCGCGAGGCCGGCGAAGCTCGCGGGGTGCCTGTCCCATGAGCGGTTTGCTCGACGAGATGAGGCAATCGAGCGCGGAGCGCGTGCGACAGGCCATGCGGCGCGAGTCTCCGGCGGAGCTCGAGCAGCGCGCCCGGTGCACGCCGGCCGCGCCGCCGCTCGAGCTTTCATCGTCGGGCTTCGACGTGATCGCCGAGCTGAAGCTTCGATCGCCCGCGGCGGGCGTGCTCAAGGACTCCGCCCACGATTGGCGCGCACGCGTCGCGGCGTATGCGCGCGCCGGCGCGGCGGCCGTGTCCGTGCTCACGGAGCCGACGCGTTTCGACGGATCGCTCGAGCATCTCGTAGAGACTGCGCGCGTGCTCGCGCCTCTCGGCGTGCCGGCAATGCGCAAGGATTTCCTCGTGGATCCTTACCAGGTGCTGGAAGCGCGGGCGGCCGGCGCCGGCGGGGTGCTGGTCATCGTTCGGATGCTCAGCCGCGCGGGCGCCGAGGCGCTCCTCGACGCGGCCGCCGACCAGGGCTTGTTCGTGCTGCTCGAGGCCTTCGATGCCGCGGACCTCGCCGAGGCGCGGCTCCTCCTCGATCGACGCGGTTCCCGCAAGGGTCTGGTGCTGATCGGGATCAACTGCCGCGATCTCACCAGCCTCCAGGTCGAACCGCGCCGCTTTGCCGAACTGGCGCCGGCCCTCCCCGAGGGAGCCGCGGCGGTTGCGGAGAGCGCAGTGGCGACGGCCGCTGATGCGGCGGCGATGCGCCGCCTCGGCTACCGCGCCGCGCTCATCGGCACGGCGCTCATGACCCGCGACGATCCGACGGCGCTGCTGGCCGAAATCCTGTCGGCAGCACGGACAGTGCAGCCCTAAATGGCTACACTCGGCACCATGTGGATCAAGATTTGCGGCATCACCACCGCCGACGCCGTCAGCGCCGCCGCCGCGGCCCGCGTGGATGCCATCGGCTTCGTGTTCGCCCCGAGTCCCCGACAGGTGACACCGGGACAGGCGGCGCAGCTCGCGGCGCTGGCGCCCGCCGGTATCCTCCGGATCGCCGTCGCGCAGCATCCGTTGCAGATGAAGGTGGACGAGATCTGCCGCACGCTCAAGCCCGATTATTTTCAAACCGACGTGGAGGATCTGAGGGAGCTCAAGATCCCGGCGCACATCAAGGTGCTGCCCGTGGTGCGCTTCGGGCGCAAGACGCCGAGTCCGCTGCCTCCCCGCATCGTGTTCGAGGGACCGACCAGCGGAATCGGCGAGCTCGCCGATTGGGGCCGGGCTGCGGAGCTGGCCCGGCAGACCGAAGTCATTCTAGCGGGCGGCCTTTCCGCACAAAATGTCGCCGAGGCCATCCAGGCGGTGAGACCGTTCGGCGTCGACGTGAGCTCGGGCATCGAATCGGAGCCCGGCGTCAAGGATCCGGCCAAGATTGCCGAGTTCGTGCTCGCCGCGCGCGCCGCCGCCGAGCTGGTGAAGGGCTCATGAGCGCCGCCCCCGATTCGAAGGGACGATTCGGCGCATTCGGCGGACGCTACGTGCCCGAGACCCTGGTGCCCGCGCTCGATCGGCTGCAGGCCGGCATCGATCGATTCCTGGCGAGCCAGGACTTTCAGTCCGAATTCCATCACGAGCTGAAGACCTGGGTCGGCCGCCCCACCGCCCTGTCGTACGCCCCGGCGCTGAGCAGGCGCTGGGGCGCGCAGGTGTGGCTCAAGCGCGAGGACCTCGCGCACACCGGCGCCCACAAGATCAACAACGCCGTCGGGCAGACGCTGCTCGCCAAGCGCCTCGGGGCGAAGCGCATCATCGCCGAGACCGGCGCCGGGCAGCACGGCGTCGCGAGCGCCGCCGCCGCGGCCCGGCTGGGATTGCCCTGCGTCGTCTACATGGGCGAGGTGGACGTCGAGCGCCAGGCGCCGAATGTCGGCCGCATGAAGCTTCTGGGCGCGAGCGTGGTGCCGGTGAGCTCCGGCGACAAAACGCTGCGCGCGGCCATCGACGAGGCGCTGCGCGATTGGGTGTCCGATCCGGACGGTACCTATTACTCGCTGGGCTCGGCCGTGGGACCGCATCCGTATCCGTATCTGGTGCGCGAATTGCAGGCGGTGATCGGGCGTGAGGCGCGCGCGCAAATGATGGCGCAGGCCGGCGGGTTGCCGGACGCCGTGGTCGCCTGCGTGGGCGGCGGATCCAACGCGATCGGCCTGTTCCATCCGTTCCTCGGCGATGCCGCGGTCGGGATTCTCGGCGTGGAGGCGGGCGGCCGCGGCGCGGGTCTCGGCGACAATGCGGCCTCGTTGACGTTCGGCACGCCGGGGGTCCTTCAGGGAAGCTACACCCTGATCTTGCAGGACGCGTTCGGCCAGGTACGCGAGACGCATTCGGTGTCGGCCGGACTCGACTACTCGGGCGTCGGTCCCGAGCACGCGTTCTTGAAGAGCTCGGGCCGGGTGGTCTACGAATCGGCGACCGATGATGAGGCGCTCGATGCCTTGAGCGAATGCGCCCGCTGCGAAGGGATCTTGCCGGCCATCGAAAGCGCACATGCGATCTTCGGCGCCCGCCGCTATGCGCAGTCCCGCCCCGGTGCGCGCATCCTCATCGGGTGCTCGGGCCGCGGCGACAAGGACATCGGCATCCTGCAACGGACCCTTCTGCGCTGAGCGGCCATGCAACCCCGCGACACCATTTCGACCGCGATCAACGCCGCCACCGCGCGAGGCAACCCGGCGCTGGTGGGATTTCTCACGGCCGGCTTTCCGACGCGCCGCCGGTTTCGGGAAGATCTCCAGGCGGTCGCCGCCGGGTGCGACGTGGTGGAGATCGGCGTGCCGTTCTCCGATCCCATGGCTGACGGCTCCACGATCCAGCGCGCGAGCTTCGCCGCATTGGCGGGCGGCGTGACGCTCCCCTGGATCCTCGAGGAGCTGGCCGCATTGCCGCGGCCGCTCTCGGCGCCGATGCTGCTCATGAGTTATTTGAATCCGCTGCTCGCGTTCGGCCTTGCCGCCTTGCCGCGGGCGGCGCGAGAGGCGGGCGTCGCCGGATTCATCGTTCCGGACCTCCCTCACGAGGAGAGCGGCGAGCTCGGAGCGGCGCTGATGCGCGAGGGCCTCGCGCTCGTGCAAATGGTGACGCCGGTCACCCCGGAGCCGCGTCTCGCCATGCTCTGCGGCGCGGCTCAGGGCTTTGTTTATGCGGTCACCATGACCGGTACGACCGGCAAGTCGGTGGATGTGCCCGACGACGTGCTCGCCTACATGGACCGCGTCAAGCGCTACGCGACGGTGCCGGTTTGCGCCGGCTTCGGCATCCGTTCGCACGAACAGGTCGCGCGCTTTGCGAAGCACGTCGACGGCGTGGTGGTGGGCTCGGCGCTGGTCGAGACGCTGGAGCGCGGTGGCGACGTGCGGGCTTTCCTGGGATCGCTTCGCCGATAGGCCGACGGAGACATCGCCGTGAAGCGCGTTTACCGGGCCGCCTCGCTGTTGCAGGTGGCGCACGCGCGCAACGTGCTCATCGCAGCGGGCGTCGAATGCGAGCTCCGCAACGTCCATCTGGCGGGCGCCATGGGCGAGCTGCCGATGATGGAGACCTGGCCGCAGCTCTATGTCGCCGATGCCGATGAGACCTACGCGCTCAGCATTCTCGCGCGCGCGGCCAAGGCGCCCGGCGGAGCCCCTTGGATTTGCGACGGGTGCCTGGAAAGCCTCGAGCCGCAGTTCACTTCATGCTGGCGCTGCGGCCGGGAGCGGGGCGTGGCCGCCGGGCCGTGAGCGGGCCGGGTGCCGGCCGGGAGCGGGCCCCGGCGCCGGCCGTGCCCCAACCGGCCGAACCGATTGCACCGGATGTGCCAGGGCTCCCCGGCGGCCGGACCTTCGCCCCAGGTTCCTCATTGTGGCCCGGAGGCGACTTTCCGCATCAACCGCTTAACTCTTGTGTCAGACAAACACCTACATGATTTCGCGCAAAGTCTGAGCGCAGGTTCAGCGGGCACCCATGGCGACGGTTTCCTGCACAGGTTACAAATTGACCCTTGCCGAATGTAACGATTACACAGATCGCCGAAGTTCCGGAGGGTGTCCAAGCCATGAGCGCCGCCAGTTTGCACAGTTTGCACCAAGAGTTCCTTCCGCGTGCCGCCTCGGGCCCGATCCTGGGCGTCTCGGCCGCCATGCAGGAGGTATTCCGCCTGATCGAGCGGGTGGGGCCGACCGAAGCCAGCGTCCTCCTGACCGGCGAGAGCGGATCCGGGAAAGAGCTCGCGGCCCAGTCGATCCACGACCGGAGCCTGCGGCGCGGGGGACCGTTCCTCGCCATCAATTGCGGCGCGATCCCCTCAGGGTTGATCGAGGCGGAGCTCTTCGGCTACGAGAAGGGGAGCTTCACGGGCGCCGTGCGCGGACACGCGGGGGTGTTCGAACGCGCCGACGGCGGGACGCTGCTGCTCGACGAGATCACGGAGATGCCGCTCGACATGCAGACGCGGCTCCTGCGCGTGATCGAGACCCGCAAGTTCTACCGGGTGGGCGCGAATCAGGAGCTTGCCACCGACGTGCGGGTGATCGCCGCGAGCAACCGCTGTCCGTTGCAGGCGGTCCAGAGCGGACAGCTCCGCGAGGATCTTCTGTACCGCCTGGCGGTGTTCCCGATCGAGCTGCCGCCGCTGCGCAGCCGGGGCAACGACGTGGACCTGTTGGCCGAGCATTTTCTGGACGAATTGAACGCGCAGGCGGGGACCCGCAAACAGCTCACGGCGCACTCGCGCATGATCCTGAAGCAGCACAGCTGGCCGGGGAACGTGCGCGAGCTTCGGAATTGCATCGAGCGCGCCTTCATACTCGATGACCAAATGCTCGAGCTGGCACCGCTCATCCAATCAGCCGGCGCTTCGCCCAAGGCGGCGGATTCGCCCGACGACCGGCGTCTGGAGATCCGCGTCGGCTCGCGGATCCACGACATGGAACGGTCGCTGATCGAGGCGACCCTCGACTATTTCCATGGAAACAAACGGCGCGCGGCGGACGCATTGGGATGCAGCCTCAAAACCCTGTATAACAAGCTCAACGGGTATTCGCAGAGCCAGTGCGCGAGCAGCTGATAATCACAAGAGGGGAGAGCTAGAACGTGTCACGAGTATTGATCGCCGACGACCACGCGGTCGTCCGGGCTGGCTTCAAGCAATTCCTGGAGGCGGATCCCACCATCAATGCGGTCGGCGAGGCCGCGAGCGGCAACGAGACCCTCGATCTGCTCCGCCAACAGGACTGGGATCTGGTGCTCCTGGACATCCACATGCCCGATCGAAGCGGTCTCGTCATATTGAGGCATATTCAATCGGGCCACCCCGGCGTTCGAGTGCTCGTCATGAGCGGATTGCCGGAGCAGCAGTATGCGGTGAACGTGCTGCGTGCCGGAGCGAGCGGCTATCTGTCCAAGGACAGCGCACCCGAGGAGCTCATGAAGGCGGTGCGCACGGTGCTCTCCGGCCGGCGCTACGTGAGCGCCGCGCTCGCGGAGATCCTGGTGGCCGACCTGGACGGCGATCCCGACAAGCCGCTGCACGCCCGCTTGTCGACCCGTGAATTTCAGATCTTCTGCAAGCTCGCGGCCGGCCGCGGCGTGTCCGACATCGCCAACGAGCTGAGTCTCAGCGTGAAGACGGTGAGTACCTACCGCAGCAGGATCCTGGAGAAGATGAGCTTCAATGCAAACGCGGACATAACGTCCTACGCTCTGCGCAACGGGCTTATACAATAAGTCCCCGCCGTGAGAATTCTCCTACATGAGGAACGGTCTCCCGGCCGTGCGTGTACCGCACCCCGAAGCAGTACAGTGTCCTGAGCGTGTGTGCAACAACCATGGAAAGTATGACGATGGCTCAGGGCCTGCGAGTCTTACTCGTGGAAGACTCCAAGGTCCTCACTGAGCGCCTGACGGAGGCTATCCGCCAGATCCCCGATGTGGAGCTGATCGGTACCGCGGACACGGAGGCGGCGGCGCTCGCGGCCGTGAAGCGCGATTCCGTCGATGTGATCATCCTCGACCTGCACTTGAAGCAAGGCACGGGCTTCGGCGTCATGCGCGCGCTCGCCACCACGCAGCTGAAACCACGCATCATCGTGCTCACCAACTACGATCTTCCCGAATACAAGAACGCGGCCATCGCGCTCGGCGCCACGCATTTCCTCGACAAGGCTCGAGACTACGGGCGGCTCCCGGAAGTGCTGCACGAGATCTGCGAAACGCACGTCTCCAAGCACTGAAAACACCGAAGCGCCCGTCGTAGGCACGCGCCGACAGACCTCCGGGAGACCCGGGAAGGCTCGCGTAATGTCTACCGTCCGCGCGCAATTTCTACATGTGCGCGCCCGGCCGGCCCATCGGAAATGCCTTGATTTACAGCATATTTCTCGATCCGCTCTTGGCACGCCCCTTGCTTGATCCTCAAGCATCATCGAGGAGGATTGAAATGAGCGGATCCGAAAGATCGATCAAGCGTGCCGCGGCCGGGACCGCGGCCGTGCTGGCGCTCGCGGCGTGCGCCTCGAGCCCGATTCCCAACGAGAAGATAGCGGTGGCGAAGGACTCGGTGCAGCGCGCGGAGCAATCCGGGGCGCAGGAGCTGGCGCCCGTGGAGCTTTCCGCCGCGCGCGACAAATTGCAGCGCGCGGAGAAAGCGGCGGCGGATCGCGATGCCCAGCCCGCGGCCATGCTCGCGGAGCAGGCCAACGTCGACGCCCAGCTCGCCGAAGCGACGGCGCAGGAGCACCGCTCGCACAAGG
>DASYAC010000124.1:0-23393 GCA_036501585.1 Steroidobacteraceae bacterium
CGACACGGCCAAGGCCAACAACGGCCAGTTCCCCATCGATGATCCGCTGAACGGAGAGCATCTGAAGCTGGCCTACGATGATGTCGATTTCACGCGCACCATCGACGGCTACGGATTCTTCCCCGACGTGAAGTTCCACGACGCCGCGAATCCGGACCGCAGGTATCTGATCGATTTCTGGGTGGTGCCCGTGAGCGGCAAGCTCGCGATCCAGGAGACCCGCATCTACAAGGAGCCGATCCAGGCGGACGGCAAGTGGACGCTGATGGCGAGGCAGCCCGTCCCCTGGTGGTGGATCCCGGCCTCCGAGCACCCGGGCCATCTCGCCGCCAAGCGCGGCTGGGAGGTCATGTCCGTGGTGGAGCATGACGCGCTCGAGCAGAGCCTGAAGAACAACGGCGTCTTCAAGATCAAGGACGACAAGACCGGACAGGACCTCAACCTCGAGTTCGTCGACACCCACCAGCCGGTGCGCCAGCTCGACAACGATGGGCATTATTTCGCGTGCACCGACTTTCGCGCGGTCGGCACCAAGGACCAGATTTACGACATCGATTTCTGGGTCGACGACAAGGACGGCGTGATGTCGGTGGACCAGGCGAAAGTGCACAAGGTGCCCGAGCTGAAGGACGGCCAGTGGATCCAGGTGCCGCGCTACGAGTGGAAGGATCTCGGCAGCTCGCACGTCGTCCCCTGACGGCGGCGCCCTCCAGGGCTCACTTGACGTAGGGGAATTCGGCCGTCGGCCGCGGCCTTGCGATGTGATAACCCTGGGCAAAGCCTATCCCTAAGCGCCCGAGCTCGGCGAGCACCTCCGCCGACTCGACGCGCTCGGCGATGGTTTGAATCCCCATCGCCCTGCCGATCTGGCTGATGGCCTCGACCATGCTGCGATCCACCGGATCCCGGGTCACGTTCTCGATGAATTGTCCGTCGATCTTCAAGTAGTCGACCGGCAGGTTCTTCAGGTACATGAACGAGGAGAGGCCGCTGCCGAAGTCGTCGAGCGCGAAATGGCACCCGCGGGCCTTCAGCTCGCGCATGAAATACACGACATTGCCGAGATTGGCGATCGCCGCCGTCTCGGTGATCTCGAAGCACATCGCACCGGGCACGAGCTCCACCGCCGACAGCTCGGCGATGAGGTACTCCAGGAAGCGCTCGTCGTTGAGCGAGGTGCCGGATAGATTGACCGCGACCGTATACGGCTCGACGCCGGATGAGATCCGATGCACCACGCGGTCGAGTGCCTGGCGCACCACCCAGCGATCGATCGTGGGCATGACGTTGTAGCGCTCGGCCGCGGGGATGAACTCGGCCGGCGCCACCAGCACGCCGGATTCGTCGCGCAGCCGAAGCATCAGCTCGAAGTGCTCGCGGCCCACGGCGTTGCCGCTGATGGGCACGATGGGCTGATAGAAAAGCTCGAACCGGCCCTCGTCGGCGGCCCGGGTCAATTTCGATATCCAGTGCATTTCCCGGTGGCGCTCGGGCATGTTGTCGGGCTTGTAGAGCTGCACCCGGTTGCGGCCCAGGTCCTTCGCGGAATAACAGGCGACATCGGCCGCGCTCATCACGCTCGCCACGGTGGGCGTATCCGCGGTGATCTCCACGATGCCGATGCTCGCGCCGACGGCGAGCACGCCGTCCTGCCAGATGAACCGGTAGTCGCGGATCGCCTGACGCAATTGTTCGGCCACGCGCAGCGCCTGATCGAGCGGGCAGCTCGCGAGCAGGATGCCGAACTCATCGCCGCCCAGCCGCGCGAGGGTGTCGCCGGTGCGCACCCGGGACTGCAGGAGGCCCGTGATCTGCCGCAGCAGCTGGTCGCCCGCCGGATGGCCGCAGGTGTCGTTGATCAGCTTGAACTGATCCAGATCCAGATAGAGCAGCGCCTGGTGCGAGGCCGAATCCTGGCGCACGCTCTCCACCGCCGCCGTGAGCCGGTTCTCGAACTCGCGCCGGTTGATGAGGCCCGTGAGCGCGTCGTGGCTCGCCTGGTAATGCAGGGCGCGATGGAGCCGCCGTTCCTTGCTCACGTCGTGGAACACCATGACCGCGCCGATCAGATTCCCGGCCCGGTCGCGGATCGGGGCGGCCGAATCCTGGATGGCGATCTCCTGGCCGCGCCGGGCGATGAGCGCGGTATGCTGCGCGAGCCCGAGCACCTGCCCCTCGCGCAGGCACCGCATGATGGGACTTTCGCCCGCCTCGCGCGTGCCCTCATCGACGACGCTCAGGACCTCGCCCATCAAGCGGCCCTGCGCCTCGTGGTTCTCCCAGCCGGTGAGGCTTTCCGCCACCGGATTCATGTAGTCGATGCGCCCCTCCGAATCCGTGGTGATCACCGCGTCGCCGATCGACTGCAGCGTCACCTGGGCGCGTTCCTTCGCCTGGAATACGGCGGTCTCGGCCTTCTTGCGCTCGGTGATATCGGCGATCGTGCCTTCGTAGCCCGTGATGCGTCCGTGCTTGTCGCGCACCACCCGTCCGTTGTCCACCACCACGACCATGCTGCCGTCCTTGCGCCGCAGCACGTATTCGTCGTTGCGCACTTCCCCCTCGCTCTCCATGCGCCGCACATAGGTCTCCCGATCGCTCGGATACCAATAGAGCGAGGCGGCGGGGACCCGGTAGATTTCCTCCGCCGAGGAGAACCCCAGGATCTGCACGAAGGCCGGATTGGCGACCAGCACCCTGCCGTCGCGGGTGGTGCGGTAAACCCCCTCCATGACGCCCTCGAACAGCCCGCGGAATTTCGCCTCGCTCTCGCGCAGCGCATCCTCCGCGCCGCGCCGCTCGATGGCGATACCGGCAATTTGCGTCATGCGCGACATGAGCTCGTGGTCGCGCGCCGGCGGCATGCCCGCCTGATGCTGATAGACGGCGAAGGTACCGAGCACCTGCCCGTCCGAGGCGAGGATCGGAGCGGACCACGAGGAGCGCAATCCGGCGTGAACGGCGGCCTCCCGGCGAAACTCCCAGAGCGCATCGCTCTCGATGTCGGCCACCGTCACCTGCCGCGAGAGATACACGGCCGCGGCGCAGGAGCCGAAGCGGATGCCGATCGGCGTTCGATCCATGGCGGCCGCGAACTCGCGCGGAAGGCTCGGAGCCACGCCGAAGGAGAGCACCTGGCGCTCGCGATCGAACAAGCTGATGGCGCAGCGGCCGCCCGCGACGACGCGCTCGATCACTTCGCTGATGGCCTCGAGAACCGTGGTCAGCGGTGCATTCGCCGCGATCTTCTCCAATACGCGCCGCTCGCCCGCCGCGATCGCATCGCCGCGCTTGCGCTCCGTGATGTCCGTGATGCTCGCGCGTATCAAGCGGCGATGGGAGCTCGGCAGCCGCACGAAGCGCACCTCGCAGGGCATGGTCTGTCCGAGCGAATCGCAATGGACCCACTCGAACACCGGCGTGTCGCCCGCCAGCGCCCCGTCGATGTAGCCGCGCGCCGTCCCGAACGAGAGACTTCCGTCCGACTGCCGGAGCGGCGTGATCTTGTCGGGTCCGCTCGCAAGCAGCACCGCGCGATCGGCCTTGAAGAAGCGGCAGGCGTTGTCGTTCACGTCGACGAATCTGCCGGCATCCACGTCGAACACGACGATCGCCTCCGGCGCGTTTTCGACCAGGGTCCGGTAGCGGGCCTCGCTTTCGCGCATCGACTGCTCGGCGAGATGGCGCTCCGTGATGTCGCGGATGCACATGATGTAGCCGTCCCGGAGATTGAGGCTCGCCTTGCTCACCGCGATTTCGAGCGCCACGCGGGTGCCGTCCCTGGTTCTGCCCCAGGTCTGATGCGCGGCCAGGTCGACGTGCGTATCGTCGATCTTCGCCGCGCAACGCTCGAGAAATTCGAGCGGGCCGGCCGCGCCCATCTCGGGCAGCAGATACTCGAGTGTACGGCCGAGAATCTCCGCTTGCGGGTAGCCGAAGATGCGCTCGCCCGTGGGATTGAAGGTCTCGATGTGGCCCGAGTCGTCGACCGTGACGATGGCGTCCTTGACGTTGTCGAGAATGGCCTGAAGGTGCGTCGCGCTCTGTTCGCGGATTTCACGCGTGAGCGCCTGAGCCTCGTCCGACATGAGCTGCATGGAACGGACGATGCCGCGCCGCTCCGAATCCATGCGGTCGTACTGCGCGCTCACCGCCGCGAGGAGCACGTTCAGATCGAGATCGCCCCGCCCTCCAGCCTCGGCCAGTTGGCGCTCGAGCAGCCGGTTCAAGCTCTCCGGGGCGGGTGTTGTTAAAAGGACAGCCGCGATATCGCGTGACAAGGCGTGGGTCTCCCAATTCGAGTGAATGTTAGGGAGATCCCGCAGCGGCGGTGTGACGGGCGTCTCGGTTCGCCCAATAATCGGTTAAGTAATCAGGCCCCTTGGTCGACCGCTTCCCGTCCGGAGCGCTTGCGGTCGATTTCCTTCAGATTGCGCTTGCGCAGACGGACGGAGGTCGGGGCGACCTCGATCAGCTCATCGTCGTCGATGAACTCCATGGCCTGCTCCAGCGAAAAGCGGATCGGCGGCGTCAACACGACGTTCTCGTCCTTGCCGGCGGCTCGCATGTTGGTGAGCTTCTTGCCCTTCAGGGGGTTGACCACCAGGTCGTTGTCCCGATTGTTCAGACCGATGATCATGCCCTCGTAGACTTCCTCGCCCGGTCCGATACAGAGCCTTCCGCGCTCCTGGAGGCTGAACAGCGAATACGCGAGCGCCACCCCTTGGCCGTTCGCGATCAGCACGCCGTTGGGCCGCTGGCCGAGGTCCCGCGGCACGACCGGTCCGTAGTGATCGAACACATGGTGCAGCAGTCCCGTGCCGCGGGTCATGGTGCGGAATTCGGTTTGAAATCCGATCAACCCGCGCGAGGGAATCATGTAGTCGAGGCGCACGCGGCCGCGCCCGTCCGCCTGCATGTCCTTGAGTTCCGCACCGCGGCTGCCGAGCGCCGACATGATGTCGCCCTGCGCGTCGCTGTCGGCATCGACGGTAACCTGCTCGTAGGGCTCGTGCGCCGCGCCGTCGATCTGCTTGATGACCACCCGCGGCCGGGAAACCGCGAGCTCGTAGCCCTCGCGGCGCATATTCTCCAGGAGCACGCCGAGATGCAGCTCGCCCCGGCCGAACACCACGAACTTGTCGGGATCGGCGGTGGGCTCCACCCGCAGCGCCACGTTGTGAATGGACTCGCGCTCGAGCCGCTCGCGGATCTGGCGGCTGGTGACGAATTTACCCTCGCGCCCGAGGAAGGGCGAGGTGTTCACCTCGAAGGTCATGCTGATGGTCGGCTCGTCGACGGTGAGGTTCGGCAACGGCTCGACGTTCGCGGGATCGCACAAGGTGTCGGATACCTTCGGTTCTGCGATTCCGGCGAAGGCCACGATGTCGCCCGCGCTCGCGCTCTCGACCTCGACGCGGGTCAGGCCGTGAAACCCCAGGATCTGAGAGATGCGCTCGGAGCGCTGGCGCCCCTCGCGGTCCACGACCGTCACCGTCATGCCGCGGCGAAGCGTGCCACGCTTGATGCGGCCGATGCCGATGGCCCCCACATAGCTCGAGTAGTCGAGGAGCGTCACTTGCAGTTGCAGCGGACCGTCCACGTCGACATCCGGCGGCGGGCAGTGCTCGACGATGGTCTTGAACAGGGGCTGCATGTCGCCCTCGCGCACCGTCGACTCGAGGCCCGCGAAACCGCGCAGCGCCGAGGCATAGATGACGGGGAAGTCCAATTGCTCGTCGGTGGCGCCGAGCCGGTCGAACAAATCGAAGGTCTGATCGAGGACCCAGCCCGGGCGCGCCTCGTCGCGGTCGATCTTGTTGATCACGACGATGGGCCTGAGGCCGTGCTTGAACGCTTTTTGGGTGACGAATCGCGTCTGCGGCATGGGGCCGTCGACGGCATCGACCAGCAGGAGCACGCAATCGACCATGGCGAGCACCCGCTCGACCTCGCCGCCGAAATCCGCGTGTCCCGGCGTATCGACGATGTTGATCCGATAATCGCCCCAGGTGATCGCAGTGTTCTTGGCGAGGATGGTGATGCCTCGTTCGCGCTCGAGCACGTTGGAGTCCATCACCCGCTCCTGCAGGTCCTTGCGGGCATCGAGCGTACCCGATTGGCGCAGGAGCTGATCGACGAGGGTGGTCTTCCCGTGATCGACGTGCGCGATGATGGCGATGTTGCGGAGCTTGGGCGTCACGGCGGACCTTGAAGCGTGAGGACGAAACCGCCCATTGTAGGCCAAAAGCGGCCCTCCTGCCGCGTTTTTCCGCCCGAATGCCGTCAGCCGGTGGGCGATGCCGGAGGAGGCGGCGGGTTCCCGGACGATGCGGGCGCGGCGGAGGCACTGCCCGCGACGATGATCGGCACCGAGAACACCCGGGTATCCGCCATCTGGTCATGCTTCAGATTCACGGTCAGGGTCAGCAGGAAGACGCCTTCCGAGGTGGGGGTGAGCCGGATGCTCCGGCGATAGGCCTGATCGGGCTCCACCGAGGCGAACTCGAACTTCGAGTCGGCCGCGGGCACCTGAAGACTCTCGGGCGCACTCACCTCGACGGTCGCGGGTTCCGCCGGCTCTCCGGGAAGCAGTGCGACCGCGATTTCCAGCGGTACGCCCTGCACGGGCCTCTGCAGAAGATCGAACTTCAATCCGACCGGAGCCTGCGACTTTCCCTGGGTCGCCGCTTCGACCATCCCGGCGGTCAGCTCCGCCGCGGTCGGCCCACGCTGCGCCGCAACGGGTGCCTTCTTGCGAACGGCGGGATTCGGACGTTGGGCATCCCCGGACTCGCGTTGACAGCCGGCCGCCAGCACCAGGGCACACAGGGTGAGGGTTCTGAGTTTCATGTGCTGCCTATGATCCTTCAGGGGATGATCCCCAAACACGACCGCGTTCACAACTCGAGTACCGGCTCCCGCACTTGGGCGAGCTGATCCTCGAGCGCCCGATAATGTTCCTCCCAATAGCGGGGAGCGGCAAACCAGGGAAAGGCCTGCGGGAAGGCGGGATCGTCCCAGCGCCGCGCAAGCCAGGCCGAATAGTGGATCATGCGCAGCGCCCGCAGCGGCTCGATCAAGGCCACCTCGCGCCGATTGAAGGGTAGAAACTGCTCGTAGCCCCGCAAGAGGTCGGCCAGCTCCACCGCCATCTCCTCGCGGCTCCCCGCGATCAGCATCCAAAGGTCCTGGATCGCCGGCCCGCTCACGCAGTCGTCGAGATCCACGAAATGCGGACCCGCCTCGGTCCACAGGATATTGCCGCGGTGACAATCCCCGAGGATGCGCCCGGTCGCGGCGCCTCGCCAGCCGCGGGCTCGATCCTCCACCTCCTCGAGAAGCGTCTCGGTGAGATCGGCATATTTGTCGGCGAGGTAATCGGGCATCCAATCGCCCTCGAGCACGAAGTCGCGCGCTCCCCGCCCGAGATCGTGGATGCTGAGCACCGGCCGCTCCCGGAAGGCCGCCGCGCGTCCCACCGCATGAATTCGGCCCAGAAACCGTCCCACCCACTCCCGCTCGTCCGGAGTTCCGAGCTCGGGCCAGCGTCCGCCCCGGCGCGGAAACACGGCATAGCGATAGCCGCCGTGAAAGTGCAGCGTCTCACCCTCTCGGGAGAGGGGCGCCACCACGGGAATCTCCTGGGCGGTGAGCTCGGCGGCGAACGCATGCTCTTCGCGGATCGACGCATCGCTCCAGCGCCCCGGACGGTAGAACTTCGCGACCACGGGATCCGAGTCCTCGACCCCGACTTGATAGACCCGATTTTCGTAGCTGTTGAGCGCCAGCACGCGCCCGTCGCAGCGGAACCCGACCGCCTCGATCGCGTCCAAAACGGCCTCGGGCGAGAGCTCTGAATAGGGTGCTTCGATGGTCATGGCGGGAATTCTACAGATATGATGCCGTCGCTCCGCGGCGGCCCCCTTAAGCTAGAATGCCCGCCATGCGATTGCCCCGACCCAAGTCACTGAGCGGCCTCATGCTGATCGGCTTCACGATCGTCGCGGCGCCGCTCCTGTTCGCCATCGTCAACGCCGCCGTGCAGATGAACCGGATGTCGAGCCGCAGCGAGCAATTGGTGGTGCGCGGCGTCCAGGGCACCCGCAACAACCAGCGCATGTTCGTCGAGATCGCCTCGCTCGAGCGCACCGCACGGCTTTACCAGATCCTTCCGAACAACGAGCTCCTGGAAGCGTACGCCCGCAATCACCTCCTGCTCGAGAACACGCTCGATGAGCTGCTCACGCTGCCGCTCGATTCGCAGGCGCAGGCCCAGGTGCACGAGCTCAAAACCGACGCCGAGCATGCGTGGGAGGAAATCAAGTCGGCGCCGCCGAGCTCGGCGCGCATGACCGATCTGGTGAGCTCCTATTCGCAGATGTCGGATCTGGCGACCCGGATCTCGAGCCGCGTCAGCGGCCAGATCGATCACGACCTCACCGCCCTGCAGAATTCGGCCGAGCTCGCACAGCGAAATCTGTTCTGGCGCACGCTCCTGCTCGTGCCGATGACCCTCGCCGTCGTCGGGGTGTTCACCTATCTCTTCGGCAGACCCATCCGCGCCATCGACCGCTCGATCAGCGAGCTCGGCCGCGGCACGTTCTCGCGGCCCATCGTCATCCGGGGTCCCGCGGATCTCGAGCGCCTGGCGGCGCAGCTCGAATGGCTGCGCCTGCGGCTTCTCGAGCTCGCCCAGGAGAAGAATCGATTCTTGCGACACATGTCGCATGAACTGAAGACGCCTCTCGCGAATATTCGCGAGGGAACCGAACTATTGATGGACGGCGCAGTCGGTGAGCTGCAAAGCGCACAACGCGAGGTGGCTGGGATTTTGCGGGAGAACGGCATGAAGCTGCAGCGGCTGATCGAAAACCTGCTGTCGTTCAGCGCCTGGCAGGCCAAGAGCGTGGGCCTGGAGGTCTCCGAGTTCAAGCTGCGCCCGCTGATCAAGTCGGTTCTGGAGAACCAGCAGCTCACCCTGGTCGGTCAGCGCGTGCGCCTCGATGTGCAGGTGGAGGATCTCACGCCGCTCGCCGACCGCGGCAAAATACGTCTCATCCTGGACAATTTATTGTCGAATGCGATCAAATTCACACCTCGCGGCGGCACCATCTCCATCCATGCCAGGAGCGAGCGCGATCAGCTGGTGCTCGACGTCATGGATTCGGGGCCCGGGATTCCGGTCGAGGAGCGCAACCGCATCTTCGAGGCCTTCTACCAGGGCAAAACACCCCAGGGCGGCCACGTCAAAGGCACCGGGATCGGACTCTCCGTGGTGACCGAATTCGTCAATGCACACGGCGGCAGCATTGAGATCCTCGAAGCGGCCACCGGCGGGGCGCTTTTTCGCGTCCGCGTCCCCTTGCGCCATTCGACGCCCGCCTCCCGTGAAAAGGCTCATGCGGCATAAGCTGCAACGCTCCATCCTCGCCGCCCTGACCCTCTGCGCCCTCTGCGGGTGCGCGGCGCTGGGCGGCTCCTCGGGCGCGAAGGCGCCTCCGCCCTCCGAGCCCCAGCAGCCGCCCGAATCCGGCGCCATTACGCCCCTGCTCGACCTGATGAGCGCCCTGCCGAAGGGGGACCCGGCCCGCCAGGCGGAGCTCTTCCAGTCCGCCAAGGATGCCGCCTCGCTCTCACCGACCACCAGCAACCGGCTCAGATACGCCCTCGCCCTGGCGATTCCTGGTCATAGCGGGTCCGATCCCGTCGCCGCACAGCGACAGTTGTCGGAACTCCTGGCGAGGCCTGAAACTCTGCTCCCGGATGAGCGCCTACTGGCCCTTGTGGAGCTTCAAGAGGTCGATCAGCGATTGGTTTTACAGGCCGAAAATCAACGGCTGCGGGATGAGGCGCTGCATGATTCCAAAGACAAGCTGCAGGCCATCAACCACCGGCTGCAGGCCGAATCGGATGAGAACGCCCGATTGCGCAAGGCGCTCGAGGAGGCTCACGCCAAGCTCGAGGCGGTTACGCATATCGAGCGGTCCATTAACGAGCGCGGCGCGAACGAGCCGCCTCACACGCCCTGATGTCGCGATGAGGCCACCCGCAATGAGGCCACCGGAGAAAAATCAATGAATGCCTATTCGATCGCTTCGACCACACCCCTGTCCTTCGGTCTGCAGCCCAGCCCGCGCGACACCTCCGCCACGCAGAAACGCAAGGCGCGGATCCTGGTGGTCGACGACGACCCCGGCCTGTTGCGCCTCCTGACCATCCGGCTGCGGGCCGAGAACTACGAGGTCGAGGCGGTGGAAAGCGCCGCGGCCGCCCTCGCCGCCTGCACGCGATTCCGGCCTGACCTGGTGATCACGGACCTGCGCATGGACCAGATGGACGGGATCGGTCTCCTGAAGGAGCTGCAGAGCCGCTGGCCGGGACTCAAGGTCATCATCCTTACGGCGCATGGCACGATTCCCGATGCCGTGCATGCCACCCAGAGCGGTGCGTTCGGCTTTTTGACCAAGCCGGTCGACAAGCAGGATCTGCTCGACAACGTTCAGAAGGCGCTCAAGGTTTCAGGCTTCGCCCACGTCGCCGAAGACTGGCGGGCCAATATCGTCACCCGCAATCAGCTCATGGAAGACAAGCTGGCGCAGGCCAACATGGTCGCCGGCACCGATGCCCGGGTGCTGATCACGGGCGAGAGCGGAACCGGCAAGGAAGTGCTCGCGCGCGCCATCCATGAGGCGAGTCCGCGCCGTCACAAGCCGTTCGCCTGCATCAACTGCAGCGCCATGGCCGAGAATTTGCTCGAGTCGGAGCTCTTCGGGCACGAGAAAGGCGCGATTCCGGGCGCGACTCGCGCGCAAAAAGGAGTCTTCGAAACCGTCGAGGGCGGGACGCTGCTGCTCGACGAGGTGGGCGACATGCCGATGCGGCTCCAGGTGAAGCTGCTTCGTGTCTTGCAGGAAAACCAGATCCGGCCGGTGGGCGGCCCCGAGCCGGTCGCCGTGAATGTGCGTGTGATCTCCTCCACCCACCGGGATCTGCACCAGTTGATGGTGGGCGGTCAATTTCGCGAGGATCTTTATTACCGCTTGAACGTGGTGCACATCGAGGTGCCGGCGCTCGGCCGGCGGCGCGAGGACATCCCGCTCCTGGTCGCGCATTTCCTCGAACAGATCGCCAAGGAGAGCGGCCAGAGAAAGATCTACGCGCCGGAGGCCGTCGAGCTCCTCGCCACGGCGGAATGGCCGGGCAACGTACGCCAGCTCCACAACGTCGTCCGGCAGAACGTGGCGCTGTCGCACGGCGCCATCATCACCGCCGAGCTCGTTCAGCAGTCGCTCGGCGGGAACCCGACGCGCCTGCCCTCGTTCGACGAGGCACGCGATGAATTCACGCGCAACTACCTCTCGCAGATCCTGCAGATCACCACGGGCAACGTGAGTCAGGCGGCGCGGCTAGCCAAGCGCAACCGGACGGATTTCTACAAGCTCCTCTCGCGCCACCAGCTGCAGCCGGACGACTTCAAGAAGACCTGAGTCCGGCAGGTTCCCGGGGTCAGCCGTAGAACTCGGCGACGCCGGCGGCCACTGCGGCGAGCTGCGCTTCCGAGAGCTCCGGATATATCGGCAGCGCCAGCGTCTCACCGGCTGCACGCTCGGATTCGGGGAAATCGCCGCGGGCGTACCCCAGATGGGCAAAGCACTGCTGCAGATGCAGCGGCACAGGGTAATAAATCTCCGTTCCGATGCCTCGATCGGTGAGCGCGGCGCGAAGTGCGTCGCGGCGCTCGGCGCGGATCACGTATTGATTGAAGATGTGGCGGCCGCGGGCGGCCGCACGCGGCGTGACGACGAGAGGTGCGAGTCCTGCGGTCTCGAAGGCCGCCGTATAGTAGGCGGCGTTTCGCCGGCGTGCCTCGGTCCATGCATCGAGACGCCTCAACTTCACGCGCAGGATCGCCGCCTGCAGCTCGTCGATCCGAAAATTGCCGCCGATCAGCGCATGGAAATACTTGGGCTTGCCGCCGTGGACGCGGAGCACGCGCAGAAGCTCGGCGAGCTCCGGATCGTTGGCGGTACACAATCCGGCGTCGCCGAACGCGCCGAGATTCTTGCTCGGGAAAAACGAGAAACATCCGATGTCGCCGATCGATCCGACGCGGGCGCCGTTCGCATCCTCGGTACCGATGGCCTGGGCGGCGTCTTCGATGACGCGCAAGCGGTAGCGCCGGGCGATGCCCATGAAGGAGTCCATGTCCGCCGCCTGCCCGTACAGGTGAACGGGCATGAGGGCGCGGATTCGGCCGCCGGTCGACCGATGGACGAGGTCGCCCCCTTCCACGCGGCATTGCCGTTCGATGAACGACTCGACGGCCGCCGGCGACAGATTGAAATTCTCGGGATCGATGTCGCAGAACACGGGCCTCGCCCCGGTGCGGGCGATCGTGCCCGCCGTGGCGAAGAAGGTGAACGGCGAGGTGATCACCTCATCGCCCGCGCCTATCCCGAACGCCATCAGGGCCAGGAGCAGCGCGTCGGTGCCCGAGGACACGCCGACGCCCGCCGATGCACCGCAGTATTGCGCCAGCTCGGCTTCCAGGGCACGCACGTGCTCCCCCAGGATGAATTGTTGGCCGGCGCAGACACTTTCGATGACGGGGAGGACTTCGGCGCGAATCTCTGCGTACTGCGCCTTAAGATCGAGTAATGGAACCTTTGTCATGCAACACTAGAATAACATTGGCGTCAGACTATTTAACAATTGTGAATCTGTATCACGTCGCACCGGTGCAATTTGACCGATAATGAGTCCTAATTTTGTCGTACTTCCGTCACGCTCGAAGAGCCCCGGAACAAATATGGCGGCTCGAGTGAGATGACCCAGCCGGTTCAATTCCGACAAGGCCTCTTGATCGCGTTGCTGACGGGTGCGCAAGCGGTGCTGCCCGCCATCGTCGCCATCGCTTCGCTCTATGCGACCATCCTCGCGTTCGGCAGCAAGGTCGATCCGCGCTCCTCCGGGATCGTGGTCGTCGCGGTGGTCTGTCTCGTGCTGATCCAGCCGCCGCGCGAAGTCACCGCCCAATTGACCTCGCCGCGCGTATCCGCGGTGGTCGACGTGCTGCTCCGGTGGTTTCTGATCCTCGCGGTGCTCCTCGGGATCGCCTACGTGACCAAATCGCCGCTTGAATACTACCCGCGCCGGGTATTTCTCACCTGGGCGGCGGCCACCCCGGTGGTGCTGATCGTGGCGACGCTGGCGATGCAGGAGTTCATGCGCCGCTTCCTGATGAACGCATTCGAGGCGCGCACCGCCATCATCGCGGGCTACAACGGCTCGAGCCTGGAGCTCGCGCGGCGGCTGAAGAAAAATCCGGGCATGCGGCTCGAAGTGGCGGGCTTCTTCGACGATCGAAGCACCGACCGGCTCGGCATGGAGGCCGATGCCGAGCTCATCGGACCGCTGGCGGATCTCGGCGCCTACGTCAAGGAGCATCGTACCGACGTGATTTTCATCGCGCTCCCCATCCGCCACGTGAAGCGCGTCATGAATCTCCTGGACGACCTGCGCGATACCACCGCCTCGATCTATTACGTGCCGGACATCTTCGTCTTCGATCTCATTCAGGCGCGTTCCGGCGAGATCCAGGGCATCCCGGTGGTCGCCATGTGCGAGACGCCGTTCTACGGCTACCGCGGGGTGGCCAAACGGCTGACCGACATCGTGCTGTCGGTGGGTATCCTCCTGCTGCTCCTGCCGCTCCTCGCCCTGGTCGCGGTGGCGGTGAAGGTGTCTTCCCCGGGTCCCGTCATCTTCAAGCAGCGCCGCTACGGGCTCGACGGACGGGAGATCGCAGTCTACAAGTTCCGCACCATGGTCGTGACCGAGGACGGCGAGCAGATCCGTCAGGCCTCGAAGACCGATCACCGGATCACGCGCATCGGGGGCGTGCTTCGCCGCTCCTCGCTCGACGAGCTGCCGCAGCTCATCAACGTGCTCCAGGGCCGCATGAGCCTGGTCGGGCCGCGCCCGCACGCGGTGGCCCATAACGAGGAATACCGAAAGCTCATCAAGGGATACATGGTCCGGCACAAGGTGCTGCCCGGGATCACGGGGCTCGCGCAGGTGAACGGCTGTCGCGGCGAGACCTCGCAGCTCGAGGAGATGGAGGCGCGCGTCAACTACGACCTCGATTACCTCCGGCGCTGGACGCCGATGCTCGATATCAAGATCATTCTCCTGACGGTGGTCAAGGTATTTCGCGACGACAAGGCGTATTGACGATGAGCGCCGCGGCGGCGGGCAGATACAGGGCGACCGAGACATAGGGATCGTGGATGCGATAGCGGCCGTGGAAGGTCGCCGAGGCGCTCGTCGCGATCGAGAGGGGCCGCGTCGGGGTGATGAGGACGGTCCCCCCCCGACCGCTCCGGCCGACCTCGCCCGGTTCGGCCAGCCTCGCGTGAAGATCGCTGAAATTCAGCCGTTCCTGCGTGACCGCATACTGGCATTTGTAGAATGCCTCCTTGGCCGAAAAGATGAGCGTCGCCGCGGACGCCCGGTCAGGCTCCGGCAGAGACTCGAGCCACGCCGATTCGGCGGCTACGCAGATATGCCGCCACAGATCCCGTTTCACATCGCCCGCCACTTCCACATCGAGACCGAGCGAGGCGAAACGACGCCGCTCGGCAACCACCGCGGCGCAGAGTCCCCGGGTATGGGTGATGCTGCCCACCATCGACTCGGGCCAGACGGGCGCGCGATCGGGCGCCATGGTCAGCGGGACGCCGGTGATGCCGAACTCGGCGAGCGCGCGGCGCGCGCAGAGCCGCCCGGCGGCGAACTCGCCCACTCGTTTCGGCAGCGCTTTGACGACGCTGACCGCCTCCTCGGGATACAGGAGCGATGCGTCTCCCGGCGTCCGCAATTCTGCCGCCACGACTCCCCGCGGGAAAAGCTCGGAGAAGGCAGTCGAGAGGGTCGCCGGATTCGGCGCGGCGGCACCGAGCGGCGTGAACTGAGAATGGATCGGCACTTTACCGGGGTATTCCTTTGCCACCCGGACCTGGGAATGGCTAAGCTAACATCATGACATCTCTGTGGGAAACGGTGGCGGCTCGAGGCGCGAACGGCCGCGGCGCATTTCACGCCCCGGGGATCTCCGTGGCGCTGTCCCGTCTTTCCGACGCCTCCTGCCTCGGCGGCCGGGTCGAATCGTTCCGTGGGCGCTCGATACTCCTCGTCATGCGCGAGCAGCTGAGCACCGCCATCGCGCTTCTCGAGCTCGACGGCATCGCGCGGCGCCTGGTCTTGTGCACCCCCGATCTGAGTCCCGAGACCCTGTCCGAGGTCGCCACGGTCGCGGGAACGGGCTTGCAGCTGCCGGACCTCGACCCCTCGCCCGTGCCCGGCACCGTCGATCGGCAGCCGACGCTCGTGACGGAATGGATCCTCCTCACCTCCGGCACGACGGGGGGCCCCAAGCTGGTCGCGCACACGTTGTCGAGCCTCGCGGGCGCATTGCCCCGGCAGCCGCCCGCATCGGGGATGGTGTGGAGCACGTTCTACGATATTCGCCGCTATGGCGGCCTGCAGATCTACCTGCGTGCCGTGCTCGGCGGGGTACCGCTGGTGCTGTCGAGCTCCGGCGAGTCGACCGCGGATTTTCTGGCTCGCGCCGCCGAATACGGGGTGACCCATATATCCGGCACCCCCTCGCATTGGCGCCGTGCGCTGATGACCGGCGTGGCGCATGTCCTGAGGCCCCTGTACGTGCGCTTGTCCGGCGAGGTCGCGGACCAGGTGCTGCTCGACCAGCTCCGTCATACCTATCCGGACGCCAAGATCGCCCATGCGTTCGCCTCGACCGAGGCCGGCGTCGCGTTCGATGTGAATGACGGCCGCGCGGGATTCCCGGCCGAGTACATCGATGCGCCGCGTGACGGCATCGAGATGAAGGTACAGGACGGCACGCTGCGGATTCGATCGCGCCGGACTGCCGCACGATACCTCGGCCCGGCGGCCCGCGAGCTGGCGAGCGATGATGGATTCGTCGACACCGGCGATCTGGTCGAGCTCGAGAACGGCCGCTACTACTTTCGAGGGCGCAAAGGCGGCGTCATCAACGTCGGCGGGATGAAGGTATACCCGGAGGAAGTCGAGGGCGTGTTGAACGCGGATCCGCGGGTCCGCATGTCCCTCGTCAGCCCGAAGCGCAGTCCGATTACCGGCGCCATCGTGATCGCCGAAGTGGTGCTCGAGGACTCGGTGAGCGCGGCCCTCGATGCGCCGCAGGCCGAGCACATCAAGAACGACCTTCTGGAGGCATGCCGGCGCGTCCTGCCCGCCCACAAAGTACCCGCCCGCCTGAGCTTCGTTCAGGCACTGAAGCTCACCGCCGCCGGGAAGCTGGTGCGTCCCGGTGCGTAACGTCGTGGTGACCGGCGGCAGCCGGGGGCTCGGCCTTGCGATGACCCGCATGCTGGCAGCAAGCAGCTACCGGGTGATCGCCGTCGCCCGCAAGACGAGCGAGGAGCTCGATGCGGCGGCCGCGGCCGCGCGCGACGCGCGCCGGGGCGCGATAGAGTTTCGCGCGTGCGATCTTTCCGACGTGGCTCAAATCAAGCCACTGGTCCGCTCGGTGCGCGCCGATTTTGGCCCCATTTACGGGCTGATCAACAACGCCGGACTCGGTACCAGCGGGCTGCTGAGCACCATGCGCGACGCCGATATCGACCGGCTGATCCGGTTGAACACCATCTCGCCGATCGTGCTCACCAAGTACGTCGCCCGCATGATGATGAGCGAGCGCAGCGGACGCATCGTCAATATCGCATCCATCGTCGCCGCGACGGGCTATAGCGGCCTGTCGGTCTACAGTGCGACCAAGGCCTCGCTGGTCGGCTTCACGCGCTCCCTGGCGCGCGAGCTGGGCCCGCTCGGCATCACCGTGAACGCCATCGCCCCCGGGTTCATCGACACCGCCATGACCAACGAGTTGACCGACTCGCAGCGTGATCGGATCGCCCGGCGCAGCGCGCTCAAGCGCATGGCGGACGCCGACGATGTGGCGCAAAGCGTCGAATTTCTGCTGGGTTCGGGCGGCCGCAATATCACCGGGATCGTGCTCACGGTGGACGCGGGCAACACCGCCTGAACCAGCCGCGCCGGCCACAGCCGCACACGCCGCACGCACCGCACGCGCCACACGCGCCACACGCGCCACACGCGCCACACGTCGTACGCCTATGAGGTCCGTCGATATTCCATAATCCTGCCCGAAATCGGGCAGGATTTCTAATTTCTGCCTCATGCAGGCATACTGAAGGCATGTCGGACACGCCCGATCTTCATGCCCTCCTCGCCTATCTCGGACGCACGAGCGGCCTGACGCTCGGCCAACTCACCCGCCTGGTGGAAGACGTGGTGGCCTTCTTCGACGAGTCGGCCGAGGAATTCGTCCGTCGGAGGCATCGGGAGCTGCAGCAGCAGGGCCACCCCAATTCCGAGATCTTTCCGCGGGTCTGCCAGGAAGCCGCCCAGCGGCGCTTCCGGGCGCCGCTCTACTCGGAGCGCCAGATCCGACGAATCGTCTATGGCTAGAGGCTGATACGCCATGTGTGGAATCGTGGGATACATAGGCAAGCGCAATGCCGTGCCCATATTGATGGAAGGTCTGCAGCGGCTGGAATACCGCGGCTACGACTCGGCAGGCATAGCGGTGAGCCACGCCGGCACACTTCGCGTGAACAAATGCCAGGGCAGAGTCCGTGATCTGCAAAGCAGATTGGCCGCACGATTCAAGGGGAGCCCCGGCATCGCCCACACGCGATGGGCCACCCATGGCGAACCAAGCGATCGCAATGCCCACCCGCATTGCGACTCCGCCGATCGATTCGCCGTCATTCACAACGGCATCATCGAGAATGCCGGGGCGTTGCGCACACGATTGCAGGCCGACGGCGTGGCGTTTCGTTCGGATACGGATTCAGAGGTTCTCGTCCATCTGATCGCGTCCATTTCCGAAGGATCTCTCGACGCGGCAGTCCGCGCCGCGCTGCGAATGGTGGTGGGAACCTATGGTCTCGCGGTGCTGGATGCGGCCCGGCCCGAGTCCCTGGTGGTCGCACGCAACGGGAGTCCCGTCGTGCTCGGGATCGGCGAGCATGAGATGTTCTTCGCATCCGACGCCGCGGCGTTCGTGCGTCATACTCGAAACGTCGTGCATCTCGACGACGGCGAGATTGCCGTGGTGCGCGCCGACGGCTTCGAGACCTCGACCATTGACGGCGGTCTGACCGTCAAAACACCGCTGACGATAGCCTGGTCCAGCGAAACCCTGGAGAAGGGCGACTTCGCGCACCACATGCGCAAGGAGATCGCCGAGCAACCCGAGGCGGTACGCCGCACGCTGAGCGGCCGGCTGGAGCGCCGCTTTCAAACCAGCCATCTGGGCGGTGTGGAATTCGCCGCACGCGAGCTGCTCGAGATGCGCAGAATCAAGATTCTCGGCTGCGGTTCGGCGTATATCGCGGGCTGTCTCGGTGCGCAATTGATCGAACAGCTCGTGCGCATTCCGGCGCACGCCGAGCCGGCTTCTGAATTTCGCTACCGCAATCCGGTGATCGAACAGGACACGCTGTATATCGCAGTCAGCCAATCGGGCGAGACTTTCGACACGCTCGCCGCCGTCCAGGAGATCAAGCGCAAGGGAGGGCGGGTGCTGGGCATCGTCAACGCCGTCGGCAGCACCATCGCGCGGGAGTGCGGCCGCGGCATCTACATCCACGCCGGGCCGGAGATCGCCGTCGTATCGACCAAGACCTTCACCTGTACCGCGGTCGCGTTCGCGCTACTGGCGCTTCATCTGGGACGCATCCGCGATCTATCGACCGCGCGCGGGAACCGGCTGCTGGACGCATTCGACCAGTTGCCCGGACAACTCGAGCAGATCCTCGCCCGCGATGAGGAAATCAGCGGGTTGGCGGCACACTTCGAGCGCTGCGAGCATGCCTATTTCATCGGACGCGCGAGCGGCCATGCCGTGGCGATGGAGGGGGCGCTGAAGCTCAAGGAGGTGAGCTATTTGCACGCCGAAGCCTATGCGGCCTCGGAGCTCAAGCACGGACCGCTGGCGCTGATATCGGCGGAAACACCGACCCTGATCGTCCTGCCGCGGGATGATCTGTTTCGAAAGAATATCTCGACGATCGAGGAGATCCGGGCTCGACGCGGCCCCGTCGTGGCGATAACGCATCCGGGCGAGATGCCGGTGACCCTGGACGGGTCGTTCGAAGTACCCATGTCCGTCCCGGAGCTCGACCCGATCCTGCTGAATCTCCCCCTGCAGCTGCTCGCCTATCACGTGGCGTTGCGGAAGGGGCGCGATATCGACAAACCGCGAAATCTCGCCAAATCGGTGACCGTGGAATAGAGCGGCGTTCATTCCTCGTCGTCGTCTTCGTCGTCCTCGTCCTCGCGGAACGGCCGACCGATCATTTCCGCCGGCATCATGACGGTCGAGGACGTGTCCTCCTCCGCCTTGCGGGCCACCTTGGTCTCGTCCACCTTGCGAACCACCTTGGTGTCCTTCTCGTCCACCTTGCGAACCACCTTGGTGTCGTTCTCCTCCACCTTGCGAACCACCTTGGTGTCCTTCTCCTCCACCTTGCGAATTACCATGGTCTCCTCCTCCGCCCTGCGAACCACCATGGTATCCTCCGCCGCACGAACCACCCGGGTATCCTCCGCCGTACGAACCACCAGAGTATCCTCCGCCCTGCGAACCACCACGGTCTCCTCCGCCGCACGAACCACCCGGGTATCCTCCGTGCCGGGGGCTGGTTTGGCGGGATCCCGCCCCGCGCCGATGATGACCGCACGCGAACCAGCCGCCTCCAGCGGACGGATGATCACGGTTTCGGAGGCGGACGGCTCCCGTACCGAGGGATCCTTCAAACGGCGCATGATGAGAGTCTGCGATCCGTCCCGGGCGGGCGGGCTGGTGATCACCGTGGTCGATGTCGATTGCGCCGGCGCGACGGAAACCTGGCTGCGCAGCGTCTGCAGCGCGGCTTCCGCCTCGACGGGCGCGCAGAAAAAATATCCCTGACCGTACCGACAGCCCATTGCCTTGAGCGATGCCGCGGCCGCTTCGCCCTCGACGATTTCCGCAATCGGCGTGAGATCCAGACTGCCTGCGAGCTGGATCATCGCAGCCACCATGCTCATGTTCGCTTGAAACACCCCCCGGCTGTCGACGAAGGGGCAATCGATCTTCACGTGATCGAAGGGAAACAGCTGCAGGTTGCTCAGCGATGAATAGCCGGTACCGAAGTCGTCCAGCATCAACTGCACGCCCATGTCGTGCAGCTGGGTGAGATTCTCTCGTGTCGCTGCGACATTGCCGACGAGCGCGGACTCGGTCAGCTCGAATTTCAGAGACGCCGGCAGCAGCTTCTTCTCCTGCAGCAAGCTCGCGACGAAGTTGCCGAGAACGGGATCGCGCACCGCCGACGGCGAGAGATTGACGCTGATGTAGAACTTCTGGTCCGCGGGCAGCTGCCGGCGCCAACCCACCGCGACCTCGATCGCTGTTTGAATGACCCAGCGCGTGATCGGGATCATCAGACCCGCTTCCTCCGCGTTGCGCAGGAACCGATCGGGAGTGAGCAGGCCCTCCACCGGATGTCGCCAGCGCAGCAAAGCCTCGGCGCCCACCATCGTCGAGGTCCTGAGATCGACGATCGGCTGGAACATCAGATGCAATTGCTGCTTCTGCAAGGCGACGTGCAAGTCGGCGTCCAGGCTCACGAGATTGGCGGCCTGGCCGCCCATCGTCGGTGCATAGAGGATCGCCTTGGTGGTTTCCTGGCGCTTCGCCACCGACAGGGCGATATCCGCCTCGCGCGCGACCTCTTCGGCGCGCTCTCGTCCCGAATCCGTACAAGCGACCCCGAGGGTCGCCGAGACGCTCAGCTGATGGCGGCGTAAATTGAAGGGCGAACGCAGTTGCTCCTGCAGCCTGTCGGCCAGCTCGACGGCGGCCTCCGAGGAGGCCACATCCGGCAGCAACACGGCGAATTGGTCGCCCCCCCAGCGTGCGAGCGTTCCTTCGACTGCGGACATGCTTCCCTCGAAGCGCCGGGCAACCTGCGCCATCAGATCATCGCCCGCCGTGTGGCCGAGCAGGTGATTGATGAGCTGGAACCGGGATATATCCACGATGACGACCGCGACGCGACGGCGGCGCTTCTTGCGCACCTCGCGCAGCGCCCGGTCGAGCCGATCCATGAAGTAGCGCCGGTTCGGCAGTCCGGTGAAGGTATCGTGATAGCGCGCGTGATCGAAGGTCTCCTGGAGATTCAGCCGCTGCTGTATTTCCGCGGCAAGCTGCTGACTGATCGAATGCACACGGCGGCGCGAGGCCGCCAAAGCCTCGCGTGCGCGCTGCAGCGCGTGGCCCATTTCGTGAGTGCCGAAGGCGAGGAGCCAGCTCAAAAACGCCAGAAGCGCGACCTCCGACACGAGCAGGCCCGAGGGAAACCAGCCTGCACGCGGCCGGATGGCCAGCTCCAGATAGCTTCCCGATACGGCGGCCGGCGCAGGCAACGCGAGCCGGGTGCGCACCGTGTCGGCGAGCGGATCGGTGCTCGAGCTGACGAAAACTCGCGGCGTTGCGCTGCGCGGCTCGATTTGCGAGAGTTGAAAATCGTAGCCGGCATCGACCAGTCGTCCCAGATGCGCATCGGCAATGAGATCGTCCAAGTCGGCATAGGCCACCGACCATCGCGCCGCGCTCGAGGCGGCGCGGGCATCCTCCGCGGGGACCGGCGCGCGGATGGCAATCAACCATTCGCTGCCCAGACGCATCGGACCAAGAACCGCGGATGACGGCAGTGCGTGGCCGCTCTCCGCCGATTTCCACTCGCTCGCGATTCCGCTCGCGATCTCAGCCTCGGAGCTGGGCGCGCTCAGCACCCGATCATCGGCAGTCATCCAAAAGGTCTTCGCGTCTCGAGACACCGGCGAGGCGGATGGGTCGGCGCCGGACGCCACGACCTCGTCGGCCGACGCCGCTTGCCGGCCGGCAACGGAGAACAGGGACTGCAGGGACGGTGCAATCTTCTTCGCGTAGGCGCTCCCGACCCCGGCCGCGGTCACACGAGCGAGCGCGGCGTGACGCTGGGCGCTCAAGTAGATCAGACGGCCGCCGGCGCTCAGCACGATGGCAAGAACCAACATCGTGGGCACGTACTCGAAGTTGCGGAAGAACGACTTCACCTGCCACCCCTAGCCGCCTACGTGGAAGATATAGCTGAGGGTCAGGGAGGTTTTTTTGCTGCCGGACAGATCCTCGTAATCCGCCACGATCGTCAAGGTGCTGCGCAGCTTCGGAAATGGCTTGGACGCGCCGACATACCCCTCTCTGAACTGGCGCGCCTTCGAGATGAAGCCCGTGGGCACGTCAAATAAGACGGGTGAGGTAGGTCCCCAGGCCCCCCCTCCGAACAAGTTGATCGTCGCCCAATACGTGTCGATTCTTCCCGATGGGAGGCGGGTTCCGAGGTTTCCGCTCACTGAATACTGATACGCCACGGACGTCGAGACATGGGGACTCCACAAATAGGTCAATCCGGCCTTCGGCAGATTCCCATGCGTCGTCTCCACATCGATCCGCCGGTCCTCGATCAGCGCTGTCAGTTTGCTGTCATACGTGCCTGCGACATCCACCGCCTCGATTCGATAGTGAAAAGCGCGCAAGCCGTCGCGGCCCGCGCCCTCATGCGCTTCAGCGGAGAAGGTATAGCGCTGATCGGCCGGACCGACGGCCGTCGATCCGTTGAGAGACGCGAACGTCCACTGCGCATCGGAGAGGCCTTGATGCTCGACCGCAATTCCGGCAAGGTTGCTGGCGTCGAAGTTGTGCAGCCACCCGAGCGAGGCGCCTGCGCCCCCGTTGGTTCCCGTGAGCGTCGTCCCGTCCGCACTGACCACGATGCGATCATCCGAGGTCGAGGTCGAGACTTGCCCCATTGCGGGCGAACCGGCCGCGAGAGAACCGAAAACCATTGCCGCCAGCATCGAGGCAATCTTCATCGGTGCGGCTAGCATCGTGGCCGATGACTCCGCGCCGGTCATTTACGGGGAGCCGATTGGGACGGGCGCAATTGGACCAAGCGCTTCGCGGCGGTCTCCAACGGCTCCGCGCGGGCAACGGGGAGAAACGATACGCTGTACAAACGCTGCTCCTCGTCGGGCAAGTCCACCTCGGAGCTCGTGACCTCATAGATCCGGGCGCCGATGTCGATGTGCATCTTGCGCCGGCGGGTGAGCCCGGGCTCCCACCACCGCAGCCCCGAAACGGTGTGAGTCAGCAGCTGATCCGCATTCGCCCCGACCTGTGCGCCGCCGAACAGCTCCACCGAAAGCCGGTTGAG
>DASYAC010000125.1:0-1748 GCA_036501585.1 Steroidobacteraceae bacterium
CGATAAGCGAGGCAGCGATTCAACGCCCATCCGCTGCCGTAGCCATCGAAGACGATGGCGTCCCAGCGCTCCCGCAGCTGCGACTCGAGGAGCGTCCGGTAGGCCCGGGTCGCATCGGTCGCCGCCGCGATCGGCAGCGAGTTGAACGCCGCGGCGGCGTACCCGCGCTTGCGCCCCGGCACCTCCCGCCATTCGATGCTCGCGCCGCGCTCCGGCACGGCGCGGACATCGCCGAAACCGAGGAACCGCACCGTCGTGCCCGCCTCCGCCAAGGACTCGGCCAGCTTGGCGGAATACACCTTGGCGCCGGCATCCAGGGGATACGGAATGTAGCGTGCGATCCAGAGGCAGCGCAGGCGATGGCCGTTCGGGGCCGGGCGCGGCGTGGGCGGGCGCTGCACGGCGGCTGCCGTCTGCGGGATCGGAACGAAGAGCTTGCGAACCCGCCTCGCGAGCCGGACCTCGAAGAGCGACCAGGAGGCCCAGGACACCAGGAGCCCGAGCGCAAGACTCGACCCCAGAAAGAACAGGAATCCCGCCGGCGCGCCGTAGCGCGGCACAAGGTAACCCAACGCGACGCGCTTGGTCGCGGACATGATCAGCGCGTGCCACAGATAGAAGCTGTAGCTGATCGTTCCGAGGAACTGGAACGCCCGGCTCGTGAGGAACGCGAATTGCCGGCTCGCATCGAGCGTGATGCTCGCGAACAGATGAAGCGAGGCGAGAAAGGCGACGACGGCGGCGAGCCATCGGCCATTGCCGATCCACGTGAACAGAGTATCCCCCAAGCTCGACTTGTCGGCGCCCGTCAGGCGCCAGGCGATGAGAAAGATCAGCAGGCTCGCCAGCGGCCCCTTCAGCCAGCGCTCGTGCCGGCGGAACCAGGCCTGGCCGCTGAACACGATGACGCCGGTCAGAAAGAACAGCGAGCGGGGATAGAGGCACACGAACGAGGCGCTGAGCGCGATCCACACCCCGATGGGCCAGGACTGCGAGGCTCGCCGTCGGACGAGCCAGAGGCCCGCCACGGCCGAGAGATAGAACACCCACTCATAGGAGAGGCTCCACGAGCCCTGATGGACGAGCGGCAAGGGCAGCAGGGGCGGCAGCAAGAACAGGTTGCCGATGAAGATGCCGAGCCCGGCCGGGACGCTCGCGCCGGCGAACATCTTCATGTGCAGCACGACGCATACGGCCGTGACCGCGACGAGCGCCGGCACCCAGGCGGAATAGATGCGCACGAACCGATCCTGCAGAAACCCGCGCAACGTCGCATGGCGCAGCAGGCTCCCCAGGATGACGAAGCCCGAGATCATGAAGAACATCTCGACGCCGTATGCAAGCGACGTCCAGAGCTCCGTGGCCCCGTCCTCGAGCCAACCTCCGTGCGGCCGTGCCACGACGCCCGCGCTGCCCAGGTGAAAACCGAACACCAGCAGTGCGCAAAACCCGCGATAGCCGTTGAGCGATGGGTTGAAGTCGCGCTTCTCGTGCAGAAAGGTCTGGCCTGACATGGGGAATGTCCTCGCCGGTCACTTGCGAATGGACGCCGCCGGCGTCCAGGTCTGATAGCGCTCGCCGCGCAACGAGCGCCACACGCCCAACCCCGTGCCCGCGAAAGCGGACAGGATCTCGGTGATCTGCGTAAACGGCGTCACCGACGAGAAACGACCGAGGAGCAGCGCTGCTGCCGCGCAGGCGGCCTCGCCGGCCGCCAGTTCCCAGTGGCCGGACGCGAGCAGCGCCGC
>DASYAC010000126.1:0-3943 GCA_036501585.1 Steroidobacteraceae bacterium
GTACTCGGTGCGCGAGGTACTGGGCATGGTGCAGACCGTGGGCGGGAAGGCGCTCGATATCCGCGAAGAGCCGCGCCGCGCGGGCGACCCGGCGTACCTCGTCGCACGGGCGGAGCGCATCCGCGCGGAGCTCGGCTGGGCCCCGCGGTTCGACGAGTTGAAAGCCATCGTCTCCTCCTCGCTCGCCTGGGAGCGCAAGCTCCAGCGGGAGCCCTGGGTGCCGGGCTGAGGTAGGGCGGGGCGGGCGTGGCGCCGGCCGCACCACCCCACGCGCACCACCCCACGCGCACCATCCGCGCCCGTGCGCCCGGCCCGCACCACTTCCACCGGTGCGCGCGGCCCGCACCATGCGGCTTTGGCTTTACTTAGCCCCCCAAAACCGCTACGCTTTCGAACCTTTTCCCTGTTAAATCAGAACATTACAGATGCGAATCACCATCTTCGGCTCAGGCTACGTGGGCTTGGTCACGGGCGCCTGTCTGGCGGACGCGGGCAACCACGTAGTGTGCGTGGACGTCGATCGGCGCAAAATCGACATGCTCCAGGCGGGCGAGATGCCCATTCATGAGCCGGGCTTGGACGCCGTGGTCGAGCGCAATGTGGCGGCCGGCCGGCTGACGTTCACGACTGACGCGAAAGAGGGCGTCGACCACGGACAGTTCCAGTTGATCGCGGTGGGCACGCCGCCGGACGAGGACGGGTCGGCGGATCTGCGTTACGTGCTCGCGGTCGCGCGCACCATCGGCGAGTACATGACCGAGTACAAGGTCGTCGTCACCAAATCGACCGTGCCCGTGGGCACCGCGGACAAGGTCGAGCGCGCCGTCGCCGAGTCGCTTCAGGCGCGGGGGGTGGCGATCGAGTTCGATACGGTTTCCAATCCCGAGTTTCTCAAGGAAGGGGCGGCGATCACGGATTTCATGAAGCCGGATCGGGTGATCGTCGGTACCGCGAGCGCGCGCGCCGCCGATCTCATGCACACCCTGTACGAGCCGTTCACGCACAACCGCGACCGGATGATCGTCATGGACGTGCGCTCCTCCGAGCTCACCAAGTACGCGGCAAACGCCATGCTCGCGACCAAGATCAGCTTCATGAACGAGCTCGCCAATCTGGCCGAGGAGCTGGGCGCCGACATCGAGTCGGTGCGCATCGGAATCGGCTCGGATCCGCGCATCGGCACGGCGTTCATCTATCCGGGCGCCGGCTACGGCGGCTCCTGTTTTCCCAAGGACGTGAAGGCGCTGAAGCGCTCGGCCGAGGAGGTCGGCTATCCCGAGAGCCTGCTGACGGCGGTCGAGGCGGTCAACGAACGCCAGAAGACCGTGCTGTTCGGGAAGATCAAGGCGCATTTCGGCGATCTTCGCGGGCTGACCCTGGCCCTCTGGGGTCTCGCCTTCAAGCCGAACACCGACGACATGCGCGAGGCGTCGAGCCGGGTCCTGATGGAGGCGCTCTGGGCGGCGGGTGCGCGCGTGCGCGCGTACGACCCCGTGGCGGTCGCCGAATGCGCCCGCCTCTACGGCGATCGTGCCGACCTCGTGCTGTGCAAGACCGGGCCGGACGCGCTCGAGGGGGCGGACGCGCTGGCGATCGTCACCGAGTGGCGCGAGTTCCGAAGTCCCGACTTCGACCACATGCGCTCGGCGCTCAAGAATCCCGTGATCTTCGACGGGCGCAACCTCTACGATCCGGCGCACATGGAGCGCGCCGGGTTCAGCTACTATGCTATCGGGCGCGGCGCCAGGATGAATGTCAATTGACATCCTCCTCGCCCTCGCCGGCCTGAAGGCCGGTGTTTCTCGAGGAGAAATAACTTGAAACTGACTCCCGTGATCTTGTCCGGGGGTGCGGGGACTCGGTTGTGGCCCCTGTCCCGCGAGATGTACCCCAAACAGCTGCTGGCGCTCGCCGGCAAGCAGACCATGCTGCAGGAGACCGCCGCCCGCCTGGCGGGAATCGAGGGCGCCGGCGACCCGGTGATCGTGTGCAACGAAGCGCATCGGTTCACGGTGGCCGAGCAGATCCGCACCCTGTCGATGCGCGCGGCCGCCATCTTGCTCGAGCCGGCCGGCAGAAATACCGCCCCCGCGGTGGCTCTCGCGGCCCTCCAGGCCCAGAAGCACGATCCCGACGCCGTCCTCCTGGTGGCTCCCGCCGATCATGTGGTGCGCGACGTGCACCTGTTCCGGCAGGCCGCGGTCGTGGCGGCGGGGCTCGCGCAGGACGGAAAGCTGGTGACGTTCGGCATCGTCGCCCACGCGCCGGAGACCGGCTACGGCTACATTCGCCGCGGCGAGGGCAACGGCCCGGCATTCCCGGTGGCCGAATTCATCGAGAAGCCGCCGATGGACCTCGCCCGTCAATTCGTCGCCTCCGGCGATTATTTCTGGAACTCGGGCATGTTCGTGTTCAAGGCGAGCCGGTATCTCGCCGAGCTCGCCGCGTTCGCGCCCGACATCCTGGAGGCGAGCAAGTCGGCCTTCGAGGCGGCCACCGCCGACCTCGATTTCGTGCGGATCGACAAGGCGGCATTCGAGAAATGCCGCAGCGATTCCATCGACTATGCGGTCATGGAGAAGACGCGTGATGCCGTCGTTCTGCCGCTCGATGCCGGCTGGAGCGACGTGGGCTCCTGGGCCTCCTTGTTCGACGCGCTGCCCGCGGACGAGGAGGGCAACGTGCTCCGGGGCGACGTGCTGGTACACGACACCCACGATTGCTACGTGCATTCCACCAGCCGGCTGGTCGCGGCGGTGGGAATGGACGACCACGTCATCGTCGAGACCAAGGATGCGATCCTGGTGGCGCCCAAGGAACGGGTGCAGGACGTGAAGGATCTGGTGGCGAAACTCAAGAAATCGGGCCGCGGGGAATCCTCCTTGCACCGCGAGGTGTTCAGGCCCTGGGGGAGCTACGACAGCCTGGACGCGGGCGAACGCTTTCAGGTCAAGCGCCTGTCCATCAAGCCGAACGGCGTGCTGTCGCTGCAGATGCATCACCACCGCGCCGAACATTGGATCGTCGTGCAGGGGACCGCGCGCGTCACCTGTAACGACAAGACGTTTCTCCTGTCCGAGAACGAGTCCACCTACATACCCATCGGCGCGACCCATCGCATCGAGAACCCCGGCAAGGTGCACCTGCACATCGTGGAAGTGCAGTCGGGGTCGTATCTGGGCGAGGACGACATCGTGCGCTTTCAGGACAATTACGGCCGGCAAGGGACCAGCACTTGAGCTCGATCACGTGCTTCAAGGCCTACGATCTTCGCGGCCGGATTCCCACGGAGCTCAATGACGATGTGGCCTACCGGGTCGGCCGCGCCTATGCCGAGTTCCTGTCGGCCAAGCGCGTGGTGGTCGGGCGCGACATTCGATTGTCGAGCGAGGGCCTCACCGATGCACTGTGCCGCGGCCTGACCGAGGGCGGCGCGGACGTCTTCGACATCGGCATCTGCGGCACGGAGGGCGTGTATTTTGCGACCTTCGACGGCCGCTACGACGGCGGCATCATGGTCACCGCCAGCCACAACCCGCCGGACTACAACGGCATGAAGTTCGTGCGGGAACAATCGAAGCCGATCTCGGGTGACAACGGCCTGAAGGACATCCGCGCGATCGCCGAGCGCGGCGGATTCAAGGACACGGGCGCCCGCGGCCGGCGGCAGCGCATCGACATCTCGTCCGCCTACATCGAGCATCTCTTGTCCTATGTCGAGCTCGAGAAATTGAAGCCCCTGAAGATCGTGGTGAATGCCGGAAACGGCGGCGCCGGCCTCATCGTGGACCGCCTGGAACCGCGGCTGCCCTTCGAATTCATCAAGGTGTTCCACGAGCCCGATGGCCGCTTCCCGAACGGCATCCCCAATCCGATGATCGAGGAGAATCGCGCCCCGACTGCGGCGGCGATCCGCGCGCACGGGGCGCACCTGGGGCTCGCC
>DASYAC010000127.1:0-2693 GCA_036501585.1 Steroidobacteraceae bacterium
GGCACGTCGACCACGCCGACCGTGATGTCGGCCTCGCATTGTTCGTGATACGCGATCATCGGACCGTAGTCCATCTTGTAGATGTGATCGCCGGCTAGGATCAGCACGTGCGTCGGGTTGTGCGAACGGATGAATTCGAGATTCTGATAGACCGAATCGGCGGTGCCGCGGTACCAATGCGCGCCGATCTGCTGCTGGGCGGGAATCAGCTCGATGAACTCGCCGAGCTCGCCGCGCAGATAGCTCCAGCCTCGCTGGACGTGCTGAATCAACGGCTGCGCCTTGTACTGGGTGAGGACGGCGATCTGGCGGATCCCGGAATTCACGCAGTTGGACAGCACGAAGTCGATGATGCGGAATTTGCCGCCGAACGGCGTCGCGGGCTTGCAGCGATGCAAGGTGAGCGCCTTGAGTCTCTCGCCGCGTCCGCCCGCCATCACTACCGCCAGGGTGCCGCTCGTCAACCGACTGACGTAGCGTCCGGTGTTCGTTCTAGCGGCGTGTCGCATACCCATCCTCGCGTCGTCGAGGCAGCCTTCTGCGCACTGAGGAGGGTGCCATATTTGTTAAACTGACGCCATGGCTCCGCTCAAAGTCTGCATCCTCAGTTCCGAGATCATGCCGTTCGCGAAGACCGGCGGCCTTTCCGACGTTGTCAGCGCATTGATACGAGAGCTCGCGCAATTGGGACATGAAATTCGAGCCTTCATGCCCTTGTACGCTTCCGTTCGACGCTCGCATCCGGCCACGCACCCGGTGCTGGGTCTTCAGAACATCGGGCTGACGGTCGGCAACCGGGTCTACGCCTTCTCCGTCCGGACCACGAATTTGCCCGACACGCAGATACCCGTTTACTTGATCGACTGTCCCGACCTCTTCGATCGGCCGGCGATCTACACGACCGATCCCGACGAGCATCGGCGATTCCTGCTCTTCACGCGAGCCGTCGTCGAGAGTTGCCTGCGGCGCGGCTTTGCCCCAGATATATTTCATGGCCATGACTGGCATACGGGCTTCCTGCCCTTGTTCCTGAAGACTCTCTACGCGCCGGTGCCGCTGTTCGCCGCCTCGAGATCGGTGCTCACCGTCCACAACATCGGCTACCAGGGAGTCATCGCACGGGATTTCATCGGCGATCTCGGACTCGCGGGCGCGGAGTCGCAGCTGGATGCCGCGGATCTCAAGGCCGGCGTCATCAACCCGTTGAAAACCGGCATAAAATTCGCCGATACCGTGACGACGGTCAGCCCCACCTACGCGCGCGAGATCACCGAGACGTCACTGGGGATGGGCATGGAGGCGACGCTGCGTGCGCGCCAGAATCCGGTCGTGGGCATCTTGAACGGAGTCGACTACCGCGAGTGGGACCCCCGGTACGACCGCTATCTCGAGGCGCATTTCTCCGCGGAAGATCTCGCAGGCAAGCGCGCCAACAAGCAGCAACTGCTCGCCTTCAGCCGTCTCGAGCGGTCGCCCGACAGTCCGTTGATCGGCATGGTGACCCGGCTCGCGTCCCAGAAGGGCATCGATCTGCTGATGGACGTTCTGCCGAAGGCATTGCAGGAGCGTGACTTCGGGATTGCCGTCCTGGGCAGCGGGGACGAGCGCTATGTGGCGTTCTTCGATTCGTTGGCGAAGCAGCATCCGCACCGGGTGGCGTTTCACTCCGGCCACGACGAAAGGCTGGCGCACCTGGTCGAGGCGGGCAGCGACATGTTCTTGATGCCCTCGCTGTACGAGCCGTGCGGACTCAACCAAATGTACAGCTTGCGGTACGGGACGGTCCCGATCGTGCGCCGAACGGGCGGGCTCGCAGATTCGGTGCGGCACTTCGATCCGTCGACCGGAGAGGGCACGGGCTGCGTGTTCAACGATTACGATGCGCCGGCGGTCGATTGGGCGCTCAACACCTCGCTCGATTGGTTCGCACGTCCGGAAAGCTGGCATCGGCTGATGCAAAACGGCATGCGGGAGGACTTCTCCTGGGGTCGGCAGGTGAGCCGGTATGTGGACGTGTTCCGAGCGTCCCTCGCTCATCCCGCGCGCTGAAGCAGCGCGTAACGCCGCCCGTTCGGCAGCGCGTAGAGATGGACCACCCTGAGAGCGGCCGCCGTGGCCCACGCGGGCTCCGGCTGCTCGAGCGACGTTGAATCGAGCGCGATGCCGAACGCGTGTGCGATGCGCAGCACGGCCGGCGTGGCATCCCGGCCCGGCCATTGCGCGACCACGAAGGCGCGGGGACGGGCCGCGATCAGTTCCCGCAAGCGCACGATCGCCCGGTCATCGAGCGGTCCTTCGATCAGATCCGCATCGGTTCGAGCGTACATGTCGATGAAGGCGCGCGTGGTCTCATCCGGCGCCATCAGAATCAGCGCGCTTCCGGCGCTATCGGCACCCACGGTGCGACCGATCGCCGGCAAGTTCTGCCAGTCATCGACCGCACGGTAGATCGCGGCGGCGGGCAACGACAGAAGCAGGCAGTACGCGAGCATTAAGAGATACGGGCCGCGCAGCATGCGCCCCCGGCGCGCCGCTGCCTCCGCCCCGAGCGCGAGCGCCGCCGCCGCGATCACGCCGAGGACCGCTATCACACTGAGCATTCCGGTGAGGCCGCGCGAGAAGTCCAGGCCGGCGATCGCGAGCGCGGCCGCGAACACCAGCGCTGCCACGAGCACCAGAGCGGCCGTGACGCG
>DASYAC010000128.1:0-7334 GCA_036501585.1 Steroidobacteraceae bacterium
AGCGCCATTCTCGAACGGCTTGCGGGGAGCCGAGAATCACCAGCTGCTTCCGTACGGTGGCAATGTCGTTGAATATGTCCGCGTCCCTGATGATCGCCTCATACTTGGCCAAGAGCGATTCGGTCTCGGCGCCCTCCGCCACGTAGGTGATCAACACCTTCAAGGGAGCGTTGAACATCTGAAGCTTGTTGATCTCTTCGTGCGTTCTGCTCGGCCGGGTCGCGTGTTCCAGTGCCACCGAGATCCATTTGGCGTACGTGGTGAATTTGCCGGCGTTATCCCTGCCCCGCTCTTCGTAGAAAATCCCGTCCAGCGCGTAATAG
The DNA here is from genome assembly GCA_036501585.1 of Steroidobacteraceae bacterium. Taxonomy (GTDB): domain Bacteria; phylum Pseudomonadota; class Gammaproteobacteria; order Steroidobacterales; family Steroidobacteraceae; genus Bog-1198. Next base: position 324 of record DASYAC010000128.1, read on the forward strand.
TCCTTGTTCCAGGCCATCAAGCCGAGATGCCTGGCAACCTTGGGAAAGATATTCGAGCGCATGAAAAACGTGAAAGACTTGGCCTCGAAGCTCACGGCCGCACGAAAGTCGTCGTGCTCCACCTTCATGACGTCAACGAAGGCGTTGCGGAAATCCCGGGGCGAGATTGTTTTCATTCGGATACGGCCGTAGGGTCTCCAATCGAATGCTCGCGCGACTCGCTCCTCGCGAGCGGCCCACGCCCCGGATTCTAAACCTTCCGTCCCCCAAAGATCCTGCCTCACCGGAGAAAGAGGCGTGAGAGGGACTAGCGCCCGGCAACCACCAGGGCCCGCTGACCTGCGATTGCAGCTCCGGCGGGTTCTTGGCCCCTGCGCATTTCGGACCCCGGCTCGGCGGCGGCGGCAGCGTTGGCGGCGGCGGCGTTTCGAGCCAGCGACCAGGCCGTAAATTCCGAGATCGGCAGCGGCTTCGATATGAAGTAGCCCTGGATGAGATCGCATCCAAGGCGCTGGAGCGCATCCCAGCTCGAGGCCTCCTCGACACCCTCCGCCACCACCTTGAGATCCAGGGCATGACCGAGGTTGATGGTCGACCTGACGATCACGTCGTCATCGGGCTGCGTCTCCAGCTCCTTGATGAAGGAGCGGTCGATCTTCACCTCATCCACGGGTAGGCGCTTCAAGTGCGCAAGCGATGAATGGCCTGTGCCGAAATCGTCGATCGAGAAACGCAGACCGAGCACGCGAAGCTGCTCCATCATCCGGAGCGTGGCGGCAATGTCCTTCATGGCCCCGCTTTCGGTGATTTCCAGTATCACGCGGCTGGCATCCGCGCCGGTCTGCAGCAGGAGCGACGCGACGTTATCGGCAAAGCCGGGGTCGGCGAAATCCACGGGCGACACGTTCACCGATACGTCCACCGCGATGCCTTCACGCTCCCAGCCGGCCACGCTATTGAGCGCGGCGGCCAGCACCCAGGAGGTGAGCGAGCGGATGGCTCCGGTGCGTTCGGCGTGCGGGACGAAGTCGCTCGGCGGTATGTAACCGTGCTGAGGGTGCCGCCACCGAACCAGGGCCTCGCAACCGACGACCTGGCCGGTTGCGGCTTTGACCTTGGGCTGATAGTGCAGCTCGAGCTCGTTCGATTCGATGGCGCGGCGCAGCTCGCCGAGGATGGACAGTCGATGGCGATGGCTGCTGTCATCGCCCTTGAGATAGACGCCCACCGGGCTGCCCGTTTCCTTGGCCCGGTGAAGGGCGAGGTCCGCGCGCTGCATCAGCTCGGCGGCTCCGGCGCCGTCGGCGGGGAACACCGCCGCACCGATGCGCATGTCCAGTTGGAAGGAAACCTCCTCGTAATCGAAGCTGCCGTGCAGGCGGTCGACGATGGCCGCGGCCTGTTGCGCGGCCTTCGCGCCGCCGGCGGATTCCAGTATCAGCAGGAATTGATCGGTGCCGATGTGCGCGACGCGGTCGACCCGGCGTTCGTGCACCTTGAGCCGCCGCGCGACCTCGAGAAGCACCCGATCGCCGGCCGCATGTCCGACCGAGCCGATGATGCTCTGAAATTGCTGTACCTCCGCCAAGCACACCGTGACCGGCCGATTGTCGATGCGGGCTTTCGTCAGGAGGTCGTCGAGAATCGCGCTGATGCGCGCGCGCGTCGGAAGTCCGGTGAGCGGGTGGTGGTCGGCCTGATGACGAATGGTCGCCTCTCGATCCGCCACGGCTGCGCGCATGGCGTTGAACGCCCCGGCGAGTCCTTTGAGCTCGGTCGTGCCCGCGGATGGCACCTCCACGCCGTAGTCCCCGGCTTCCAGACGCTGCGCAGCCCGGGTCAAGTCCTCGACGGGCTTGGTCGCGCTGCGCGCCAGCCATGCGGCGAGAATCGTGGCGACCACCAGCAGGATGGCGCCGAGCAGAAGCATGGAGTTGCGGATGTCGTCATAAGGGCGCAGCGCGCTCGATAGCGAGCGCTGAAAGACCAGAATGAGGGAGCCGTTGGCAGAGCGTATCGGACGGGTCCATGTCAATAGCTTGTCCGAACCGGCGGCGACGACGAACGGGGTCGCCTGCGTGTTTCGGGTCACGGCGGCCTCGAGTGTGCGCGGATCCCCATGGTCCGACGTGGCGATGAACAAGGGGTACTGCCCGGCCGACGCGACGAACGACACGTCGACACCCAGCAGCCGCGACATGTCCTCCGCCACGCGATCGTCGAGCGCGAAACCCATCGCAGCCCATCCGATCGGATTGGGAGCCAGAATCGGCGCGATCACCAGCTGATAGGGCCGCCCGTCGATCAGCCGGTATAGCTGCAAGGTCTCGCCGCTTGCATCGGTCTCGATCAGGCCCTCGAGGTCGCGCTGGGTGTTCGCCAGCGAGCCGTTGAATGTGCTGGCGAGAGGACGCCCATTGATCGACAGCACGATCACCAGATCGGCGTTGATGCGCCTCTGTTGGTTCTCGATCGCGGAGGTGAGCGTCGCAGCGTCCGCCGACGACACGGCCTCTCGAAACCCGAAATCCGAGGTGAGCACCTCGACGGCGGTCGTCAGCTGAGAGCCGCGGAACCGCAACAGCTCGCGGGCGGTGTCCGCGGCCGTCTGCAGCTGCGCGCCCACCTGGCGCTCGGTCTCGGCCCGCTCCGTGACTGCAATTCCGACGATCGCAGCCGTTAACACCAGGATGACCAAACCTAGAACTAACGCCAGGATGCGGCCGCGAAGGCTGTTTAGGATGGTGAGGGAGATAGCCATGCCCCATGTTAAATCGGCACTCGGCAGCCCCTTCGGGAGGCGCTGCCAAACTGGAATCCAGGTCGCGCTCCGGCGGAGGGCAACTGCCACTTGCGTCACGTTTGCGGCGCTGGCGTGCTCTTTGACCGGTCGGGCGGGCGAGTTGACCATCAACGTCGTCGATCACGACGGACATGGCGTGGCGGAAGTGGTCGCCACGGCAACGCCGAGCGCCGGTACCCCGGCGCCGGCGGCGGATCCGAAATCCTCCGTCATGGATCAGCGCAACCTCGCCTTCCTGCCGCGCGTGCTGGTCGTCGGTGTCGGCACGCGGGTGGACTTTCCCAACAACGACACCGTGAGCCACCAGGTGTACTCGTTCTCGCCGGCGAAGCGCTTTCAATTGCCCCTGTACAAGGGCGAAATCCACCCGCCCGTGACCTTCGATCAGGCCGGTCTCGTCGTGCTGGGCTGCAATATTCACGACTCCATGGTGGGCTACATCTACGTGACTCCGGCTCCCTATTTCGGAACCACGACTGCCGCGGGCCGTCTGACGCTCACGCGGATTCCGAAGGGGGACTATCAGGTCACCATTTGGAGCCCGTTCATCGCCGATGCGCCCGGCTCCCTGTCGCGCACCGTTCACGTCGAGGGCGATGAATCGACGTCATTTGCATTGGCGGCGGCGCTGCGCGCTCGGCCGGAACCGAGGCCGCGACGCCGCGACTGGGATTATTGATGGGCCCTGCCCGGTGCCCGGAAGCGTTGCGCGCCGCCTCGGCGGTGCTTCTGCTCATCGCGACTTTCGCGTTCGGGTCGAGCGCCTCCCGAGCCGACGACCGCTTCACCCTGGACGGGGATTTGGACATTCGCTGGGTGCATGCGACCGGCGATCTTTCGTTTTTGAACGGGGGCCTCGGCATCCTGAGGTTCGACCCCGATCACGAGGGACTCGAGTTGGGGCGCGCTTTCCTTGCGCCCAATTGGCGGATCAGCGATCTCATCACCCTGCACGCCGTCGTCGACACCTACGGCGATCACAATCGGAACCCGGTGGACCTGAGCGAGTTCTACTTTGCCGTGCATCCCTTCCCGAGCGGCGCCGTGCGCTGGCGTGCGCGCGTCGGCGCGTTCTACATGCCGGTCTCGCTCGAGAACCGCGGCATCGGCTGGACCGACGTGTATTCCATCACCCCTTCCGCGCTGAATACCTGGCTGGGGGAGGAATTTCGCACCATCGGCGCGGAAGTCGAAGGGCGCTGGCTCGGGGCGAGCAGTGGCTATCTCGGCGACTTCGCCATCATCGGCGCCGTGTACGGATGGAACGAGCCCGCCGGCTCGCTTCTCGCCGACCGGGGTTTCGCGATGACCGATCGTCCGTCGACGTTGTTCGGTTATCTCGGTTCGCCCCCTTTGGATTTCTATCACGAAGTCGATCGGAGACCCGGATATTACGCGGGCCTGAGCTGGCGTCATCACGATCGCCTGGAGATTCGGGCGCTGCGCTACGACAATCGTGCCGATCCCGGCGCGCAGACCGAGTCGGGGTTCTATGCCTGGCATACCCGTTTCAGCAGCGCCGGAGCGCGTCTCGAGCCCGGCGAGCACTGGACGTTCATCGCGCAATATCTCGACGGCGATACGGTCAACGATGACGAGGGCTACTGGGGTACTCCGTTCCTCATGAGTTTCCGCGCCGCCTTTGCGCTCGCGAGTTTCGAGTGGGGTCCCGAGCGTCTGACCGCGCGTTACGACACGTTCCGCACGCATCAACCGAGCGGCGTCTACGGGCCACCGAGCAACGACGACGGTCACGCCTGGACGTTTGCCTGGACGCGGGAGCTCGGCGATCACTGGCAATTCGTCGCGGAATGGCTGCGCATTGTCAGCGGCTTTCCGCCGCGTGTGGAGCTGGCCGAGCCGGTGTTCCAGGCCCAGACCGAGATTCAGCTCGCCGTGCGCTACCGGTTCCAGCTGGCGTGGTGAACCGGTCCTAGCCCTGGCCGCGGTCCATCGAGATCCCTTGGCGCTCGATCATCCGGTGCAGCGTGCTGCGCCGTCGGGGCTCCCCTGCGCCGCTGGGGGCTCTCGCCGCCGAGGCTCCCCCGCCTGTCACGATTCTGACACGCCTCCCGCGCAACACACCCTCGAGCGGCGGAGCGCCTGAGGTAGGTGATTGTACGGACTACCGTTCCTGGGAAAATAGGCACACCATGCCGCTGCCCGACAGAAGATTCCGGCGGGTTGGAATTTCCGGCGAAGATACCTGACTAACTTCGTTACGGCCCCGCCCGCTTCGCCGGCGCATAGATTTTCCGATCAACACACCATAGGAGAAGGATCATGAGTTCCGCCCAGGTCCGCCCCATCGAAGGCTCGACTGCAAACTCCGGCACCATCGCCGAGAGTGGTTCTTTTGCATCGCACATCAAAACGCTGGAGCGCAAGATACCGCTTCGCGCCAAATACGGGAATTTCATCGGCGGCGAGTGGGTCGCGCCGGCCAAGGGCGGTTATTTCGACAACATATCGCCCACCACGGGGCAGGTGATCTGCAAGATCGCCCGCTCCCAGGCCGAGGATGTCGAGCGCGCCATCGATGCGGCGCACGCCGCCGCGCCCGGTTGGGGACGTACCGCCGTCGCCGAGCGGGCGCGAGTGCTGAATAAAATCGCCGACCGGATGGAGGAGTATCTCCCGTTCCTCGCCGCCGTAGAAACCTACGACAACGGCAAACCGATCCGCGAGACCAATCTGGCCGACATGCCGCTGGCGGTCGATCACTTCCGCTATTTCGCGAGCTGCGTGCGCGCACAGGAAGGCTCGCTCGGGGAGCTGGACGACGACACCGTGGCCTATCACTACCATGAGCCCCTGGGAGTGGTCGGACAGATCATTCCCTGGAATTTCCCGATTCTCATGGCCGCCTGGAAATTGGCGCCGGCGATGGCCGCCGGCAATGCGGTGGTCATCAAGCCCGCCGAGCAGACGCCGCTCTCCCTGCTGGTGCTGGCCGAGCTCATCCAGGACATCGTTCCGCCCGGCGTGCTGAATATCGTCAACGGCTTCGGACTGGAGGCGGGCAAGCCCTTGGCCTCCAATCCGCGCATCGCCAAGATCGCCTTCACCGGGGAGACCACCACCGGCCGTCTCATCATGCAGTACGCCTCGGAGAACATCATTCCCGTGACGCTCGAGCTCGGCGGCAAGTCGCCGAACATTTTCTTCGCGGACGTGATGCGGGAGGACGACGACTTCGTCGACAAGGCGCTCGAGGGCTTCGCGATGTTCGCGCTCAATCAGGGCGAGGTCTGCACCTGCCCCTCGCGCGCGCTGGTGCAGCGCTCGATTTATGACCGATTCATGGAGAAGGCGGTCGCGCGTGTCGAGAAGATCGTCCAAGGCGATCCGTATGAAATGAGCACGCAGATCGGCGCGCAGGCCTCGAACGATCAGTACGAGAAGATTCTGTCGTATTTCGACATCGGCAGAAAGGAAGGCGCGAAGGTACTGACCGGCGGCGCTCCCAACAAGCAGTCGGGCGACCTCGCCGGCGGGTACTACATCAAGCCCACGGTGTTCGAGGGCCACAACAAGATGCGTGTGTTCCAGGAGGAGATCTTCGGACCCGTGGTCTCGGTGACCACCTTCGATACGCCGGATGAGGCCCTGGAGATCGCCAACGACACGCTGTACGGGCTGGGCTCAGGCGTCTGGACCCGCGACCTGAATACCGCGTATCGATTCGGACGCGGCATCAAGGCCGGGCGGGTGTGGACCAATTGCTACCACGCCTATCCGGCGCATGCGGCGTTCGGCGGCTACAAGAAATCCGGCATCGGACGGGAGACCCACAAGATGATGCTCGACCATTATCAGCAGACCAAGAACGTGCTGGTCAGCTACTCGACCAAGGCGCTGGGCTTCTTTTGATGGCACTGGACCATGTGGACGTCACGGACGACGCCCGCCGGTTGATCGAGGAGCTGAAGGCGGCGCACGGGCCGATCATGTTTCACCTGTCGGGGGGGTGCTGCGACGGCAGTGCCCCCATGTGTTTTCAGGTGGGCGAGTTCAAGCTCGGCGGCGTCGACGAGAAGGTCGGCGAGATCGCCGGCTGCGAGTTTTGGATGGATCGCGAGCAGTACAAGCGCTGGGCGCACACCCGCTGGACCGTGGATGTCGTTCCCGGGCGCGGCGCGAGCTTCTCGCTCGAGGCGCCGCTCAACAAGAGGTTTCTGATTCGCTCCGAATTGTGCGCCGTGTGA
>DASYAC010000129.1:0-3607 GCA_036501585.1 Steroidobacteraceae bacterium
CCGATTGCGCGACGAGGGCAACACCGTGATCGTGATCGAGCACAATCTGGACGTGATCAAGACCGCCGACTGGGTGGTCGACCTGGGTCCGGAGGGCGGAGACGGCGGCGGCCGGATCATCGCCACCGGAACGCCGGATGAGATCGCGCAGAGCGCCGCTTCCTACACGGGGCAGTATCTCAAGGCGGCCCTGGGACGGGCCCGGCGCGAGCCGGTCGCGCAGCGCAAGAGAGCTTGAACGGCACCGGTACCGGTGAATGAATCCACTCGTCAGCAAGGTTCATGGCAAGGAAAGACGCTGGAGCGCCGAATATGCCGCGCTCCGCCAGCTCTGCCTTGCATCGGGTCTCAATGAAGAACTGAAATGGGGCCAGGCTTGCTACGATCTAGATGGCGGCAACGTGGTTTTGATCCACGGCTTCAAGGATTATTGCGCGTTGCTTTTCATGAAAGGCGCCTTGCTCGAGGACCCCAAGGACATCCTCATTCAGCAAACCAAGAACGTGCAGGCCGCGAGGCAAATCCGGTTTGCTTCTCTTGCGGAAATCAACAAGCAGAAAGCCGCGGTCAAGGCCTACATCGCCGAGGCCATTGCAGTCGAGAAATCCGGCGCCAAGATGAAGATGAAAAGCGCGGCGCAATTCGATGTGCCCGAGGAGTTTCAAAAGCGTCTGGATGACGATCCTGAGCTCGCCGAAGCTTTTCATGCGCTCACCCCCGGAAGGCAGAAGGGTTATTTGCTGCATTTCGCCGGGGCAAAACAATCGGCGACTCGCGCCGCGCGCGTGGAGAAGCACGCACCCAGGATTTTGAAAGGACTGGGACTCGATGACTAAAGGCTCTTGCCGTCGACCCTCTTAACCTTGAGGGCATCCACATCGACGCCTTCCAGGCATCGGACATTGATGGCCGCCATTTTTGCGCCCGTCTTCGGATGCGTCCCGATTGCGAATGATTGAATGCCGCACGTCGAGCAGAACTGATGCTGGATCATGTGTTTGTTGAATTCGAACTTGGTGAGGTCGGCGTCGCCGGATAGGAGCTTGAATTGAGATGCGGGTGCAAACGCCAGCAACGAGCCCAGCCGTCCACACCTCGAGCAATTGCAAGCGAGGACCTCGCCGATGTCGAGTTGAGCTTCGTAGCGCACCTTGCCGCACTGACAGCCGCCGGAATATGTTTCAGTCATGGTTGCGATCTCCCGTATCGTCACATGAGCTCGGCCGGCGAAGTTTACCCGAAGCCGGCCCGGAGCCGATGACGCCGAGAATTCAGGCGTCAATTCGGCAGGGCCACGCTTGGCCGCGCTCGTTGATACCGGCCCCCACGGCGCTTGGGCGGAGGGAGTTCTAGCGGGCGGTTCGTTATACGCGCCGGAGCTGGCACGCGCTGAAGCTACGAACATATTTCGACGTCTGGAGAGGGCCAAGCTGATAGCGACGCCGGAGGCGAACGCCGCGCGAAATGATCTCATGCAGCTCGATATCCAGCTGTTTCCTTTTGAGCCCTTCGCCGACCGTATATGGGAACTGCGCCATAACGTAACGAGTTACGACGCCTGGTACGTCGCCCTTGCCGAAGCGCTGAAGCTCCCGCTCGCAACGCTGGACGAACCCCCTTCGAAATCAACCGGGGTCGCCTGCGAGTTCCTGACGCCCGGACTCTAGGAACCGGCGGGGCTCGCCACGAACTGGCGCGTCATGCCATCGCCGATATTGGATCTTCAAGAGGAAGCACGACCTCCAGGTCCGTCTTGTACAAGGATCTCAAATTTCACTGCTTATCGAACGGCTGAGCCGGCTCCCGGCCAACGCTCTCTCACACTCTCTGCCCCATTCCAAGTAAACTTCCCCCCTATAAATACCCCACAAAGGTCGTCACATGAACAAGAACGCCATCCGCATCCCCATCCTCGCCGCTCTCGCCCTTTCTCCGGCGCCCAAGCCCGCGAAATCCTAGCGTCGCCATGAGTGTGGGGCGTGGAGGTCTCGCGGGCGCCGTCGCCCGCGCCTCGCTTCCCGTGCTGAGGCGGCTCCGCCCCGAGACGGCACACGATCTGGGCCTCGCCGGGTTGCAGCGCCTGCGCCCCTGGTGGACCGCTCCCGCGGTCCCGTCGACGCTCGCCGTCTCCTGTGCCGGGCTCACCTTCGCCCACCCGCTGGGCCTTGCCGCCGGCTTCGACAAGAACGGCGACCATCTCGATGCGCTCGGCGCGCTCGGCTTCAGCCACATCGAGCTCGGCACGGTGACTCCGCGGCCGCAACCCGGCAACCCGAAGCCGCGCATGTTTCGTCCGCCCGGCGGCGCGGCGCTCGTCAATAGGATGGGATTCAACAACAAAGGCGTAGACCATCTCGTCGCACGGCTCCAACGAGCCCGTTATCGGGGTATTCGCGGCATCAGCATCGGCAAGAATGCCGAAACCCCCATCGATCGCGCGGCGGAGGACTACGTGACCTGCTTGCGCAAGGTGTATGCGCACGCCGATTACATCGCGGTCAATGTCTCCTCGCCCAACACGGCGCGCCTGCGGGAGCTGCAGGACCCGGACGGACTGCAGCGGATCCTGGGATCGCTCCTCGAGGCGCGGGCAACGCTCGGCAGGGACCCCGCGAGAGAGGTTCCTCTGCTGGTCAAGATCGCCCCCGACCTGGACTCCGGCCAGATCGCGGCGCTCGCCCACACCGTGCGGTCACTCGGGATCGATGGCATCATCGCAACCAATACCACGACCGATCTGTCGCCGCTGGGTCCGGGCTGGCCCGGCGGGCGCCGTGGAGGCCTGAGCGGCGAGCCGCTCCACGCTCGGTCCGTCGCGGTGATCGCGCAATTGCGCGCCGAGCTCGGTGGAGGCTTTCCCATCATCGGCGTGGGCGGTATCGTAGATGTCGACCGGGCATTGGCGACATTGCGCGCGGGGGCGAATTTGCTGCAGGTTTACACGGGGTTTGCCTATCACGGCCATGCCCTCATCGAGGAGGTGCTCGATGCGTTGTGCAGGGGGACGGATCGCGCCTCCGATCTGCCGGTATGATCGCTCCATGATCAGCGATGCCCTCATCGAGCAATTCCAGCGCGATGGCGCCGCGCGAATTCCGCGGCTGTTCGCCCCTTCGGAGATGGCCGAGCTAGAGGCCGGCATCGAGCTCAACCTCGCGCGCCTGAGCCCCCGCGCAAAGACTGCGAGCGCGGCCACGGACCCCGGGCGGTTCGTCGAGGATTTCTGCAACTGGCAGGACAATCCGCACTATCGCCGGTTCATCTTCGACACCGCTCTGGCCGAGACGGCCGGCCGCCTGATGCGCAGCACGACCGCACGCCTCTATCACGATCACATGCTCACCAAGGAGCCCTCGACGCGCCAGCCGACCCCCTGGCACCAGGACCAGCCCTACTACAATATCGAGGGCCGCCAGAACGTGAGCTTCTGGATACCCGTCGATCCGGTGAGCCGCGCGTCCACCTTGGAGTTCGTGGCGGGATCGCATCTCGGGCCTTGGCTGATGCCGCGCTCCTTCATGGACGCACAGGCGAAGTGGTTCCCCGAGGGAAGTCTCGCGGACCTCCCGGACATCGAGGCGAACCGCGAGAAGCATCCCATCCTCGG
>DASYAC010000130.1:0-3237 GCA_036501585.1 Steroidobacteraceae bacterium
TGGCCTGACGTTGCGTTGGAAATGGCGGATGCTCAACCTGAGCCGCTGGCGTTCCCGATGCCCACTTCGCCGCGCCTGTTGCGGGCGGCGCGAAGCGTGCTCACGACGCCCAGCGCCGCCGCGACTCTCGATGAGCTCGCGCAGAAGGCCGGGATGTCCCGCCGCTCCTTCGCCCGTCATTTCTGCACCGAGACGGGACTCTCCTTCGCGCAGTGGAAACGCGCGGTGATCGCGCACCACGCGCTGGAGCTGGTCGCCGGCGGCCAGAAAGTCTCATCCGCGGCCCTCGATGTAGGCTATGGAAGTGTGAGCGCCTTCATTGCCATGTTCCGAAGGCAATACGGGCAATCACCGCGCCAATTCCTCATCGAGAACTCGGCGATCTACTACCGCAGCTGACACGGCTGCCGCACCTGGCACGGCCGCCGCACCCGACACGGCCTTTTCACCTGTCACGGCCGCGCGTTACGATCGCGCTCAGCTCCCAAAACCGAACAGCCTTGCGGGGTTCGAGACCAGGATCTTCGTGCGCAACCCCTCGTCCGGCGCCCAGTCGGCCAGGAGATTCAGAAGTGCACCGGTGTCTTTGCCGCCCTCCGGAATATGCGGCCAATCGCTGCCCCAAATGACCCGGTCGGGTGCGGCTTCGATGATGGCGCGGGCCATGGGCTTCAGGCGATCGAAGTTTCCGTCCTTTGCGAGCCGATACGGAGCCGAGAGTTTGATCCACCCCCGTCCCCCCCGGATCATGCCGATCAGACGATCGACATCCGCCGGCCCGAGTCCATCGCTCTCGAGCATGTATCCCATATGGTCGATGACGAAATCCGCGTCCAGATTCCCCAGGAATGGCAGCAGATCCCGGACAACCCATCCGGGCGTGTAGAACTGAACGTGCCACCCGATCGCCCGCGTGCGCCTCACGGCGCGCTCTACATAGGCCCGGATGTCGGCGGTCGCCCAACTCGAGCGCAAAAACAGGTCCAGCCGCAGCGCGCGCACGCCGCGTCGATGCATTGCATTCAGTTCCTCATCCGTGCAGCTCTCCTCCACCATCGCAACGCCACGCGCACAAGGGCCGGCCGCGCTCAATGCATCGAGCAGGCACCGATTGTCCGTGCCGTAATAGCTCGGTTGAACGATCACGAAACGCTCCAGCCCCAAAACGCCGATCATTCGCCGAAGCTTCGCCAAACCGCCGTCCGGCAGCGTGTAGTGCGGTGTTTTGACGCTCGCATACCTCGAGGGGTCTTCGAAGACATGGACGTGGCTGTCGCACGCCAGCCGCGGCATGAGAAAGGCGGGACGCGTGAGCGTGTCGGCATCGCGCATCGGTTTGGAAGCTAGGATCGTCGCTGACATAGGGTTCGTGGATTGCATCTAGGATGAGAGGGAGGCAAGTGACTGGGCGAGGCGCTCGCGTGCGGCTGCAACGAGAAGGTCCGTGTCGATGCCCGTGAAGATGAAAGGCGCCGCACCCAGCCGGATGAGCTCGGCCGCATAAGCGAGGTCGCCGATGCCGCCAATGGCCAAGGGCTTCTTCGCCCGCCGGCACGCGTCGATCGCCGACACGTGCGCGGTGCGCACTTGCGGATGCCGGAACTGCCCCTCGACCCCCATTTCCGCCGCCAGATCGTTCGTGCCGATGCCGACGATATCCACGCCCGGAAGCTCCGCGATTGCGCCGGCGTTGTCGATGCCTCGAGGGCTCTCCAGCAGTATTTTCACGACTGTCGCCTGGTTCATCGCGCGGTAGAACTCCGCGGCGGGGAGTTTCTGGAAGTCCAGATGAGGCAATGTACCGATGGCCGAGCGGTGCCCGAGCGGCGGGAAGCGGCACGCCGCCACGATGTCTTGCGCTTGCTCGACCGATTCGACCCGGGGAGCGATGATGCCGAGTACGCCTCCGTCGAGCAGCCGGCCGATCACGCCGTACTCCCGCTCGGGTATGCGCGCAAAGGGCGCGAGCCCGAGGTCGAGAGCGGCGGCGCCAATCTGCGCCGCGGTGTCGATCGGCATGGTGCTGTGCTCGAGATCGATCCAGATCGCGTGGTGCGCCGAGCCTCGGGCGATCCGGGCGATCTCGGTAGTCCGTGAGCTCCGCACCCCCAGCGCGGCGACCGGTATGCCCCGGCTCAGCCGCTCTACAGCGGCTCTAGCAACGAGCCAGGGCGCCTTGTCATCCAACATATCGATCTCCAACGCGGTACAGAGCGCCGATGTCGAGGTTTCTGGAGGTTTCGCAGCGCGGCGGCTCTTGGATCAGATCGTAGGTAGCGCGCGTTATATTTGCCAATATAAAAAAGAGATCAATTCCGATACGATATAAGTATCATGGAAATACGCCGGTTGCGCTATTTCATCGCCGTCGCCGAAGAATCGAGCTTTACCCGTGCGGCCGAGCGCCTGCATATCGCGCAGCCGCCGCTCAGCATCCAGATCAAGGCGCTCGAACAGGAGATCGGTGCTCGTCTATTCGAGCGGGATCAGCGTCATGTGTTCCTCACCCAGGCAGGAAGGCACCTGCTCGAGCGCGCCCGGGGGATATTGGCGTCGATAGAATCGGCCAAGGCCGAAGTGCGCTGTGCCGCGCTCGGCGAAGTGGGTGTGCTGAGTCTCGGCTACGCGCGATCCGCGATGTTCACCTCATCGCTCACGTGGGCCATCAAGCAATTCCAGAGCCGATTTCCCCAGGTTTTATTGACGCTTCACGAGATGACTTCTCTCGATCAGCTCAACGCCCTGCACCATCGCACGCTCGATGCAGGCATACTTCGCAAGACCGAGGTGCGTCCTCCGTCCGGGATAGCGATCGAGGCCTGGTATCGGGCGCCGTTGGTGGCGGCGATGGCAAGCGATCTCCCCCTCGCCGGCAAGCGGGCGATCAGAATCAGCGACTTGCGGGAACAACCGCTCATCATGTTCCCGCGCGAGTCCGGCATCGGCTTGTACTGGCAAGTCCTGCGTCTTTGCACGGCTGCCGGATTCCGTCCGCAGGTGGTGAAGGAGGTCCAGGAGCTCACGACCATCATCGGACTGGTCGATGCAGGCGTCGGTATCGCGATCGTGCCTACGGACACCAGAAGCATTCACCTCCCGGGCGTCGCTTATATCAATCTACGCGACGAACAAGCGTTCTCGACGCTGTACCTCGCATTTCGCGGCGGCGATCCGAACCCGCATCTTCGCGGCTTGTTGTCCGAGCTACGTGCGCAAGGTGATGCCGCCCCTTAAGAT
>DASYAC010000131.1:0-1787 GCA_036501585.1 Steroidobacteraceae bacterium
GCAGGACGACATGGACAATTGGCAGGGCTGCACGCAGACCGCGCGGGGCGCGGTGGCCCGGCGCGCCTTACTTAATTACGGGATGGGGCTGGGCCACGAGCGCTTCGACGAGGAACTCGGCGCCTGGGCGAGCGACTACCGTTACAGCGAAAGCAATCATCGCCGGTTCTACCGCCGCTGGGCGCAACTGATGGCGGTCGACAACTTGGGTGAGATCGCGCCCAATCGGTTTTAGCCGTTATATACGTCACCCCCGCGGAAGCGGGGGCCCAGGGCAACCGCTCACACATGGGGTCCCTGGGTTCCCGCTTTCGCGAGAACGACGCGAGCGGAGTGAGGAGGGTCACATGGCAGTAGGGATCGGGGGTCTCGTGGATGGCGAACGGGGGCTCATCAGCCGGCGCATCTTTATCGAGCCCGAGATCTACGAGCAGGAGCTGGATCGCATTTTTGCGCGCTGTTGGCTGTTCCTGTGCCACGAGAGCCAGATCCCGCATCCGGGGGATTTCTTTACGACCTATATGGCCGAGGACCCGGTTCTGGTGGTGCGCGACACTGCCGGCCAGGTCCATGCCTTTCTCAATGTGTGCCGGCACCGCGGCAACCGGCTGTGCCGCGCCGATACCGGCAATGCCGCCAGCTTCACCTGCGCCTATCACGGCTGGACATACCGGAACGATGGGAGGCTAGTCGGGGTGCCGTACCTGAAAGAGGCCTATCACGGGGGATTGGAGCGTGAGCGCTGGGGTCTAACGCCGGTCGCGCAGTTGGATTGCTACAAGGGCCTCTATTTCGCGACGTTCGACCCCGAGGCGCCGCCGCTGCGCGAGTACCTCGGCGAGATGGCGTGGTACATCGACACCTTTGTCGACCGCCGCGAGGGCGGTATCGAGATCGTCGCGACCCACAAATGGGTCATGCCGTGCAACTGGAAGTTTCCGGCCGAGAATTTCGGCGGCGATGCCTATCACGTGCACTGGACTCACGGTGCGGCGATCGCGACCGGGTTCAGTGTCGGGTCCACCGCGAGCCCGGCGACCGCCAATAGGATGGTGTCGCCGGGCAACGGCCATGTCCTTATCTGCATCGGCCCCGACGGCTTCGGCGACGCGCCGATGCCAGAGATCCAGGCCTACGAGCGCGAGATCCGGCCCGAGGTCAATGAGCGGCTGGGGCCGCGCGCGGCCCTGGTCAACCCGATCGTGGGCACCGTGTTCCCGAACTTCTCGCTACTCCGGGGGACGTCGCGCACGTTGCGCGTCTGGCATCCGCGCGGCCCGGGGAAGACCGAGATCTGGTCTTGGGTGTTCGTCGACAAGGCCGCGCCGCCGGAAGTGAAGAACGCGTTTCGGCTGTCCGGGGTGCGCGGCTTCAGCCCAGGCGGAACCTTCGAACAGGACGACATGGACAATTGGCAGGAATGCACGCAGACCTGCCGGGGCGTCATGGCGCGGCGCATGCCTATCAACAACCAGATGGGGCTCGGTCATGAACGCTTCGACGACGCCCTCGGCGCCTGGGCCAGCGATTCCGGCTTCAGCGAGAGCAACCATCGGGAGTTCTACCGCCGCTGGGCGGAGCTGATCGACGCCGCGAACTGGCGCGATTTGCGGAACGGGAAGGCCCGCGAGGCCCGCCATGCGTAACGAGCCCATCGCCGATCACAACCTGATCCGCGAGGCCGAGCAGTTCCTCTACCGGGAGGCCCGTTTATTGGACGAGCGCCGCTTTCACGACTGGCTGCAATTGCTGACGGATGACATTCACTATTGGATGGGGAACAGGAC
>DASYAC010000132.1:0-27873 GCA_036501585.1 Steroidobacteraceae bacterium
TTCTGGTCGGACGGCGCGCAGAAGCTGCGCTACGTCGCGATTCCGAAGGGCAGGATCAAATTCGCGCCGACCGGCGAGTGGACGTTCCCCGCCGGCACGGTGTTCGTCAAGACCTTCGAGCTTCCGACGGACGCGCGCGACCCTACGGTGAAGCGGCGGCTCGAGACCCGGCTGCTGATGGTCGGAGCCGACTCGCAGGTCTACGGCGTGGTCTACAAATGGAGAGCGGATCTCAGCGACGCGGACCTTCTGCCGGACAGCCTGTCCGAAGCCATCCCGATGCACGGCACCGACGGCGGCACGCATCGGCAGACCTGGTATTACCCGAGCCGCAAGGATTGCATCACCTGTCATACCGCCCGCGCGGGCGGCGTGCTCGGTCTGAAGACGCGTCAGATGAATCACGATTTCGCCTATCCGTCCGGAGCGGCCGATAACGAGCTGCGTGCATGGAATCACGTCGGCCTGTTCGAGCCGGCGCTTCGCGAGGGGGAGATCCCGAGCTTCGACCGGCTCGCATTGCCGACCGATACCTCGCGCAGCCTCGAGGATCGCGTGCGCTCCTATTTGGACGCCAATTGCTCGAATTGCCATCGGCCCGGCGGTACCGTGGCCAATTTCGATGCCCGCTACGACACGCCGCTCGAGAAGCAAGGGCTGATCGATGGAGCGGTGCTCATCGATCAGGGCATCGATCGTCCGCGCATCATTTCACCCCACGACATCTGGAGATCGATCGCTTTCATGCGGGTGGATACGGTGGGGGACATCCGCATGCCGCCGATCGATCGGCAGACCATCGATCAAACCGGCGTCGAGCTCCTGCGGCAATGGACCGACAGTCTGCCCGGCCGGCCGGTGCTGGCTCCGCCCGGCATCCAACCCGCGGGGGGCACCTTCGGCAAGCAGGTGCGGGTGACGCTGACCGACCCCGAGCCGGGCGCCGACATCCGCTACACGCTCGACGGCAGCGCTCCTGGACCGAAGGATCAGAAGTACGAGATGCCCTTCACGCTGTCGGGGCCCGCGGTGCTTCGCACGCGAGCCTTCAAGGACGGGTTCACCAAGAGCATCACCTCGCAAGAGGTGTTCGTCGTCAATCCGTAGCCCGACCAATTCACGACCGGAGAGATGGCCTTCGTACGAGAAAATAGCAGTCGTTCGGGAATAACGCAGGCTAGCCGTGCGGGACGACGGCCACGCTCCACGGACTCTTGCCGGCCTTCACGCGCTTGATCTCCTGGTTGGTTTTCAGGTTCACCACCGAGACGTCATCGGAGGGTCCGTTGGCGGTGAAAAGGTACTTGCCGTCAGGCGAGATGGCCATGCCCCAAGGCCGGGTTCCGACCTTGATCGATCCGCTCACGGCATAGGTATGCGCGTCGATCACGGACACGGTCCCGCCTCGCCCGTTGCTCACATAGATCGCCTGCCCGTTCGGGGGCACGCGGACGCTCATGGGGCGGGAGCCGGCGGGAAGGGTGATGACTTTGACGGAGGCGAAGGTCTTGGAGTCGATCACGTTGAGCTCGCCGGTCGATTCCGACGGAACGAACGCCACGCCGGCGCTCGGCAGGAAGGCGACCGTGCGCGGGCGCGGGTCAACCTTGAAATGGCCGACCACCGAATAGCTCTTCGTGTCGACCACGTACACATCGCCGCCGCTTTCGCAGGTGACGTAAAACTGCTTCCCGTCCGGCGTGGTCGCGACGCCTTCGGGCTCCTGGCCCACCGGGATGATGTGCTCGACCTTGGAGGCGGCGATGTTGACGACGCTCGCGGACTTCGTGTCCTCGTTGGACACGTAGAGCTTGGTTCCGTCCTTGCTGAGCGCGAACTCCTCGGGGTCCGAGCCGGCGAAGATCTTGCGCTTGAGTCTCTTGTGCGCGACGTCGATGATACCGATGCCGTCGGCGCCCTTGTCGGAGGCACTCTCGTTGTCGTCGTCATTGCCGCCGCGCTTGAAGATGGGATTGCCGTGCGCATCCAATTGCGGAGGGATCGCGATCGGTGTGCCGCTCAGCGCCACATAGACGAATCTGCCGTCCGGGCTTGCATGAATTCCGCGCGGGCGCTTGCCGACGGGAATCGTGGTCACCACCGAAAAGTCTCCTCCGTCGATCACCGTGACGTCGTCCGAGCGCTCGTCGGACACGTAGATCTGGTAGGACGCCGCAGCGGTGGCGCTGCCGAACGCGGCAAGCGAGCCCGCGAGCGTCCATGAGGCCGCGGCGAGCGCGGCTGCAATCCTTGCGCGGGAAGGGGCAGGGGCGCGGAGGCCGGCGGAGGCCGCGCAGTCGGCCGCCGCACCGGGGGCAGGGGAAGGGGTCGTAGGCATGCTGGTCTCTCCGCGGGATGGCTTCGCCAATCTGCCGGTTCAACCCGTCAATTGCAAGCGTGGAAGTCCCGCAGGCGGCGCCGGGAAAACCAACATCTGCTCGGGATATAATCTTGCCGGACCAGAGCCGGGAACCAGTCGTCGAGCGGGGAGTCGAAGCATGAAGACAGCGCACATCAAAACCGAATTGCCGGGACCCAAGGCGCGCGAGCTCCTGGCGCGTGACGCGCTCGTGGTCTCCCCGTCCTATCCGCGCGACTACCCCTTCGTGATGTCGCACGGCAAAGGCGCCGAGATCTGGGACGTCGACGGCAACCGCTTCCTGGATTTTGCGGCGGGCATCGCCGTGTGCAGCACGGGCCACAGTCATCCCGCGGTCGTGCGAGCCATCAAGGATGCCGCGGACCGTTTCATCCACATCTCCTCCGATTACTGGCACGAAGGCCAGGTGCGGCTCGCAGAGCGCATGCGGGAGCTCGCGCCCATGAAGGAGCCGGTCATGAGCTTCTTCGCGCAGTCGGGCACCGAAAGCGTCGAGGCTGCGCTCAAGCTCGCGCGCCATGTCACGGGCCGGGGCCGGTTTCTGGGTTTTCTCGGCGGATTTCACGGCCGCACGATGGGCTCGCTGTCCTTCACCTCGAGCAAGTACACCCAGCAGAAGGGGTTCTTTCCGACCATGCCGGGGGTCACGCACGTTCCGTATCCGAACAATTACCGGCCGCTTCTCGCGGGGGCCGACCAGGGTCAGGCGGTGCTGAAATACATCGAGGAGACGCTTTTCGTGCACAACGTGCCGTCCGGAGAGGTTGCGGCAATCCTGATCGAGCCGATTCAGGGCGAGGGAGGGTACCTCGTGCCGCCGGATGGGTTTCTGGCGGGGCTGCGGGCCCTGTGCGACCGGCACGGCATCCTCCTGATCTTCGATGAGGTGCAATCCGGTATCGGTCGCACCGGCAAGATGTTCGCCTCACAGCACTTCGGCGTCGAGCCGGACATCATGACGCTGGCCAAGGGACTGGGCTCCGGAATGCCCATCGGCATGGTGGTCGCGAAGCGCTCCATCATGCAGAAGTGGACGCGCGGCGCTCACGGAAACACCTTTGGCGGCAATCCCGTGTGCTGCGCGGCCGCGCTCGCGACCCTCGACATCGTCGAGAAGGAGCTCTGTGCGAATGCCGCCAAGATCGGCGCGTACTTCATGGGCAGGCTTCATGCGCTCGCCAAGAAACATTCCGTGATCGGAGAGATCCGCGGCAAGGGGCTCATGATCGGCATGGAGCTCGTGACGGACCGCCCGAGCAAGACCCCGGCAAAGAGGCTCTGCGATGCGCTGATCACCCGCGCCTTTCACAACGGGTTGATCCTTCTTTCCTGCGGGCAGAGCACGGTGCGCTTCATGCCGCCGCTCATGGTCGGCGAGTCCGACGTGGACGAGGCGGTCAAGCTCCTCGCTCGCTCGCTCGACGAAGTCATCGCCGACGAGCGGCCGCCCGTCGATCGAGGCGTCGCTACCGGTTGAGGCGGTTGTATTTCGCCAGCACGGCGCGCAGCGCCTCGTGCGGGAGCGCGATCACCTTGTGATCGTCGGCCCCGACCATGTCGTGCGCCGCCACCATGGCATTCACGATGGCCTCCTCGGTGGATTCGACCGTAGCCCTGAATACGGGGTCCAGGGAATCGTTGGGCAGCATTTTCAAATCCACCACGTGCCCTTCCGCGGCGGCGCCGGAGTTGGCGGTCGAGAAGGCGATGAAGATGTCGCCCGAGCCGTCGCCGGAAATGCTGCCGTTGCGGCCGAGGCCGAGCGTCACCCGTCGCGCCACGCGCTTCAACTGATGCGCGAGGAGCGGCGCGTCGGTCGCGACGACGACGATGATCGACCCCCGTTCGGCGATATCGGAGGGAACGAACGCATAGGGTTCGGGCGCCGGGATCTCCCGGCCGACATTGATGCCGGCGATGCGCAGGTTGTCGCGGGTCCCGTAGTTGCACTGGACCAGAACGCCGACGGTGTAGCCTCCGTCCCTGTCATCGAGCTTGCGGGACGCGGTGCCGATGCCGCCCTTGTAGCCGTTGCAGATCATGCCGGTTCCGCCGCCGACGCTGCCTTCCTCGACACGGCCGCCGCGGGCTGAATCGAGCGCCTGGAACACGTGCTCGGGTTCGACGTGAAACCCGTTGACATCGTTCAGCCAGCCGTCCCAGGTCTCGGCCACCACCGGCAGCGACCACCAGTAGCCGCTGGCGTCGGCATTTCCGCGCGCGACGCGCCAGCGAATGACGGCGTCGCGGACGACGCCGACGCTGTGGGTGTTGGTGATCATCACGGGACCCTCGAGAAAGCCGGATTCCTCGACCCAGGTGGTCCCGGTCATCTCGCCGTTGCCGTTCTGCGAGAACCAGCCCGCGAACACGGGATTCGACAGGGAGTCGAGTCCGCGGGGCAGCACGGCCGTCACGCCGGTACGCACCGGACCCTCGCCGACCTTCAGTTTGCCGGAGCCGGAAATGAGCGTGGTGTGTCCCACCAGCACCCCGGCAACATCGGTGATGGCATCGTTCGGGCCGGGAGTGCCGTCGAACGGTATGCCGAGATCGCGCGCACGGGGTGCGGCCGCGGATGTCGCGGCGGCGGGACTCGCGGCGGCGGCCGGGCACGGCGATGCGGCGAGAGCGGCGGTAAAAGTGAAAGCGATGGCGGCGGCGATCGTGTGCGCGGCGCTGGCGTTTAACATGGATCTTGTGGCTACTCCCTCTGGTATTCCATTCGGCGGCGGCCTCGCCGCCGCAGCCCACCGGGCTCCGGCGGCGCTTGCGATGGTACACTCAACCGGATGTCGTGTACTCGATTCAACGCGGCGCGCCTCGCGGCGATCGCACTCCTGGGACTCCTCGCCGTTGCCACCGTTCCGGCGGCCGAGGCCGCCGAAGAAAAGCGCCTTTACATCTATAATTGGTCGGATTTCATCGGCCCGAAGACGATCGCGGAATTCGAGAAGCTCACTGGCATCAAAGTCGTGTACGACACGTATGACGCCGAGGAGACCATGGAGGCGAGGTTGCTCGCCGGCGGGTCGGGTTACGACATCGTGAGCGCGTCGGCGGACTTCTTCGGCCGCGAGATCAAGGCCGGGGTCTACGAACCCCTGGACAAGTCCAAGCTTCCGAACTGGAAGAACCTGGATCCCCGCGTTCTCGCCATTCAATCCGCCTACGACCCGGGAAACGCTCATGCGGTCCCGTATCTTCACTCCATGAACGGGTTTGCCTACAACGTCGACATGGTGAGGGCGCGCATGCCGAACGCGCCGGTCGACAGTCTCGACATGCTGTTCAAGCCCGAAGTGGTATCCAAGTTCGCCGATTGCGGCGTGACGTTCCTGGACTCCGCGGAGGACGTCATCCAGCTCGCGCTCAAGTATCTCGGGCTCGATCCGAACACGACCAAACGCGAGGACTTCAAGGCGGCCGAGGATCTGCTCCTCAAGGTGCGGCCTTACGTGCGCGATTTCGACTCCTCGGAGTATCTCAACGGTCTCGCCAACCGGGAGGTGTGCGTCGCGATGTCCTGGTCGAGCGACTATGCATTGTCGCACGCGCGCGCGAAGGCGGTGGGCGTGAACGTGAACCTGGCGTTCACTCTGCCGAAGGAGGGCGCCAACGAGGTGTTCTCCTCGCTCCTCATCCCCGAGGGCGCTCCCCATCCCGAGGCCGCCTATCGATTCCTCAATTTCATCCTGCGGCCGGACGTGATTGCCGAAATCACCAATGCGATTTATTATGGCAATGATAATATCGCGTCGCGTCCGATGGTGAATCCGAGGATCCTCGACGACGCGACCCTGTATCCCACCCCCGAAATCGAGGCCAGGTTGTACAAATCCGCCGAGGTGAGCGCCGCGACCGAGCGACTCCGCACGCGCACCTGGACGCGGATCAAGACGGCCGAGTAACCGGGAGCTCGAGGAGGCCCCAATGCAAAATGCAAATGCATCGCACATGAACCGCATCGTCGAGTTTACCGAGATGCAGCACGGCACCCGGGAGGACTACGAGCTCCTCGAAATCTACGAACGGGAATACGTGAGCGGGCTTCCGCAGCGCATCTTGACCTCCCTGAGGCATCTCGCGGGCGCATCGGGCGGCTATGCCGTCAGCCGGCTCGAGCACTCCTTGCAGGCCGCGACGCGTGCGCGCAAGGACGGCGCCGACGACGAGCTCGTGGTGGCGGCGCTCATTCACGACGTGGGCGACGAGCTCGCGCCGTTCAATCACTCGGAGATCGCCTCCGGAATCCTCCGGCCGTACGTGCGCCCCGAGGTGACCTGGATCGTCGAACAACACGGTCTGTTCCAGAGCTATTACTACGCGCACCATTGCGGCGGAGATCGCAACGGGCGCGAGCGCCATCGCCAGCACCGGTGGTACCAGGCATGCAAGGACTTCTGCGCGAATTGGGACCAGAACTCCTTCGACCCCAAGTACCCCTGGGATCCTCTCGAGTCCTTCGAGCCGCTGGTGCGCAAAATCTTCACCCGCAAGGCTTGGGATCCAGCGCATCTGGCGGTGGAATAGCGCCGGCCGATCGCCATTTCGTCGATTGGCTTCGCGACGGCATTCCGCATTGAGCGCTCCACCAAGTCGTTGGTCCTCCAATCTGCTCTTTCTCATCATCGCGATCGGCACGGAAGCCGGAATCGCGAATGTCTGGAAGTTCAGCTATCTGGCCGGCGCCAACGGCGGCGGGCTGTTCGTAGCCCTGTACTTCATCGCGCTCGTGGTCGTGGCCATCCCGGCCTTGATGGCCGAGATGCTCATCGGGCGTCATGGCGGGAAAAGCGTCCTGGGCACGCTGAACGTGCTGGTGGCGCGCGACGGCATTTCGCCCTTCTGGAAGCCGTTCGGCATCCTGGCCACTCTCGCGGTGTTTCTGATCCTGAGCTATTACTGCGTGATCTGCGGGTGGATGCTGAATTACTTCATCTTCGGCTTGCGCGGCGGATTCAAGGGGATGGGCGCCCTGGAGGCCGCCGCCGCCTACCACCGGATGCTCGAGAGCCCGGGCGTGATGCTGCTGTATTCGGGAGCGATTCTCGCGATCACCGCCGTCATCGTTGCCGGGGGCGTCAACAAGGGCATCGAGCGGGTCTCGGGCGTGCTCACGCCGCTGCGGCTTTCGATCCTGTTGCTGCTGCTCGCCTATTCGGTGGGCTTCGCCGACATCGGGACGGCGTTTCGCTTTCTGTTCGTGGCGGACTGGTCCCGGCTCACCGCGGGGGTGGTCGTGACCGCGGTCGGCCAGGCGTTTTTCTCACTGGGCATCGGCATCGGCGTAATGATGACCATGGGCGCTTACATGAAGGCGGAGTATTCGATCCCGCGGGCGGTGTTCACGGTGGCCTTCGCGCAGGGGCTGGTAGCCCTGGTCGCGGGTCTGTCGATATTTCCTCTGGTATTCACCTACGGTCTCGCCCCCGCACAGGGACCGGGGCTGATATTCGTGACCCTGCCCGTGGCATTCGGGCGAATGCCTTACGGGCAGGTGTTCGGCACCTTGCTGTTCTTGACCCTGTCCTTCGCCGCCATCACCGCCACCACCGTGATTCTGGAGACCCTGGTTTTGGCGGTGACCGAATATGCCGGCTTGGCGAGACGGGCGGTAACCTATTGCCTGGCGGCGCTGATCTGGTCGGCGGGCATCTTGACGGTGCTGTCGTTCGGCCGTTGGAGCGCCTTTTATCCCCTGAAATATCTCGGCATTTCCTCGTCGAAGACCCCGTTCGAGCTGGTCGATTACCTGACCTCCAATATCATGATGCCGGCCGGCGGATTGATGGTCGCTTTGATCGCGGGTTGGGCGCTCTCCTCGGAGGCAACGCGCGGGCAGCTCGGGCTGGCGGACGGGCTCGGATTTCGCGTCTGGCGGGGCTTGGTGCGCTACGTCGTGCCCGTGGCCATCGTCGTCATCTTTCTTTCGATGCGCTGAGCAGCCTGCCCGATCGGTCCAGCGCTTCGGTCTATCGTTGCGTTACGGGCAACGAAGCGTCCCTGCAATGTCATTGCAACTGGCGACTTCCAGCGGGAATATCCCGCCGATGATCAAGAACCACGGTAGATTTCGGTCGTACATCGTCGCAGCGCTGGCCTCGGCGATGCTGGGCTTGGCGGCCGGCCCGCAACCCGCGGCCGGCGCGCAAGCGCCCGACCCGCTGGTGGCCATGTTCGTATGGTGGAACGCCGCCTACAGGGAGCGCGACGGCTTCACCGCGAAGGCGTTCTCGCGCTACTTCACGCGCGATGCCGTGATGCGGATCAACGGCAAGGATCGCTGCATCGGCGTCGAGGATCTGGCGAAGCATTTCCGTGACATCCAGGCGCGCACCGAGAGGGTGGTCATCGAGCTGCCCTTCCTGGACGAGTTCACCTCGGCCTCGGGGGACCAGATCTTCACCCATCACTTCGTGCTGGCCCGGGAGCACGGCAAGGAAAGCCGCGAACGCGTCATGGGATTCGCCGACATCAAGCACGGCAAGATTTCCTTGATCAATTTCGTCAGCGTGCCGGATCCGCCGGCACCTGGCGATGAGAACAAAAAATGAGCTGGTAGCGAGCGGGGATGGCGTAAAGGCCGGCGGCCGCGCAATGGCGGTCCCGTCCTTGCACACGATTTAGGGAGACATCAATGACTTGTAAACTCGACTCTCGTCCGCGCGATCGCGCGCGGCTGGCCGCCTGCGGGGCAACCGTTCTTTTTGCCGTATCGTACGCCGCCGGCGTGGCCGCGGACGCAACCAATGCCGCGGACGATACGCTGCAGGAGATCACGGTCACCGCGCAGCGCCGGGAGGAGAACAGCCGCGACGTGCCGATCAGCCTTACGGTGTTCGATGCGGCGGCGATCGAGCAGCAGAACTTTCAGGGCGTCGAAAGCTACTTCGACCAGACGGCCAACGTCAGCTTCACCTCGGAAGGCACGCGCGACCGAAAGGAATTGTCGCTCCGAGGCATCAGCGACCAGCTGTCGCCGGACAACAACATCAAGGAGGGCAGCTTCGGATTCTATATCGATGACTTCAACGTGGCGCAAGGCACCTCCAACCCCGAGATCGTGGACATCGATCGGATCGAGGTCCTGCGAGGTCCGCAAGGCACCTACTTCGGCCGCAATGCCGTGGGCGGCGCCATCAATATCACCACCAAGCAGCCGACCAACGACTTCTTTGCCGAGGCGAGCTCGCAGTACTCGAGCTTCAACACCATCGACAGCCACGCCATCCTCAACCTGCCGCTGATCGACAATCTCCTTGCCGTCCGCATCGTGGGGCGCGACGAGACCAGCGACGGCAACATCAAGAACATCAATCCGATCGGCGGCGGCAACAACAGCAAGTACACCTACGGCAAGGTCATCGTCCGCTTCACGCCCACCGGGAATCTCACCATCGACACGACCGGGATGGCGAGCAACGAGGTCGTCGGCATGCGCAACGGCGTCCCCTCGGGCGTTTTCGGCGACTTCGGCTGCGAGCTCTACGGAGGCTCGCAGTACAGTAGGCCCAATCCGGGCTACCTCGGACCCACCCGCAGCCCGCACGTCTGCCCCTACCTTCCGGTCGACCCCGACGGGCTCGGCGTCTATCCGAACAACGTCAACACCGTGAACTTCAACCGCGGCCAGGGCGACGGCACGCATTTCAGCTATGTCACCAACCGCATCAAGTACGCGGCCGAAGATTTCACGATCACCAACGTCGTCGGTTACCTGTACTCGAACGAGTTCGAGGGCGGCGACATCGACGGCTCGGGCCTCGACTTGTTCTACGAATCGGAGTCGATCAAGCGCAGCTCGATCAGCGAGGAACTGCGTATCCAGTCGGTGCCCGCCGCCGGCCGCCCCTTCGATTGGACAGGAGGTTTCTACTACGGGCACGACTACGGCCACGTCAACCAGTACACCTACGCCGGCGCCGCCGGCGGGGCGCTCTTCGGCGTGCCGGAAGGCTTCGAGCTCACGTCTTCTCTCGGCGACTCCTCGGACTACAGCGATGCGCTGTTCGGCGAAGTCGTCTGGCATGCCGCGCAGTCCCTGTCGTTCACGCTCGGCGCCCGCTACACGCACGAGAACGTGTCGAATGACGGCTACAACACCTCGGGCTCGCAGGTGCTGAACTACGTCAACGGCAGCGTCAGCTTCAATAATTTCTCCCCCAGGTTCACGGCCTTATACGCGATCGACAATCAGACCAATCTGTATGCGACGGTGTCGCGCGGCTTCAAGGCCGGCGGCGTCGAGGCGCAGCCGGTCGCGGAGGGCGGCAACCAGATCTACAAGCCCGAGACCTTGTGGAACTACGAGGTCGGCGTGAAGGGCGAGAGTGCCGACAGGCGGCTGCGCCTGGATGCGGACGTATTTTTGATGAACTGGAAGGACATCCAGGCGGACTACGCGATCGGTCAGGTCTCGAGCGGCGGCGTGTCGTTCATCACCGGCGTCGCCAATGCTGCCTCTGCCCGCAGCTACGGTTTCGAAACCGAGGCGACCGCGCTGGTCGCGACCGGCCTCACCGTCGGCGCCGGCGCCGGCTACGACCGGGCCTACTACGTCAGCTTCCCAAACGCGGAGAGCGGTCTTGGCACGACCGGCGATCTCTCCGGCGCAACGCTGCCGAATTCTCCCAAATGGACCTTGCACGCCGACAGCCAGTACACACACAACTTCGCGGCCGACCAGTCGGGCTTCCTGCGCCTCGAGTGGCATTACAAGGGCGGCATCGTGTCCGATCAGAATTCGGAATTCCACACGGGATTTCCGTGGGACGTGCCTTCGTACAACTTGTGGAACCTGCGGGCGGGTTACACGCGCGGGAATTGGACGGTCACGGCGTTCGACGAGAACGTCCTCAACAAGAAGTATTACACCAATGCCTACGAGAAGGCCTTCGTCGACGGCATGTTCATCGAGCCCGGCTATCGTAGCTTTGGGGTGAGGGTAACGGTGCGGACGAAATAGCGCCCGCGCCCGGCCGTCAGCGAGCGCCGGCCAGAGCCATTCTGGGTCCGTCCGCGACGGGCGGTTCGCCCGAGTTGGGCAGCGCGCGTCAGATGAGCCATACTTCGAGGCCAACTCGAGGTATGGGGGTCGGGCCGTGCAGGACTTGAATCTACGCTATCTCTACGAGGCGGCCAAGCTCGGGTCCATGCGTGCGGCCGCCGACAGTCTCGGCGTGGCGGTCTCGTCGGTCAGCCGTCAGATCTCGCAGGTGGAGGAGGAGGTCGGGCTCGCGTTGATCGAGCACGGCCGCCGGAACATCAAGCTCACGCAGGCCGGCGACCTACTGATCGCCCATTATTCCGACCAATTGCGGCTCAACGAGGCGTTCGAGGCCAGGCTTTCCGACATCAAGGGGCTCCGCACGGGACGCATTCAGCTCGGGATCGGCGAAGGCTTCATCGGGGAACCGCTGTCCAACATGCTGGCGCGATTCAACGCCAAGCATCCCGGGCTGTTCATCAACGTGCATGTGTCCGCCTCCTCGAACGAGGTGGTCAGCCTCGTCGCGGCGGACGACGCGCATCTCGGGCTCGTGTTTCAATCGTTCGACGACCCCCGGATTCGGGTTCTGGCGTCGGTGCGCCAGCCGCTCTGCGCCGTCATGAAGATCGATCACCCCCTGGCGGCCCGCAAACTGCTCAAGCTGGCCGATCTTCGGACGCATCGCCTGTGTTTGCCCGAATCCTCGTTCCGGACTCGTCAGCTGCTTCAGACCGCGGAGGCCGACGAAAGCGTCTCCCTCCAGCCGAGCGTCACCTCGAATTCGCTCATCCTTTTGAAGAGCCTGCTGATGGCCGGCGAGTTCTTCACCGTGCTGCCGGTGCTCGCCGTGAGCAAGGAGGTCGACAATGGACAGCTCGCTGCGGTACCGATCGACAGCGCCGCCCTGCAAGAGGCTTCGGTGCAATTGATCAGCCGTCTGGGGCGGCGTCTGCCGCCGGCTCCGCTGCGGATGGTCTCTGCGTTGACCAATTATCTCAAGGCCTGCGGCGGAAGATTCGACACGGCGGAACCCGCCATGATCGAATCCGCCGGCACATGAGGACGCTGCGCTCCCGGGTGCCCGTAGCGCGCAGATTGCGGTAAACGCAAACCAGTTCGGCGCGGATGTTATTGATCGCCCGGTAGCCCATCCCGCAGCATGCTCCCTACATGAGCATCCCCGAGAGCACGGATTCCAAGGACGCCGCCGAGCGCTCGGTCTACTTCGAGCTGTACGACCTCAAGGTGGAAGTCATCGTTCCGCCCGGAGCGCGGGTTCTTTGCGGAGCCAGGCATGGGGACTGGCTCGAATTGCGCGGCGAGATGCTCTACCTGCCGCCGGGGCAGGGATTCTCGATCTATTCGCTGGCGGCGCTGATGCTGCTGCTGCCCGCCAAGCAGCGTGTGCTCGACCCGTCCGATTGGATGGCGTCGGACTCCGACGTGGCATGTCCCGACCCGAACTGTCCCTCTGTTTTCAGAATCACGCGCCTGGGCAAACGTCGTTTCGAGCGCAGCGCCACGACCGCGACCCCGCTTCCGAAGACCGTCAAGTAGCCTCCGTTCATGCGCATCGAGATAGGGAACGGCTATGGCATTTCGCGCATCATCAAGGGGGGCTGGCATCTTGCGGGCGATCACGGCGCCGTCGACCCCGAGCAGGCGCTGCGCGACATGGCCGCCTTCGCCGAAGCCGGCATCACCACCTTCGATTGCGCGGATATCTATACGGGAGTCGAGTCGCTGATCGGCCGGTTCCGCGCGCGCTACCCGGCGCTGGCGCGCGAGGTCCGGATCCACACCAAGTTCATTCCGGATTTGAGTGCGCTCGCGGAAGTCGACACCGCGTACGTCGAGCGTTCCATCGACCGTTCGCTCGGGCGGCTGGGAATGGAGCGCCTGGATCTGGTGCAATTCCACTGGTGGGATTACGAAGTCCCCGGGTATGTCGATGCCGCCGTGGAGCTTGCCCGGCTCAGGGAGAAGGGCAAGATCGCCAACATCGGGGTGACCAACTTCGATGTGCCGCACCTTCGGGAGATTCTCGACGCCGGCGTGCCGCTCGTTTCGTTGCAGGCGCAATATTCGCTGCTCGACCGGAGGCCGAGGAACGGCATGATCGAGCTGTGCCGCGCCCGGGACATCGCTCTGCTTTGTTACGGCACCGTGGCCGGAGGTTTCCTGTCGGAGCGGTGGCTGGCGCGTCGCGAGCCCGGCAGCGAGCTCACCAATCGATCGCTGATCAAGTACAAATTGATCATCGAGGATTTCGGCGGCTGGGCGCTGTTTCAGCGACTTCTCGCCGCCCTCGAGCGCATCGCCGCCAAGCATCGATGCGACATCGCGACCGTCGCCGCGAGAGCGGTCCTCGATTGGGACCGCGTCGCGGCCATCATCATCGGGGCGACCAACACCGCTCATCTGGGCGCTCACGGCAGGATCGCCGCCCTCGAGCTGGACCAGGTCGATACCGCGGCCATTCAAGAGATACTATCGCAGAGCCAGGGGCCCCGCGGCGACGTGTACGCGCTCGAGCGCGATCGTTCCGGCCGCCACGGCCGCATCATGAAGTACGATCTTCACGAGATCGACAAAGCTGATCAATCATAGGGAGCTCGGATTCCTTGTCCAAGAAGCCGGTGATTTCCAAGCCGCTTGCCGCGGCACTCCTGGCGGCTGCGAGCGCCGTATCGGCCGTCGCAGCGGCGCAAACCCCCGGCGCAGCCGCGGACCGAACGACCGCCCTGATCGGCGGAACGGTGGTCGCGACCGACGGCAGCCCCTCCATTCCGAACGCCACGGTGCTGATCACGGGCGACCGCATCGTCAAAGTCGGACCCGCCGACTCGGTCCCGCTGCCGGCCGGCACGAAGACCCTCTCCATGAGCGGCAAGTGGCTGATTCCCGGGCTGATGAACATGCACGTTCATTTGGGACTCAAATTGCCGGGCGCCGCGGGCGCCTCGCTCGCCAACGAGACGGACCCACAGGAGGCGCTGAGAATGGCCGGCAACGCGCGGCGCTCGCTCCTGTCGGGCGTCACGACGGTTCGGCTGGTCGGCGAGGACCATGGAACGGACTTCGCGTTGCGCAGTGCCATCGAGCGCGGGGAGGTCATCGGGCCGCGCATCAAGACCGCGGGAGAGATCATCGGGCCCACGGGAGGCCACGGATCGCTCGAAGCGGATGGTCCCTACGGGCTCGCGCACGCGGTCCGGGAGCAGATCAAGCAGGGAGCCGATTGGATCAAGATCGCCATCTCCGGCGGAATCTCGGATTCGCGCGGCGCCATCTCCGCCGCGCCGATGACCGACGAGGAGATGTCGACGCTCATCGAGGTGGCGCATCGCAACGGCATCAAAGTGACCGCCCACAACGGCTCGAACGAGGCGGCGCGGCAGGCAATGCGCTTCGGCATCGACGGCTTCGAGCACGGCTATCATCTGAACGTCGAGGTGCTGAAAGAGATGAAAGCGAAGGGCGTTTGGCTGGTGCCGACCATCGTGGTCACACAGCCCGGGGCTCTCGAGTTCTATCACAAGATCGGTTCGCCTCCGTGGTACCTCGAGCGGGTGAAGATCACCGGCGCCGATCACTGGGCGATGCTGCAGAACGCGATCCGTCTGGGCGTCAAGATCGCTCTCGGCACCGATCAATTCCCGTTCGAGCCGAACGACGGGACGACGGCGACCATCGCCGAGGCGGAGCTGTATGTGAAGGCGGGCATGACGCCTCTGCAGGCACTGCAGACCACCACCGTGCAAGCCGCCGTGATGCTCGATATGGGCGCGGATCTCGGGAGCATCAGCGCTGGAAAGTTTGCGGACATCGATGCTCTCGAGGCCGATCCGCTGAAGGACATTCACGCGCTGAGGACCTTGGATTTCGTGATGAAGGGCGGCGTGGTGTATCGAGACGACCGCCTTGGCTACGTGGCGCAGTAGGCCGCAACGCCTCGTGGCCCCGTCATCTCGTCCGTCGGCATTTCCAATCGGCGTACTTTCGGCCATTTTGGGCGTCGCGCTCATCCAGATCGGCGGCCGGGCACACGGTGCGGGCACCGTTGCCGCCCCGCCCGACGCGACTGCGGCGTATGAACAGGAAGAGCGGAAGCTCGACTCGCTGTATGCCGCCTATTGGCAGGACTGGCTGGCGCTGAACCCACAGGAAGCCCTGATCCAGGGGGTGAGCCGCAACGAGGCGGCGTTCGACGATTCTCTCGAGGACTCCTGGTTGCGCGCCGTGACGTCGATGCTGAGGCGTTATCAGACCGCGTTGGCGACATTCGATCCGGCGCCGCTTCCGCAAGAGGCGCGCATCAGCTACGAGATGTTGCGCTATGAGCTTGCGCAAAAACTCTCCTACTACGGCACGGGTGTCTATGAAACGGCACGAATGCTGCCGATCAACCAGTTCATGGGGCAACATACCGCGTTCGCGCTCGATGAATCGGGCTCGGGAGCCTACAACTTCAAGACCGTGGCGGACTACGACAATGCCTTGAAACGTGCCGACAACTACGCACGATGGACGGACGATGCCATCGGGCGCATGAAGGAGGGCGTAACCCGCGGGGTGGTGCTGCCCCGTGTGGTGGTCGAGCGGGTGCTGCCGCAGCTGCGCAATCATTTCGGGCTGCCGGCCGAGAGGACCGATTTCTGGAAGCCGATCGCCGGGATGCCGGCCGGCATTTCGACGGCGGAGCGGGAACGTCTGGCCAAGGCGTATGCCGAAAAGATCGCCACCGTGATCGAGCCCGCTTACCGAAAACTCCATGCCTACCTGGAACATGAGTATCTTCCGCATGCCAGTGCAACGCCTGGGTTGGGCGCCTTGCCGAACGGCGCCGCGCTCTACCAGTACGACATCGAGGCCAATACCACCACGCGGATGTCCCCGGGGGACATCCACGCTCTCGGGCTTTCGGAAATCGAGCGCATCACCGGCGAGCTGGACGAGGTCCGCAAGGCGGTCGGGTTCCAGGGATCCTTGCGCGAATTCCTCGCGTTCGTGCGTACCGATGAGGCTCTGCGTTTCCAAAGCCCGGCGGAGGTGATTCCGGCCTATGAAGATGCGCTGCGCCGCATCTTGCCGAGACTGCCGAAGATTTTCGATGTCATGCCGAAGGCAAAGTTCGAGTTCAGAGCGCTGCCGAATTCCTCCAAGCAGTACCAGGGCAATGGGAACTACCAGCAAGCCGCCGCTGACGGCTCGCGGCCCGGCATTCTGTGGATCAACATTTACGCCCCGGGGATCAAGGACAAGTTCATCGTCACCACCACGACGCTGCACGAAACCTACCCCGGCCATCATTTCCAGACGTCTCTCGCCGAGGAAATCAAGGGGCTGCCGGCGTTCCGGCGTCTCACTTTCTTCAACGCCTATGGCGAGGGATGGGCGCTGTATTGCGAGTCCCTGGGCAAGGAGATGGGCCTTTATGGCGACCCCTGGCAGTACTACGGTCACCTGATGAACGAGATGCTGCGCGCGAATCGGCTGGTGATCGACACCGGAATCCATGCCATGGGCTGGAGCACCGAACAAGGAATCGCGTGGATGATGGATCATTCCTCCATGAATCACGCGCAGGCCGCGGCCGAGGTCGAACGCTATGTCGCCTATCCGGCGCAGGCCCTGTCTTATAAGATCGGGCAGCTCGACATCGCCGCCCTTCGGGCCAAGGCCGCGAAGGAGCTCGGGACGCGCTTCGACGTCCGGCAATTCCACGATCAGATTCTACTGGGCGGCAGCATGCCGCTCACCGTCCTCGACCGGAAGGTCGATCATTGGATCGCCGATGTCAAAGCGGCCCGGTGAGCGGCGCGCCGGCCGCAGGCCGGGACGCTCGGCGTGTCCAGCCGTTCTCTCGGCCGTTGCTTCAGGCGTCGCGGCGCTCGTCCTGACGGTCATTCCCTGGGCGGCGGGCTGCGCGGGCAGCCCGGACACGGAAGCCGATCGCTTCACCGCCTTCCTGAACGCGATCTACCAGCGTGACATACACGACAGCCCGATTTTGGCCGC
Organism: Steroidobacteraceae bacterium; assembly: GCA_036501585.1. GTDB lineage: Bacteria > Pseudomonadota > Gammaproteobacteria > Steroidobacterales > Steroidobacteraceae > Bog-1198. The sequence goes on from DASYAC010000132.1 coordinate 17,394, forward strand.
GACCTTCGGCGCCAAGGACGGTTATGACCGCTGGGACGATCTGTCCGCTTCGGCGGAGGAAGCGCGGATGGAGCGCGTGCGCGCCGATATCCGCAGCGCCAAGACCGATTTCGATTACTCGAAGCTCGATGAGCGCGGAAAGCTGCAATATCGGGTCTTCCTCGGCGAGGACAATCTCCTGCTCGAGCGCTACCGGCGGCGGGATCATTTCTATCCGATGAATCAGATCGTGGGCCTGCACCTGGCGGTCCCCGACATTCTCACGCATCAGAATACCGTCCAGAGTGTCGCCGATGCCGATGCGTACATCCGCCGTATCGAGGGGGTCAAGCTTCTGTTCGATCAGTTCGTCGGCCGCATGAAGGAGCGCGAGGCCAGGGGATTCCTGATGCCGCGGCTCGTCTATCCGCTGCTCATCGAGCAGTGCCGGGGGATCATCAGCGGCGCGCCGTACGGCGAAGGAGCCGACAATCCCGTCTGGACGGACTTCAATCGCAAGATCGATGCCCTGCAGATCCCGTCGGCCGAAAAGGATTCGCTCCGTGCCAGGGCTCGTTCCGCGATGCTGAAGTCGATCGCGCCCGCTTACCGGAAGCTCATCGCCGTGCTCGAGGAGCAGCAGGCGAAGACCTGGATCGACGGCGGCGTCTGGCAGCAGCCGGGCGGCGATGCCTTCTATGCATTCCTGGTTCGTCAGTTCACGACCACCGATATGACGCCGCAGCAGATCCACGCGCTCGGGCTGCGTGAAGTCGGCCGGGTGCACGAGGAAATGCAGGCGGTCCTGGACCGGGTGGGGTTCAAGGGAACGCTCCGGCAGTTCATGGCGGAGGCCAAGGCGAATCCCAGGTTCTACTACCCCGACTCCGACGCCGGCCGCGAGGCCTTTTTGGAGCGCGCGCGCGGGATCATCGCCGCCATGAACGCGAAGATCACCGATGATTTCTACGCACCTCCCGCGCTGCCCCTGGTCATTCAGCGGCCCGAGGCTTATCGGGAGGCCTCGTTGCCCGCCGGGGACTATGAGCCCGGCTCGCCGGACGGGAAGACGCCGGGCACGATCTACCTCAATCTCTCCGACATGCACAAGATGCCGACCTATGAATTGGACGACCTTCTCTATCACGAGGGCATTCCCGGGCATCACATGCAGTTCTCCACCATTCTGGTGGACCCATCGATACCGGAGCTTCGCAAGGTGAACGAGTGGTGGCAGGACACCGCTTTCGTCGAGGGGTGGGCGCTGTACGCCGAGCGGCTGGCCAAGGACATGGGATTTTATCAGGACCCCTACGCGGACTTCGGGCGGCTTTCCGGCGAGCTTTGGCGCGCCTGCCGGCTGGTGGTGGACAGCGGCATTCATTATCTGCATTGGTCGCGGGAGCAGGCCATCGGGTACCTGAACGACAACACGCCGCGGTCCGACTCGGCGCGCGAGGTCGATCGATACATCGCGGTCCCCGGTCAGGCGACGGCCTTCATGGTGGGCATGAAGACGTTCCTGACGGAACGGCAGCACGCCCGCGACGTGCTCGGCTCGAAGTTCGATATTCGGGGATTTCACGACGCCGTGCTGCATGACGGCTTCATCCCGCTATGGGCCGTCAAGGAGAGCGTCGACGAGTGGATCACCGAGCGACAGCGTGCTCACTGACGGCTTCCTCGGCCATCCGCGCGGTCTCCTTATCCTGTTCTTGACCGAGATGTGGGAGCGCTTCTCGTACTACGGCATGCGCAGCCTCCTGATTCTTTACCTCACGCAGCATTTTCTGTTTTCGGACAGCCGCTCGACGCTCATCTACGGTGCTTACACGGCGCTCGTCTATATCATGGCGGTGATCGGCGGCGCGCTCGCGGACCGGTACCTCGGCGCCCGCAAGGCGGTCACGTTCGGCGCAATTCTGCTGATGTGCGGACATGCGGGCATGACCCTGGAAGGAAGCGGCACCCGGCAAATCTTCACCTATCGAGGCATCGATTATCAGTTGTCGAGCGTTGGACGAAGCAGCGATGCCTCCCGCATCGTCACTTCGCCGCAAGGAGTCTCACGGGTCGCGATCGTCGGCGGTCGGCTGCGGGTGGAACGGCCGCTGGCCGTGGGACTTCCGGCGACCGTCGAGTTGTCCGACACGGCGATGCGCCAGGAAACCCAGCCGCTGTTCCGGAATCTCATGTATCTGTCGTTGGCGACCATCATCGCGGGCGTCGGCTTTCTGAAGGCCAACGTGTCCACCCTGGTCGGCTCGCTCTACGGCGTCGCGGATCGGCGCCGCGACTCCGGGTTCACCATCTTTTACATGGGAATCAACCTCGGCGGATTCCTGGCCCCTCTCCTGTGCGGCTATCTCGGCATCGCCTACGGATGGAAATACGGCTTCGGCTTGGCGGGAATCGGAATGGCCGCGGGCCTCGCGATATTCCTGGCCGGCCGGCCGCTGCTCGAAGGCCGGGGCGAGCCGCCCGATCCCGGGAAGCTCAAGGAGCGCGTCTGGTGGTTTTTCGACCGTGAGCTGCTCTGTTACGCCGGCGGCTTGATCATGATCGCCGCTTCCATGGTCCTGGTGATCTTCAACGGCATCATCGGCGAGCTGCTGCCCTGGCTGGGCGGCGGCATGCTGGTGTTCCTGGCCGGCTACGCCGTCGTCGGCTTCACCAGAGTCGAGCGCGATCGCATGCTCGTGGCCATCTATGTCATCCTGGCCCAGATTCCGTTCGTGGCGCTGTACGAACAGGCCGGGTCGTCCTTCAATCTCTTCACCGACCGGCTCGTCGACCGTACGGTCGCGGGATGGAGCATACCGGCGCCGATGTTCCAGTCCCTGGACCCGGCGTTCATTTTCCTACTCGCTCCCGCGGTCGCGTGGCTTTGGCTCCGGCTTGCGAAAAGCAACCTCGAGCCCTCGACGCCGGTGAAGCTGTCGCTCGCGGTGTGCGGCGTCGGGCTGAGCTTTCTGGCGCTCGTGGCCGGCATGAAGCTCAGCGGGCCGACCGGCCTCACCTCGCTCGCTTTCGTGATACTCGTCTATGTGATCAACACCATCGCCGAGCTGCTGCTGGTGCCGGTATCGCTGTCGGCCATGACCACCTTGTCGCCCGCCAAGCTGGGCGGCCTCATGATGGGCGCCTGGTTTCTGTATTCCGGCATGTCCAACTACGTGGCCGGCTTGGTCGCCCGTGCGACGGGAGCCGTGACGATCGGAGGAGCGATGGCCGATATAGGCGTCGCCAAGGCCAATTACGAGTCCGTTTACGGTCATACGGCGCTCGCGGCCATCGCCGCCGGGGCTCTCATGCTCCTCGGGGCGCCCCTGTTGAAGAAGATGATGCATGCCGAGACTTGACGCATGCCGAAAGTTGACGTCCGAGTCCTCGTCCGGAGGGGGGTGTGACCATGAATGACGAAGGGGCGCAACCTCACGACGAGTTTTCCTTCGCGGAGGGCACCGCGACGGCGAAAGCGACCCTGCCGCCGATTTCCGATTGGACGGGGGCCAGCGAGCGCCATATCGCCGCGCCGACCGATGTCTGGGCAATCAAGGCGGAGCAGAGCGGCTTCAGGGAGACAGGCGATTCCATCGAGACGCGACAGTGGCTGGAGAGGCTCGCCGCAACCTGGGGCGACATGGTCATCCGATCGATCGGGATGTCCTCCGGACGGCGCGACATCCCGATGGTCATCGTCAGTCGTTTCGGTTTCGATGCCGCAGGGGCTCGCGCCTCGGGAAAGGCCATCGTGCTCGTGCAGGCGGGCATCCATGCGGGGGAGATCGACGGCAAGGACGCCATGATGATGTTGCTGCGAGATCTGGCCGCCGGGAACCGGCGCGAGATTTTGGATCATACCGTCCTGCTGTTCGTGCCGATTCTGAACGTCGATGGTTTCTCGCGCTTCGGTCCGTACGCCCGCATGAATCAGCGCGGCCCCCGGCAGGTGGGAAGGCACACCAACGACCAGAATCTCAATCTCAATCGGGATTTCGGCAAGCTCGACGCCCCCGAGACCCGCGCGCTCGTTTCGGTGCTCAACGCGTGGGGCCCGGATCTTTACATCGATACGCACGTGACGGACGGGGTGGACTATCAGTACGACGTGACCTTCGGTCATACGGCCGGGCTGCATGGCTGGTCACCCGCGATTTCGCACTGGCTCGAGGAGCATCTGTTGCCGGAGGCGGCCGCGGCGCTGGCGCGGGAAGGGCATGTCCCCGGGCCGCTCACGCTGGCCGTCAACGACCGTGACCTGAGCGAGGGCCGGTTCGATTTCTGCGCCAACGCGCGCTTTGCCACCGGTTATGCCAGCCTGCGGCATCTGCCGGCCATATTGATCGAGAACCACTCCCTCAAGACTTTTCGCCGGCGGGTCCTGGGGCTCTATGTGCTGCTCGGAACGCTGATCGCAGGCGTGTCGAGGAACGTCGGCGGATTGCGCGCCGCCACCGAAATGGACCGCGAAGCGCGCCGCGCGGCGGTACCCCTGGGTTGGACCGTGGCCGCCGAGCACCGGAGGGTTGAGCCGTTCAAGGGCATGCGCTGCGCCCCTGCGACATGTTCGCTATCCGGAGAGTCCATTCCTCAATGGACCGGCGAGCCCGACGATACCCCGGTCGCCGTCGTGCCGATGACGGCGCCGTCGGCCATCGCGCAGCGTCCGCGCGCCTACTACGTTCCTCCGCACCTGACCGACATCGTTCAACGTCTCGAGCACCACGGTATCGCCGTGCAGGAGCTGCCCGAGGCGCGGGCACGTCGGGTGACCCGAACCCATCTGGCCGAGGCTCGGATCGTGGGCGGCCGCCGCGAGGCCGGCATCGTCGGCACCTCGTCGTCTCAAGTGCTGGAGGGGCACGTTCGGATGCTGCCGGGAAGGGTACATCACGACAGCGTGACCATGGCCATCCCCGCAGGTACCGTTCGGGTTCCGGTCGATCAGCCGCTGGGTGACCTGGCGATCGTGCTTCTCGAGCCGGAGTCGCCCGATTCGTTCTTCCAATGGGGCTTCCTGCTGTCGATCCTCGAGAACGCCGTCAACGCCGAGCCGTATGTCCTGGATCCGCTGGGTGATCGCATGCTGCGGGCGAGTGCCGCTCTGAGCCGGGCGTTCGAGGACAAAATGGCCGGCGATCCCGACTTTGCGCGCAGTCCCGAGAGGCGCCGCCTATGGCTGCTGCAGCAAACGCCGTATGCGGACGGCGATTACCGCGTCTATCCGATACTCAGAGAGGAAGTCTGAAAGCCTCGCTGTCCACATCCGCGCACGCGCTCCGATCGTCACCTCAGCGCTCCGCCATCTGCGCATCGAGGAGGCGCTGACGCTCGCTCCGGCGCATCAAATAGCCCGCGATCACGACGCCCACGCCGACCAGGCAGATGACCAGGCTCGCGAGCGCGTTCATGTCCGGGCTCACGCCGAGCTTCACCTTGGAGAAAATGACCATCGGCAAGGTGCTTGCGCCGGGCCCGCTGACGAAGCTCGAGATCACCAGGTCGTCGAGCGACAACGTGAACGAGAGCAGCCAGCTCGACGCCAGCGCCGGCGCGATGATGGGCAGGGTCGTGTCCACGAAGGCGCGCACGGGACCCGAGCCCAGGTCCATGGCGGCCTCCTCCAGGGAGCGATCGGCGCTTTGCAGCCGCGATTGCACGGTGACCGTGACGTAGGCCGTGCAGAAGGCGATGTGCGCGATGGCGATGGTGGTGAATCCGCGATGCGGCCAGCCCACCACGTGCAGCATGGCGATGAACAGCAGGAGCTGGGTGATGCCGGTGATGATCTCGGGCATGACCAGCGGCGCGTTCACCATGCCGGTCAGGAGGAGCCGCCCTCGGAAGACTCTGAATCTCACCAGAGAGATCGCAGCCAATGTGCCGAGGATCACCGCCCCCGTCGACACGACGACGCCGATCTCGAGCGACAGCCACGCCGCATCGAGCACTTGATCGTTGTGCACGAGCTCGGTGTACCAGGTCGTGGAGAAGCCGCCCCAGACACTGACCAGCGCGGAGGCGTTGAAGGAATAGCCGATCAGCACGAGGATCGGGATGTACAGGATCGCGATGCCGATGCAGAGAATCGTGATCAACAGCGCGGAAGGGCCGTCGCGCACGTCAGGCCTCGAGCTGCTTCGTGTTGTAGTGCTGGTAGAGCGCGATCGGGCCCACCAGGAATATGAGGAAGGCGACCGCCACGGCGGACGCCACGGGCCAGTCGCGGTTGCCGAAGAACTCGTCCCACAGAACCCGTCCGATCATGAGGTTGTCCGGGCCGCCGAGCAGCGTCGGGATCACGAACTCGCCGACCGCGGGGATGAACACCAGCATCGATCCTGCGATGATCCCGGGCATCGACAAGGGCAGGGTCACGTCCAGGAACGTGCGCCAGGGCGGGCTGCCGAGATCCGCCGCCGCCTCGAGCAGGGAATGATCGAGCTTCTCGAGCGTCGCGAACAGCGGAAGCACCATGAACGGCAGGTAGGAATAGATGATGCCGAGATACACCGCGAGGGTCGTGTGCATGATCTGGAGCGGCTTGTGGATGATGCCGAGCCAGAGCAGCGTCGAGTTCAAGAGACCGGTCTCTCGAATGATGCCCTCGAGGGCGTATACCCGCAGCAGAAACGAGGTCCAGAAAGGGAGGATGATGACCAGCAACAGGATGCTCTGGGTGGCCTTGGAGGTCCTGGCGATGGCGTAGGCCATCGGGTATCCGAGCGCGAGGCACACCAGGGTCGAGAAGAAGGCCGTCCGGACCGAGTACAGGTACGAGACCCCGTAGATATCGTCGGTGAACAGGTACTTGAAGTTTGAGAGACTCAGCGTCAAATGGATGTGCCAATCCGGGCTCACGGTTAGAATGTCGGTGAACGGGGGCACTCGCACGGCGGTGTCGGCGAAGCTGATTTTGAGGGCGAATGCGAAGGGAATGAGAAAGAACACCAGAAGGTACAGCATCGGAGGGCCGATGATCAGCCACTTCCCATGCCGCATGAGCCATTCGCCGGAACGGGATTTCGCGGTCGAGGCGGGCGGGCCGGAGTCGGCCCCGTCGGCGGCGGTGCCGATCATTCCGGGCTACCCTCAGGCGTGAGCCCGCGAAAGAAAAAAAACGAGGGCCTGGGGAAGGCGGCACGGGCTCGCTCCGCCCACAATCGGCAGCGGCAGCGCTTGATCGATGCCTGCATATCGGCGTTGCACATCTATGGTCCGTCGCGAACCACCGTGGAAAAAGTGGTGGCCATCGCGAAAATGTCTCCCGGTATCGTCCGTTTCTACTTCGACTCCAAGGCCGCGATGCTGGTCGCGTCCCTCCAGTTCCTGTCCGCCGAGTTCGAGGACCGGCTTCTCGTGCCCGTCTCGAAGCTCAGGTCCAATCCGGTCGCGGCGCTCGAGCTGATGGTGGATCTCTATCTGGACCCGGAAATCGCCAGCCCCCGCAAGGTCTCCGTCTGGTACGCATTCTGGGGCGAAGCCAGCTCGCGGCAGGAATACTACGACATTTGCGGACAGAAGGACGAGGGCTTTGCAGTTCTCGTGCGCGAGCTCATCGGCCGCATGATCGAGGACACCGGCGAGTCCCAGCTCGATCCGGACGGGATCGCGCTCGGCCTGATCGGCGTTCTGGAGATGCTGTGGCAGGACTTCGCCTTCCGCACGGAGGAGGATATCGACCGGCCGGCGGCGAAGCGCCGGTGCATGGCCTACCTCAAGTCGGTTTTCCCCGGGAAATTCCCCTCCACGGCGTCGCCGCCGGGGCGTGCGGCGCGCGGCGGGGCGGACCGGTTTGCCGGCTGGGCATACGGCAGCGAGGGTGCCGGCTCGCTCGAGCGGGATTCGTTGTTTCGATCCTCCTGGCAGATCGTTGCGCACGAGACCGAGCTCGAGCAAGCCGGGGATTTCGTGGCGGCGGACCTCGGGATCGAGCGGGTTCTGTTGACGCGGGACTCATTCGGCGCCGTGCAGGCGCTTCGCAACAGCTGCCCCCACGTGCCTCACGCGCTGGTGAGCGTCCGTCGCGGGCGGCTCGAGCGCGGCCTCGAGTGCGCCGCGCATGGCCTGCGATTCACCGCAGAGGGCGCAGGCGTCGCGGGCGGCCGCGATCTCACCCGGCTCGATGTGCGGGCCGCGGATGGATTTTACTGGGTGCGGTCCTCGGGGCCGGCGCGCGAGGCCGCGGCCGATGACGAGATGAGCGAAGCTGCCGGGCCGCCGCGGCGGGAGGGCCCGCTGGGGCGGGATGGCCGGTCCAGCGATGCACGCATGCTCCGCTCGCTCCCGGATCTCGAGATTCGCGCGAACTGGAAGCTGCTGGCGGAGCAATGGCTCGAGGTCCTCGGCGGCTCGGACGGTGCGCCGGTATTCGGCGCCGCCTCGATCGACTGGTCGATCGCGCCGCTCGAGACGGAACGCGGGTGGAGCGCCGCGCGGTATCGGCGCCTCGCGGGACCGGCGGCCGGGGACCGCTGGCGGGTGCGCTTCGCGGCGCCGAATCAGTGGATCGAGCGCAGGCCCCATGGCCTGTCGGTCCTGCAGATCGTCGCGACCGGGCCGGCCCGGTGCCGGGTGCGGCGCATTCATCTCGGCGGGAGTGGGGCGGCCGATGCGCTGCAATACCTGGCCGGCCGCATTCTTCCCTGGTGCCGGGCCGCGACTGTCGCGATCGCGGAATCCGCGCAGCAGGGCCTCAGCGATTTTGGCTATCGCGCGGGCGGGGCAAGCGCATCGCCGGCGGTGGCATGGTTTCGCAGATACATCATCTCGCGCGTTCCCGCGCTTGCCGGCGAGCGGCCGCCGAACGAATCGCGATAGATGCACTATAATCGCTCACGCGCGGGTCACCCGCGTGAACTTTATTTGGAGAACCACCCATGACCCTGGCTTCCTTGAGCACCAGCGACTGGCAGGCGCGTGCCTCCCGCGTTCGTTACGAGACTCGGCATTTCATCGACGGCAAGTACGTCGATTCGGTAAAGAAAGGACGCTTCACGGTGGTCAATCCGGCGACCGGGGAGGCTCTGTGCGAGGTGAGCGCGGGCACCAAGGAGGATATTGACCTCGCGGTGGCCGCGGCCAAGAAGGCGTATTACGCGCGCGTCTGGAGCCGCAAGGCGCCTCGAGATCGCATGGCGGTGCTGCAGGCATTCGCGCGGCTCATCGAGGAGAACACCGAGCGCTTCGCGTTGCTCGACACGCTTTGCATGGGCAAGCCGATCACGGACATGGTCACCATCGATGTCCCGGCCGCCGCCAAGAACTTCACTTATTTCGGCGAGCTCATCGACAAGATCGACGGACAGGTGACCGCTACCGCGCAGGATGCCTTCCACTACATCCTGCGCGAGCCGCTCGGCGTCGTTGGCAGCATCGTGCCCTGGAACTATCCGCTGCTCATGGCGGCCTGGAAAGTGGCGCCCGCGCTCGCCGCGGGAAACTCCGTGGTGCTGAAGCCCGCCGAGCAATCGCCCTTGTCGGGACTCCTGATGGCCGAGTTGTTCATCGAGGCCGGAGGCCCGCCGGGCGTCTTCAACGTGGTGAACGGGCTCGGCGAGCACGCCGGTGCCGCGCTCGCTCTGCACATGGATGTGGCCAAGATCGGCTTCACGGGATCGACCGAGATCGGCAAGCAGATGCTGATCTACGCGGGCCAATCGAACATGAAGCGCGTGAGCCTGGAGTGCGGCGGCAAGACCCCGCAGATCTTCCTCGCGGATCTGCCGGACATGGACGCCGCAGTGACCTACGCCATCAACGGCATCTACGGCAATATGGGCGAGGTCTGCAATGCCGGATCGCGGCTGCTCATCGACCGCCCGATCGCCAAGGAATTCCTGGCGCGCTTCATCGAGAAGGGCAAGAGCGCCTACAAGGCTGGCGATCCGCTGAATCCCGCCACCAATCTGGGACCGCTCGTCACCGCGTCGCATCGTTCGCGCGTGATCGGCTACATCGAGAAGGGCAAGAAGGAGGGTGCGAAGCTGGAATTCGGCGGCGATTCGCCCGATCTGGCGGGCGCCTACGTCAACCCCACGCTGTTCACCGGCGTGAACAACCGCATGACCATCGCCCGGGAGGAGATCTTCGGACCCGTGGCCTCGGCCATCGAGGTGAACGGCATCAAGGAAGCGCTCAGCATCGCGAACGATTCCATTTATGGCCTCGCAGCTTCGGTTTGGACCCGCGATCTCACCGTCGCTCACAAGACCGTGCGCGATCTGGAGGCGGGCGTGATCTGGGTGAACTGCTTCGACCACGGCGACATGACCCAGCCGTTTGGGGGCTACAAGCAATCCGGGCAGGGCCGCGACAAGTGCGTCGAGAGCCTGATTTCCTACACGCAAACCAAGTCGGCGTGGATCAACCTCGGGGACTAAGAGGGGTCGAGGTGTCCCGGCGTCCGCGTGGAGGCCGGGGCGTGCAGGCATTTTTCGGAACGCCGTGAATCCTTCCATGGAGGCTTCGGGGAAAACATCCTGTTTTCCACGATCCG
>DASYAC010000133.1:0-8991 GCA_036501585.1 Steroidobacteraceae bacterium
CTTTGGTCGCGTGGAAACTCGCCCCCAGTCTCGCCCCCAAGAGCACTGAAACTCGCCCCCGGTGATAAATTGAGTGATAGAAAATCTATGAAAATCAATGGTCGGGGTGACAGGATTTGAACCTGCGACCTATACGTCCCGAACGTAGTGCTCTACCAGGCTGAGCTACACCCCGAATTCGAGAAACCTCAGTGCTTGCGTGCCACCGCGAACCTGGCCAGTTCGCTCAATCCTTCTTTGAAACTGGAATCGGGAAGGGGTACCAGGGCAGCAAGCGCCTGATCTACCTCGCCTTGCGCGAGCCGCGCAGTGTACGCAAGGCCCCCGAGGCTTGCAACGGCCAGGGTGATTTCTCCCAGATGCTTGAGGCCGCCTTCCTCGATCGCCTCGCGGATCATGGCGCGCTGGGCGTCGTTTCCGTGCTGCATGGCAAATATAAGAGGGAGGGTGGGCTTCCCCTCAGCCAGATCGTCGCCGAGATGCTTGCCCAGGCTGACCTCGTCCGCCTGGTAGTCGAGGGCGTCGTCGACCAGCTGGAAGGCGGTGCCGATATGCTTCCCGAACCGGGCGAGCGACTCCTCGACGATCGGGGAGGCGTCGCTCAATACCGCGCCGATCTGGGCGGCGGCCTGGAAGAGCCTGGCGGTCTTGCGATGGATGACATCGAGGTAGCGGGCCTCGCTGGTATTCGGATCGCGGGCGTTCATGAGCTGCAGGACCTCGCCCTCGGCAATGGCGTTGGTGGCGTCGGCCATGATGTCCATGATGGGCATCCGGTCGAGCTTGACCATCATCTGGAAGGCGCGCGAGTACAGGAAATCGCCCACCAGGACGCTTGGCGCGTTGCCGAACTCCTCGTTCGCCGTTTTGGCCCCCCGCCGGAGCGAGGAGCCGTCGACGACATCGTCATGGAGGAGCGTGGCGGTATGAATGAACTCGATGATGGCCGCCGCTTCGATATGCTGTTCGCCCCGGTGGCCGCAGGCGCGCGCCGCGAGGAGGACGAGCAGGGGCCGCAGCCGCTTTCCGCCCGCATAAATGATGTAGTTCGCCACCCGGTTGACGAGCGCGACGGGGCTGTAGAGCCGATGTTTGACGACCCGGTCGACCGCCTCGAAGTCGGCGGTGACGAGGTCGCGGATCTGTTCAAGTGTCATGGGAAGGCCTGGGGCGCAATGCGCCATGGTACCTAAGAAAGTTGCAGGTAGGGCTAATCGGGCCCTGAAAATCCCGCGGTGCACCAGAGCAGCCGGGGGCAGTGGGACGGCCTGGCCTGCCAAGGGCTGGCTGGGGCGGTGCCTGCTTATTTGACCATTTTCGGGCCCCGCCGTACAATTCTCGGCTCTTTTGCGGGCCCTCGAAGCCCCCTGGAGTTGTCAACATGTATGCCGTGATTGCCACGGGCGGGAAGCAATACCGCGTCCAAGAAGGTGCGGTTGTCCGCATCGAGAAGCTCGCCGCCGACCAGGGCGCAAGCGTCGAATTCAACCAAGTGCTGCTGGTCGGCGCGGGTTCCAGCGTGACGTTGGGTGCCCCCTATGTCGAGACCGCCAAGGTCACCGCGACGGTCGAGTCGCACGGCAAGGGCGACAAGGTGCGCATCGTCAAGTTTCGACGGCGCAAGCACTACAAGCGCGAGAAGACGCATCGGCAGCCCTATACCGACGTGAAGATCACGTCGATCGTCGCTTAAAGATTCCGAAGGAGAGACTCACATGGCACACAAAAAAGCCGGCGGCAGTACTCGCAACGGCCGCGACTCGCATTCCAAGCGTTTGGGCGTCAAGAAGTTCGGCGGCGAGGACGTGCTCGCGGGCAACATCCTCATTCGTCAGCGCGGCACCCAGTATCGCGCCGGCGTGAACGTCGGCATGGGCACGGACCACACGCTGTTCGCCACCTCCCAGGGGGTCGTGGAGTTTCGCGTCAAGGGTGCCGAGCGCCACACCTACGTCAACGTCGTCACCAAGTAGCGCCGGGGCGGGCGATTGCGCTCGCCGCCGCTAGACATCGAGAGGGGGGCAGGGCAAACCTGCGCCCCTTTTTAGTTTTTGCGACTCCCATCCCATGAAGTTCATCGACGAAGCCAAGCTCAAGGTTCAAGCCGGCAACGGCGGCCGGGGCTGCGTGAGTTTCCGGCGTGAGAAGTTCGTGCCCTTCGGAGGTCCCGACGGCGGCGACGGCGGGCTCGGCGGCAGCGTCTACTTGAAGGCGGTCGAGGGGATGAACACGCTCGCGGACTTTCGCATCGCCAGAACCTACCGGGGTCAGAACGGCGAGGGCGGCAGCGGCAACGATTGCACGGGCCACGGCGGAGATGACATCTATGTCCCGATTCCGGTGGGCACGGTGGTGTCGGATCTGACCACCGGCGAGCAGCTGGGCGACTTGATGGTCGAGGGTCAGACGCTGCTCGTCGCCAAGGGCGGCAAGGGCGGGTGGGGCAATACCCGGTTCAAGTCGAGCACCAATCGTACCCCGCGCAAGGCCGGCTTGGGGCTCCCGGGCGAGAAGCGCGATCTCGGGCTGGAGCTCAAGCTGATCGCCGACGTGGGCCTCTTGGGATTGCCGAACGCCGGCAAATCGACGCTCATCCGGGCGGTCTCGGCGGCGCGGCCCAAAGTGGCCGATTACCCATTCACGACGCTCCATCCGAACCTGGGAGTGGTGAGTGCGGGCCCCGGGCGGAGTTTCGTCATGGCGGATATCCCGGGGCTCATCGAGGGCGCGGCGGAGGGCGCAGGCCTCGGCATCCGGTTTCTGAAGCATCTGCAGCGCACCCGGATCCTCCTGCATCTGATCGATATCGCACCGCCAGATCCGGACGCCGATCCGGTCAAGGATGCACGCACCATCGCCGCCGAGCTCAAGAAATTCGCGGCCGATCTCGCCGCGAAGGAGCGCTGGCTGGTGATCAACAAGATCGATCTGCTGGAGCCTCTCGAGGCGAAGCGGCGCTCGAAGGAGATCGTGCGGCGGCTGCGCTGGAAGGGACCGGTGATGATGATTTCAGGGGCCACCGGCGAGGGTACCGATGAGCTCAAGCAATCGGTGATGCGCTATCTCGAGGAGCATCCCCGGCCCGCCGCCGGCGGTGCAGACATCGCGGCGCTGGCCTGAAGGGAGAGCGATTCGGCTACTTCGCCGCCAGCGCTCGGACTTGTTTGGTCAGCCGGCTCTTGTGCCGAGCGGCCTTGTTGCGGTGAATGATGCCCTTGTTCACCATGCTGTCGATGATGGGTGTGGCGGCGGCGAGCGCGGCGGCGGCATCGTCGTGCTTTCCGGCCTTGAGCGCCAAAGTCGCCTTGCGAATGGCGCTGCGCAGGCGCGAGGTCAAGGCATCGTTCCGGGCACGGTGCACGTCCGACTGTCGGGCTGCCTTTTCAGCAGATTTCGTATTCGCCAAGCGTAGACTCCTCGAGGCCATGAGGGTCGACTGGCGCCCCCAAAAGAGCCGCACATTCTCCGGCTCGAGCGCTGCGTTGTCAATGCATCCCGCGGGAGCCTCCGCGCCTGGGGAGGCCCATTTTGGGGCCGGGCGCCCGCGGCGAGATGCGTATAATGATGAGCTTTCGCCATGGAACTAGTGCGCGGTCTCAACAGTGTCTCCAAAGCCCTCCGGGGCTGCGCGCTCACCGTGGGCAATTACGATGGCGTGCATCTCGGTCATCAGCAGATGATTCGGGCGTTGAAGCGGCGCGCGGCCGAGATCGGCGTTCCGTCGACCGTCCTGGTATTCGAACCGAGCTCCAAGGAATTCATCGACCCCGAGGCAGCGCCGGCGCGCCTCACGCGCTGGCGCGAGAAATTCTCGGCCCTCGCGGCGCTCGAGGTCGATCGGCTGGTCACGTTGCCGTTCAACGATTGCATGCGCGCCATGAGCCCCGAGGATTTCGTGGATGAGCTCATGGTGCGCGGGCTCGGTGCGCGCCATGTGGTGGTGGGCGATGATTTTCGCTATGGCAGCAAGGCCTGCGGCACGATCGACACCCTGAAAGCGGCCGGCCGCTCCCGGGGCTTCGGGGTGGAGCAGATCGCGCCCTTCGTGCTGGATGGGGTGCGGGTGTCGAGCACGCTGGTGCGGGAGCGCCTGGAGCGTGGGGATTACCCGGGTGCGGCGCGCCTTCTGGGCCGGCCGTACCGGATGATCGGCCATGTGGCCCACGGCAGGGAGCTCGGGCGCACGTTCGGGTTTCCTACCGCGAACCTGCATCTCATGCGGCGCAAGTCCCCCACCTGGGGCGTGATCGCCGTGCGGGTGCATGGCATCGAGGCCGCACCGCGGGACGGCGTCGCGAGCCTGGGCACGCGTCCGACGGTGAACGGCGTCGAGCCGCTGCTCGAGGTGCACATATTTGATTTTTGCGGGGATCTGTACGGACGGTTGATCGAGGTCGAGTTCGTCGCGAAACTCCGCGACGAGATCAAGTTCGATTCCGTGGACTCGATGGTCGGGCAAATGAAGGTTGACGCCGCGAACGCTCGCGAGCTTTTGTCGAAGGTGACTGGTGGCTGACTACAAACAGACGATTAACCTGCCGCAGACGGGCTTTCCCATGAAGGCGGATCTCGCCCACCGCGAGCCCGCGATGCTGGCCGCGTGGGAGCGAGAAGGGCTCTACGAAAAGATTCGCGCGGCATCCCAGGGGCGCCCCTCGTTCGTGCTCACGGACGGACCGCCGTACGCCAACGGCACCATTCACCTGGGTCACGCCGTCAACAAGATCCTGAAGGACATCATCGTCAAGTCGCGCACCCTCGACGGATATGACGCGCCGTACGTTCCCGGCTGGGATTGCCACGGCCTCCCCATCGAGATGCAGGTGGAGAAAACCCACGGCCGCGTGGGGCAGAAGATCGACGCCAAGGCGTTCCGCGCCGCCTGCCGGGCGTATGCCGAGAAGCAGATCGACTCGCAGCGCAAGGACTTCAAGCGCCTCGGCGTGCTCGGCGATTGGGAACATCCGTACCTCACCATGGATCCCCGCTTCGAGGCGGAGCAGCTGCGGGCCTTCTCCGCCATCATCAAGAACGGCCATGTGTACAAGGGCTTCAAACCGGTGCACTGGTGCTTGAACTGCCGCTCGGCGCTGGCCGAAGCGGAGGTCGAGTACGAGGACATCACCTCGCCGAGCATTTTCGTGCGGTTCGAGGTCATCGACCGGCTCGATCTCTCGCGCCGTTTCGGCATGGTCACGGAGGGCAGCGAGGTCGACGAAGGCGTGCCCACCTCGGTGGCCATCTGGACCACCACCCCGTGGACCCTCCCGGCGAATCAGGCGGTGGCGGTGCATCCGCAATTCGATTACACGCTGGTCGAATTCGATCAGGGGACCGGACGCGAGCGGCTGATCCTCGCGACCGAGCGCATCAAACCGCTGATGCAGACGCTGGGTATTTCCGGCTGGACCGTGCTCGCCGAGACCAAGGGGGCGGCGCTCGAGAAGCTCGAGCTGCAGCATCCCTTCTATGAGCGCCGCGTTCCGGTGATCCTGGGCGATCACGTCACTCTCGATGCCGGCACGGGTGCCGTTCACACCGCGCCCGGTCACGGCCTGGACGACTATATCGTCGGGCGCCGTTACGGACTCGAGGTGGAGAATCCCGTCGGGGGAGACGGACGCTTCCTGCCCTCGACGCCCATGTTCGCGGGCGAGGGGGTGTTCGATGCCAACGCCCACGTGATCGAGGTCTTGAGAGAGCGCGGCCGTCTGCTCAAGGGAGAGCCGTACTATCACGCCTATCCGCATTGCTGGCGCCACAAGACGCCGGTGATCTTTCGTGCGACGCCGCAGTGGTTCATCAGCATGGACCAGGCGGGGCTGCGCAAGGCCGCGCTCGAGGCCATCTCGCACGTCGACTGGATGCCCGGCTGGGGGGAGCAGCGCATCAGCGGCATGATCGCCGGGCGCCCCGATTGGTGCGTGTCGCGGCAACGAACCTGGGGCGTGCCGCTTCCGCTGTTCGTCGACAAGGAGACCGGCGAGCTCCACCCGAAGACCTCCGAGCTCATCGAAGTGGTCGCCAAGATGGTGGAGCGCGGCGGCATCGACGCCTGGTTCGACCTGGACCCCGCGACGCTCCTCGGAGCGGATGCCTCCCGCTACGACAAGGCGACGGATGTCATGGACGTGTGGTTCGATTCGGGTGTGGTGCACCATGCCGTCACTCAGGCGCGGCCGGAGATCGTGTCGCCGTCGGATCTGTACCTCGAGGGGTCGGATCAGCATCGCGGCTGGTTCCACAGCTCGCTCCTGACCTCGGTCGCCATGCACGGGCGCGCGCCGTACCGCGGCGTGCTGACCCATGGTTTCACGGTGGACGAGAAGGGCCGCAAGATGTCCAAGTCCATCGGAAACATCCTGGCGCCGCAGAAGCTCACGAGCACGCTCGGCGCGGATGTGGTGCGCCTCTGGATCGCGGCGACCGACTACGCCAATGAAATGAGCGTGTCGGACGAGATCTTGAAGCGCATGGCCGACTCCTATCGGCGCATCCGCAATACCTTGAGGTTCCTCCTCGGCAACATGCACGGCTTCGATCCGGCCGCGCATGCCGTCGCATGGAGCGATCTCGTGGCGATCGATCAATGGGCGATCGGCGCGGCCTTCACCTTGCAGAACGACGTGGTCACGGCGTTTCGCAACTACGAGTTTCACGACATCTATCAAGAGGTGCACAACTTCTGCGTGGTGGAGCTCGGCGGCTTCTACCTCGACATCATCAAGGACAGGCTCTATACCACCGGTGCCGGAAGCCTGCCGCGCCGCTCGGCGCAGACCGCCATGTATCACATCGCGGATGCGATGGTGCGCTGGCTCGCGCCGATCTTGAGCTTCACGGCCGAGGAGGTATGGAGCTTCATGCCCGGCGCGCGCAACGAGTCGATATTCCTGAACGTCTGGCACCAATTCCCGGCGGGCGCGGAGCGCGGATCGGAGGTCGATTGGCCGGCATTCATCGCGCTCAAGGCGGATGTGGCGCGCCAGCTCGAGCGTCTCAGAACCGCCGGACAAATCGGCGCGCCGCTCGAGGCGGAGGTGGCCATTTACGCACCCGCGGAGCAGGCGCGAAAGTTCTCTGCGCTGCGCGATGAGCTGCGCTTTCTCTTGATCACCAGCCAGGCGCGGGTGATCGAGTCCGACACGCCGCCCATCGAGGCGGTCCCGAGCCACGCGGAAAACGTGTGGATCGAGGTCAAACCGAGCTCCCAGCCGAAATGTGTGCGATGCTGGCATTTGCGCAGCGATGTGGGGAGCGACCCCCGGCACCCGGAACTTTGCGCGCGCTGCGTCGTCAACATCGACGGGCCCGGTGAGGAGCGAAAATTCGCATGACCGATCAGGAAAACCAGGGCCGCGCCGCAAAGTGGCTGATTCTGTCCGCCCTGGTGGTGCTCGTCGATCAGCTCAGCAAGAGCTACATCACCGGCCATTACGGCGAATTCGAGTTCACCACGGTGCTGCCCGTTCTGGACATTACCTGCATGCACAACGTGGGTGCCGCCTTCAGCTTCCTCGCCGGCGCCTCCGGGTGGCAGCGGTGGCTGTTCATCATCCTGGCGGTCGGGGTGAGCGTCGCGATCGTCATATGGCTGTTTCGGATGCCCCGGTCCAAGGTTTTGCTGGCCGCGGGCCTGTCGCTGGTGCTCGGCGGGGCGCTCGGCAACGTGGTCGACCGCATCCGCCTGGGATATGTCGTCGATTTCATCCACTTTCACTGGGATCGCGCGTATTTTCCGGCTTTCAATGTCGCCGATTCCGCGATCACGGTCGGGGCGGCGTTTCTTCTTCTGGATGCCCTGTTCGAACCCCAGAGGACCAACAAGGGCACCAAGGTAAAGGCCTGATCATGCAAATACTGCTAGCCAATCCGCGCGGATTCTGCGCCGGCGTCGACCGTGCCATCGACATCGTGGAACGGGCCATCGACCTGTTCGGCGCGCCCATCTACGTCCGGCACGAGGTCGTGCACAACAAGTATGTCGTCGACCGGCTGCGCACCATCGGCGCGGTGTTCGTCGAGGAGCTGCACGAAGTGCCCGACGGCGCGACGGTGGTGTTCAGTGCCCACGGCGTGTCGCGCGCCATTCAGATGGAGGCCACGCATCGCTCGCTCAAGGTGTTCGATGCCACCTGCCCGCTGGTGACCAAGGTGCACATGGAAGTGACCCGTTACGCCCGCGAGGCCCGCGAGGTGTTCCTCATCGGTCATGCGGGGCACCCGGAAGTGGAGGGCACGATCGGCCAGTTCGACACCTCCTACGGCGGCAGCATCTATCTGGTCGAGACCGTCGAGGACGTTCAGAAGGTCCAGGTCAGGAATTCAGCTCACCTGGCGTTCGTCACCCAGACCACTCTGTCGGTGGACGACACGGCGTCCATCGTCGAGGCGCTGCGCACCCGCTTCCCCGGCCTCAAGACGCCGGTCAAGGAAGATATCTGCTACGCCACTCAGAACCGCCAGGATGCGGTCAAGGACCTCATCCATCGCTGCGACCGGCTGGTGGTGGTCGGATCGAAGTCGAGCTCCAACTCGAACCGGCTGCGCGAGATGGCCGACAAGGCCGGAATCCCCGGCTATCTGGTCGACGGACCGGAACATCTGCACCGCGAATGGTTCGACGGCGCCAAGACCGTCGGGGTCACGGCCGGTGCCTCGGCTCCCGAGATCCTGGTGCAGGGTGTCATCACCCAGCTGCGCGCGTGGGGCGGAGAGGTGGCCGAGGAGCTCAAGGGCCGGGAAGAACACGTGATTTTTGCGCTGCCCCGCACGCTTCGCGAGGTCCACAAGCGCACCGGCAGCCTTTCGTCCGAGACCACCACGGGTTAGAATGCACGCCCTCTTTTAAGGCATGCCGCAATAGCTCAGTTGGTAGAGCAACGCATTCGTAATGCGTGGGTCCCCAGTTCGAATCCGGGTTGCGGCACCAATAAATCAGGTACTTGGTCCGGCGCGCTGTGCGATCAGCGCGTATTCTTCGGGCCTGCG
>DASYAC010000134.1:0-15944 GCA_036501585.1 Steroidobacteraceae bacterium
GGCCGGCAGCCACCGGTCCGACGAGTTTCGCCAACGTCCACACCGCCGCCACTCCGATGGTGCCGGCGCCGACGAAACGCACCTGGTGGCTCCAGGTGTGCTGGGCGAGCTGGGCCATCGGCTCCGTGCTCGCCGCGAGCGCCGAGAAGTGCGGCACACCCCAGACCCAGCCGATCAGCGCACCCACGAACATCGCCATGCCGACCCACAGGCCCACCAGATGGCCGACGCCGAACAGCGCGAAAGACAGCAGGAAATCGAAGCCGGTCACGCCGCCGCGCTCGCCGCCGAGGCGGACATACCGCACCACGTCGCCCGCGAAGATGCGCGTGGCCACGATGCAGGCGAAGACCGCCGCAACGATCCCGCCCCAGAGCACGGCCGCGAGGCCGGCCCGGCTGTCCTCGACCGCGGCGGCATCGGCGTGCTCGCCGCCGCCGACCTTGAGCACTTCGGCGCAGGCGACGCCTTCCGGGTAGGGCAGATCGGACTGCGTCACCAGAGCGCGCCTCAGGGGAATCGAATACATCACGCCCAGGATTCCGCCCAGGGCACAGATCGCGCAGGAAACCCAGTACGGAAAGCCGGTCCACCAGCCGATGATCACCATGCCCGGCAGCACGAAGATGATCGAGGTCAGGGTACCGGCCGCCGAGGCGACGGTCTGCACGACGTTGTTTTCCTGGACGGTCATGCCCTTGAAGCCGCGCAGCACCGCCATGGAAATCACCGCCGCCGGGATCGAGGTGGCGAAGGTGAGCCCCGCCTTGAGTCCGAAGTAGACGTTGGCGGCGGTGAATAGCACGGTGATGAGGACGCCCAGGACCAGGCCGCGCAGCGTCAGTTCGGTGCGCGGCGGGGTGGCGAGCGATGCGGGTCTGGCAGGGCTGTTCATGGATCGTCCCCCGGGGTTTTGTCTTTTTGGGGCTGCCGCGCGCCAGGCGGCGCGCCAGCAGGATGCCGCCCTTCATACAACAGATACATGGGCGCCGCCATCATTGTCTGAGGCGTCACAGCGTACGCAAGTGATGCGATACTGTGAGCCCGACCCGGTCGCCGGCTATAGTTCAGAATGCAGAACGTGCGCGCGCAAATGCAGAACCTCGAATAATGTCGGCCGAACCCGGACGCCTCTATGTGATCGCCGCGCCGTCGGGCGCCGGCAAGACCAGCCTGGTCAAGGCGCTGATGGTGCGCGAGCCGCGGCTGCGTTTTTCGGTCTCCTACACCACGCGCAAGCCGCGGGCCAACGAGATCGACGGCCGCGACTATCACTTCATCTCGCCCGACCGATTTCAGGAGATGATCGAGCGCGGTGAATTCCTGGAACACGCGCAGGTGTACGACAATTTCTACGGGACCGGAGTGCAGGCGGTCCGGGATGCGCTGGCCGCCGGCGGGCTCGTGCTTCTCGAGATCGATTGGCAGGGCGCACGCCAGGTGCGAGAGCACCAGCCGGACGCACGCACGATTTTCATCCTGCCGCCGACGAGGCAGGCGCTCGAGGAGCGCCTCAAGGCGCGCAGCACCGATTCCGAGGCGGTGATCCAGCGCCGGCTTCAAGATGCCCGGCGCGACATCGGCCATTGGACCGAGTTCGATTTCGTGGTCATCAATGACCGCTTCGATCAGGCGGTCGAGGATCTGCACGCCGTCGTCCGCGAACGCGGCGATCCGCTCGCGGCGACGCGCCCGGACGTGGAGCGTTTGGCGGCGGAGTTGCTCGCCACCTGAGTCGCGGGCCTCGAGCGCGCCTCCGGGCCGGCGCACCCACGCTCGATCCAACCGGTATGGATCGCCGGACCCGGCGCGTCATGGTCCTGGGGCCCGCTGCGCCATTGCCCTGGAGCCCGCTGCGCCATTGCCCTGGGGCCCCCGCTGCGCCATTGCCCTGCCGGCCCCGCCGTCTGCTATGATGAACATCCCCCGTTAACGGAACCCCCTAAGCCATGGCGCGGATCACGGTCGAAGACTGCCTGCAGAACGAGCCCAATCTCTTCAATCTGGTGCTGCTCGCCGCCAAGCGCGCGCGCCGCCTGGCGAACGGCGCGGAAGCGACGGTCGAGTGGGAGAACGACAAGCCTACGGTCGTGGCGCTGCGCGAGATTGCCGCCGGAAACATCACGATCGAGATGCTCGAAGAGCCTGAGGAGCCGGTGCAACAGCAGCCGGTGAACGAGCTCGACATGCCGTCCGATTTCCGCGCGCCGCAGCTCGGCTTAGGGGACTAAGTCCGATCCAGCCCGTCCGATGGATTATGCGTCTTCCATACTCGGTTTCTTACCCGGTGGAAGACGCGCCACGGGGATCAGCCAGCTCTTAGACAAGCTCGAGACCTATCTCCCCCCCGGGCAGGTCGAGCGGGTTCGCGAGGCCTACGATTTCGGCGCCGAGCGGCACCAGGGCCAGAAGCGCGTCTCCGGCGAGCCCTACATCACCCATCCCGTCGCGGTCGCCGACATCCTGGCGGACTTGAAGCTCGATGCGGACACGCTGGTCGCGGCGATCCTGCACGATGTGATCGAGGATACGCCGACGGCGAAGGCTGAAATCGCGACCATGTTCGGCCAGGTGGTCGCGGAGCTGGTCGACGGCGTGAGCAAGCTCGACCAGATCCAGTTCAAGAACCGCCAGGAAGCCCAGGCCGAGAGCTTCCGCAAAATGCTGCTCGCGATGGTGCGCGACATCCGCGTGATCATGGTGAAGCTCGCAGACCGCATGCACAACATGCGCACGCTCGGCGCCATGCCGCCGATCAAGCGGCGGCGCATCGCGCGCGAGACCCTGGAGATCTACGCCCCCATCGCCGAGCGGCTCGGACTGTACACCGTGAAGCTGGAGCTCGAGGATCTGGGATTTCGCGCGCTGTATCCGTACCGCTACCGGGTGCTCGAGCGCGAGATCAAGCGGGCGCGCGGCAATCAAAAGCAGTTCATCGGCAAGATCGAGGGCACGTTCAAGAACACGCTGAAGAAAGCCGATATCACCGGCGGGGTCGAGGGCCGCGAGAAGCATCTGTACAGCATCTACCGCAAGATGCAGAACAAGCACATCTCGCTCAACGAGATGGTCGATGTCTACGGCTTTCGAATCATCGTCGACACGGTGGACACCTGCTACCGGGTGCTCGGGCTGGTGCACGGCGTCTACAAGCCGATGCCGGGCCGTTTCAAGGACTACATCGCCATTCCGCGCGTCAACGGCTACCAGTCGCTGCATACCACGTTGTTCGGGCCGAACGGCGTGCCGATCGAGGTGCAGATCCGCTCCGAACAGATGCACCGCGTCGCGGAATCCGGCATCGCGGCGCATTGGAAATACAAATCGGGCGGCGATGCGTTCGGCGGCATCGAGCACGACCGCGCCCGCGAGTGGCTGGCGAGCCTGGTGCAGATCCAGGAGGGCGGAAGCTCCGAGGAGTTCCTCGAGAGCGTGAAGGTCGACCTGTTCCCGGACAAGGTCTACGTGTTCACCCCCAAGGGCAAGATCCTGCGCTTGCCGAGCGGGGCGACGGCGGTCGACTTCGCCTATGCCATTCATACCGATGTCGGCAACCGCTGCGTGGCCGCCAAGGTGGACCGGCGCCTGGTGCCGCTTCGCACGCCGCTGCGCAACGGTCAGACCGTGGAGATCATCACGGCGAAGGGAGCGACCCCCAATCCGTCCTGGTCGAGCTTTCTGGTCACCGCGAAGGCGCGCGCCGCGATCCGGCAATACCTCAAGAACTTGAAGCGCGGCGAGGCGCTCGAGCTCGGCAAGCGATTGCTGGGGGTCGCGCTGGAGGAACTGTCGCTCAATCTCAAGAAGATTCCCGCCGCGGAAATCGATGCCGTGGTGAAGGAGCTCAACCTCAAGGATGCGGACGAGCTCTATGAGAAAATCGGGCTCGGCGAGCGCCTGGCGCCGCTCGTCGCGCGGCATTTGCAGCCGGCGCGCGAGGGGGAACCGAATCACAATTCGGGGCCTCTGATGATCGCCGGGACCGAAGGACTGCTGGTGACCTATGCGCGCTGCTGTTTTCCCATCCCGAACGATCCCATCATGGCGTACCTGTCGGCGGGCCGGGGCGTGATGATTCATCGCCAGAATTGCGGTAATCTCGCCGAGTACCGCAAGCAGCCGGAAAAATGGCTCTCGGTGGGGTGGGAGGGAGCTCAAGGGAAGCTGTTCAGCTCCGAGATCCAGCTCGACATCAACAATCGCGTCGGGGTGCTCGCGGCCGTGGCGTCGAGCATCGCGGGGACGGAGACCAACATCGATCAGGTATCCCTGGAAGAGCGCGACGTGAACAGCTCCTCGCTCAGATTCCAGCTTCAGGTCCGCGACCGCAAGCACCTGGCCCGCGTCATCCGCACCATTCGCCGCATGCCGGACGTGCAGCGGGTCTATCGCACGCTCGCCTGACGCGGACGGGCGGCGGCGGGCGGCGGCAACGAATCATCGATCAGGAACTCAAAACTCATGGGCAAGAAAATCATCTCCACCGCCGATGCGCCGGCGGCCATCGGGACCTATTCGCAGGCGATCGAGGTGGGCAACACCCTCTGGGTCTCGGGTCAGATTCCCCTGGACCCCGGGACCAAGGAGCTGGTCCCGGGCGGGATCGATGCGCAGATCCATCAAGTGTTCAAGAACTTGAGAGCCATCGTCACGGCGGCGGGCGCGAGTTTCGACGATGTGGTGAAGGCGACGGTATTCCTGACGGACCTGTCCCACTTCGCCCTGGTGAACAAGATCATGGCCGAATATTTCCGCGAGCCGTATCCGGCGCGCGCGGCGGTCGGCGTCGCCTCGCTCCCGCGCGGTGCCCAGGTCGAGGTGGAATGCATCGTCGCCCGCTGATCGCCCTGCCCTGAACGGCGATCTCGACACGGCCATACGCCTCGTGAGCGACGGCAAGCCGGTGACGGCGTTACGCGGGGTCGGGGAGCGGCAGGCCGAGCGGCTGCGCGCGCTCGGCGTCGAGACCGTTCAGGATCTTTTGTTCCTGCTGCCGCTGCGGTACGAGGACCGGACCCACGTCGTGCCGCTGGGCGAGCTTCAGCCGGGACAGCGCGCGGTGGTGGAGGGCGAGGTATTGCTCACCGAGGTCGCCTTCCGCGGCCGACGCCAGATGCTTTCGCGGATCGGCGATGGATCCGGGTTCTTGACGCTGCGATTTTTCTACTTCACGGCGCAGCAGGAGAAGGGTCTCGCGCGCGGCACGCGCATCCGCTGTTTCGGCGACGTCAGGCGGGGACCGAAGGGCCTGGAGATCGTCCACCCGGAGTACCGCCGGGTGGACGTCGCCGCCGGGTCCGCCGCGCCGGACGAGCATCTGACACCCATCTATCCCGCCACCGAGGGACTGACTCAGGGCCGCTTGCGGCAGCTGGTCGGGCTCGCGCTCGATCAGACCGCCGCCGGCGAGCTCGAGGATTGGCTGCCGCCGGCGGTGCTTGCCGATTCGCGCTTGCCGCCCCTCTCGGAGGCCTTGCAGTACGTGCACCGGCCGCCGGCGGATGCGCCGGTCGGCTTGCTGATGGACAGCAGACACCCCGCCCAGCGGCGGCTCGCCTTCGAGGAATTGCTGGCGCATCACCTCTCGCTGAAGCTCCTGCGCGCCCGCGTGCAGCAGGACCCCGGCTGGCCGCTCACCGGCGCGGGGGCGCTCAAGTCCGGACTCATCGCGGCGCTTCCGTTTCGCCCGACACGGGCGCAGGAGCGTGTACTCGGCGAGATCGAATCGGATCTGAAGCTCGCGAAGCCCATGCTGCGGCTCGTTCAGGGCGATGTGGGCTGCGGGAAGACGCTGGTCGCCGCGCTCGCGGCGACGCACGCCATCGAGAACGGCCGGCAGGTGGCCTTGATGGCGCCCACGGAGCTCCTGGCCGATCAGCATGCGCAGAATTTCCGGCGCTGGTTCGAGCCGCTGGGCGTCACGATCGCGCTCCTCACGGGGCGCCTCACGGGCAAGGCGCGCGGCACGGTGCTCGCGAACATCCGGGAAGGCGCCGCGTCCATCGTCATCGGGACCCATGCGCTGTTCCAGGAAGGCGTGGAATTCGCGGCGCTGGCGCTCGCCATCGTCGACGAGCAGCATCGCTTCGGCGTGCATCAGCGGCTGTCGCTGCGCGAGAAGGGCGCCCACGACGGCCATCGCCCGCATCAATTGATCATGACCGCGACGCCGATTCCGCGCACCCTCGCCATGACGGCGTATGCGGATCTGGACGTCTCGGTGATCGACGAGCTGCCGCCCGGCCGCACGCCGGTCACCACCGTGGCGCTCTCCGACGCGCGCCGCGACGAAGTGGTCATGCGCATCCACACGGCCTGCCTCGCCGGGCGCCAGGCGTACTGGGTCTGCCCGCTGATCGACGAGTCCGAGGAGATGCCTTATCAGGCCGCCGAGGAGACGGCCAAGGCGCTCGCCGCCGCCTTGCCGGAGCTTAACGTCACGGTGGTGCACGGGCGCATGCCGGCCGCGGCGAAGGAGCGCGCCATGCGCCTGTTCAAGGAGGGACAGATCCATCTCCTGGTGGCGACCACCGTCATCGAGGTCGGCGTCGACGTACCGAACGCCACGCTCATGGTCATCGAGAATGCCGAGCGTATGGGGCTCGCCCAGCTGCATCAGCTGCGCGGCCGCGTGGGCAGGGGACGGCATGCGAGCTCTTGCACGCTTCTGTACCGGCCGCCGCTGTCGCCGCTCGCCCGCGAGCGGCTCGGGGTGATGCGCCACACCAACGACGGGTTCGTGGTGGCGCGCCGCGACCTGGAGCTGCGCGGGCCCGGTGAATTCCTCGGCACGCGCCAGACGGGACTCGCGCAGATGCGGGTTGCGGATCTCGCGCGCGACGCCGACCTCCTGCCGCGCGTGCAGATCGCGGCGGAGCGAATGTTCGCGGATTGGCCCGCGAATGTGACGCCGTTGGTAAGACGGTGGGTCGGACATGGCGAGCAATACGGCCGCGTCGGTTAGAATGGCGAGATGACTCCGCAAAACGCACGCAAGCTCGATCCGACCCAGTGGCTCCCCGCGGAGCGGCTGGGGCAACTCGACATCGAGGCGCGGATGCGCCCCTGGCTCATCGGCAAGGGGCTGCTGAGCGTACGCATGAAGGACGCCTGCGGCGAGAAGTTCGCGGCGCACCCGGTCGATCAATGGACGGGACTCCTGAACGCGGAACACAAGGCCTGCCTCAAGGTGGGCGACTCGGCAGGACTGTTTCGCGACGAGGAGCTTTCCTCGAGCGGCCAGGTCTGGGTGTTCGTACAGACGGTGATCCCGGACTCGACGCTCTGCGTCCACCCCTGGCTCGGTGAATTGGGCGACTCGACGATCGGGGAAATCCTGAGCGATCTGCCCCGGGTCGAGCGCAGCTCCTACGAGTACGCCTGGCTTCCCGCCGGAAACCCGTTGACCGCGCGCGCGCTGCACGATACGGATCTCTCGCCGCCGGGATTGTGGGCGCGGCGCTCGAGAATCTTGCTGCGCGGCTTGCCCATGCTGTCGCAAGAGGCGTTCCTGCCCGCCATGGGCCGTACACCCTCGGGCGCCTGAGGCGGGCCGGCCGTGCGGCTTCCGCGCTCGGGCCCCGAACTGCTGCAGCGGATCGCCGAGCGCTGGCGATGGTTCGTCTATCGGGTGCGCTTCCATCCCTGGACGACCAACGAGCTGCCGCGGATTCTGGGCACGCTCGGCGACTACATCGAGCTCACGCGCCTGAATCGCCCCATCGGCATCTGGTTGTTGTTGTGGCCCACCCTGTGGGCGGTGTGGATCGCCGGACGCGGCAAGCCCGATCCCCGCATTTTCATCATTTTCGTCTCCGGCACCGTGCTCATGCGCTCCGCGGGGTGTGCCGTCAACGACTATGCCGACCGCAGCTTCGATCCCCACGTCGCGCGCACCGCCGGACGGCCCCTGGCCCAGGGGCGTATCACCACGACCGAGGCGCTGATCCTGTTCGCGGTGCTGGCGCTCGCCTCTCTTGCGCTGGTCCTGCAGCTGAGCAAGTTCACGCTGCTGCTGGCGGTGCTCGGCGCCTTTCTGGCGGTGACCTATCCCTTCATCAAGCGCTTTCTGTCGGTGCCGCAGCTCTACCTCGGTATCGCCTTCGGCTGGGGCATCCCGATGGCGTTCGCGGCCGAGCTCGACCACGTGCCGCGGGTGGCGTGGCTCTTCGTGATCGCCAACATGCTCTGGGTCACCGTGTACGACACCATCTACGCCATGGTCGACCGCGACGATGACCTGAGGATCGGCGTCCGCTCGACGGCGATTCTGTTCGGCGACTCGGACCGGCACATCATCGCGGTCTTGCAGGGGCTGACGCTCTTGTCGCTGTACCTCGCGGGCCGTTTGCTGAACATGAAGGGCTGGTATTACGCGGGGTTGATTGCGGGAGCGCTCTTCTTCCTCAGGCATCTGTGGATGATCCGCAACCGAGAGCGCGACGCGTGCTTTCGGGCCTTCCTCGACAATCACTACTTCGGGATGTCGGTGTTCATCGGCATTCTCCTGAACTATCAGTTTGCACACTGAGGTTCGCGCATTGAGCCGGCCCGCGCCCGAGACCGCTCATGGCTGACGACGACGGCGCCTACCTCGTCGATGCGGCGTTCGCGCGCCGCGCCTTCGACCGCGCGAGCGCCACTTACGAGGCGGCGGCAGTTCTGCAGGGCGAGGTGCGGGACCTCTTGCTCGAGCGGCTGGAGCTCACCGATCTGGAACCGCGCCTCGTTCTGGACGCGGGGGCCGGCACCGGCCTCGGCGGCCGGGCGCTCAAGCGCCGCTATCCCAAGGCCCGAGTGCTCGCCGTGGACTCGGCGCCCGGCATGCTGGGTGCCGCGGGGGCGCGGGGATCTTGGTGGCGGCCCCTGTCGCGCGTCTGCGCCGACGCCGCCCGCCTGCCGCTCCCGGATGCGAGTGTCGATCTCGTTTTCAGCAATTTCATGCTGCCTTGGGCCGATCCGGAGCGGGTGCTCGCGGAATTTCGCCGGGTGCTCGCGCCGCGGGGATTTTTGACCTTCACGAGCCTGGGCCCCGATACGCTGCGCGAGCTTCGCGCCGCCTGGGCGAGCGTGGACTCCTCCCCCCGGGTGCACACCTTCATCGACATGCACGATCTCGGCGATGCGCTGGTGAGGTCGGGGTTTGCCGAGCCGGTGCTCGATGTGGAGCGCTACACGCTCGAGTACGCCGATGTCTCGCGCCTCGCGGCGGATCTGAAAGCCGTGGGCGAGGTGAACGCGTTGGCCGGGCGGTCCAAGGGGCTTACGAGCCCGCGCAAGTTCGACGCCATGCGGGCGGCCTATGAAGCGTACCGGCGCAATGGACGGCTTCCCGCGACCTACGAGGTGGTATTCGGACAGGCGTGGAGCCCGCGCGATTCTTCCGGCCTCGATTCTTCCGGCCGCGCGGGATCATCCAACACGGTCTCGCTCGAGGCCATGAGGCGGCAATTGGCGGCCAAGCGCGCCCGTCGTTGAGTTACTCTTTCGCCCATGGAACAGCGCATCGAGCTCGCGCCGAACTGTTCGCTCACGCCCTCCGCGGCGAGGCTGTTTTTCGCTTGCACATGCCTGTTTTCACTGGTTTTTGCGATGCTCTTCGTGTTCCAGGGATTCTGGCCGGTGCTGCCCTTCTGGGCGCTCGAGATGCTGGCCCTCGGGCTCGCCTTGAACGCCAGCATGCGCCGGCGCCGCTACACCCAGACGCTCTTGATCACCGATTCCAAGGTGAGCCTCGTGACCCGCTCGCGACGGGGAGATACGAAACAGGAGTTTGCGCGGCATTGGGCGAAGGTTAGACTGGCGAGTCCGCGGACGCGCCTCTTCCCGAGTCGCCTGACGATCGAGAGCCGCGGATTGGCCTGCGAAGTGGGCAGCTTCCTCACCGAAGAGGAAAGATGCTTGCTGGCCAAGCGCTTACGCGGTTTGGTGGGCGGCATGAACGAGTCGCCGCCGCTGGAACAGTGATGGAACCCAAGTTTGAATTAGGCCAGAGTATTGAATTAGGGGATTAGATGAGTGCATCAAGGGCTAGCCACATCGACAGTCGCTCGGATACGCCGCGCGGTTTATCTAATAACCTCGGGCTGAAGGCTCTGGCCGCAGTCGCCGCTTGCAGCGTCGCCGCGAGCGCGGGCGCGCAGATGTCGCCTAATACCTCGAACGGCTACAACCTCCCGTTCGGGGTCACCGAACTCAGCCACGACATCTACGGCCTGCACATGGAGGCGTTCTGGATCTGCGTCGGTATCGCCGTCGTGGTGTTCGGCGCGATGATCTATTCGCTGGTCAAGTTCCGCCATTCTCAGGGTGCGGTCGCCGACACCACCATGCTGCATAGCACGAAGGTGGAGATCATCTGGACCATCGTCCCGGTGGTGATCCTGGTGGTCATGGCCATCCCGGCGGCCGAGCTGATCCTCAAAATGGAGGACATGCGTAATGCGGATCTCTCCGTACGCGTCACCGGCTACCAATGGAAGTGGCAGTATCAGTACATGGGTGCGGCCGACGGCATCAGCTTCTTCTCGACGCTGAAACAGGACTCGAATTTCGCGCGACAGCTGCACTCCGGCATCGACCCGAAGACCGTGCCGAACTATCTGCTCGACGTCGATCACCCGCTGGTCGTCCCCTCAGGCACCAAGGTTCGGATCATCCTCACCTCGCAGGACGTGATCCACGCGTGGTACGTACCGGATTTCGGCATCAAGCGCTCGGCCATTCCCGGCTTCATCAACGAGCTCTGGTTCAAGGTGGATCCCGGCAAGGAAGGGATCTACCGCGGCCAATGCGCCGCGCTCTGTGGCCGCGACCACGGTTTCATGCCGGTGGTCGTCGACGTGCGCACGCCGGACGACTTCAAGAAGTGGGTAGAGGAACAGAAAGCCGCGCTGAAACAGGCATCCACGCCGCCGGCCGACGCCCCCCGCTCCGCTCAAGTACTGAACCAAAGCCCAGACCTCGAGAGACATTGACATGGCACAAGACCTCGCACACGACGCACACGCCGATTCACATGATGACCATGGCGATCATGCCCCGACGGGCATCAAGCGCTGGCTGTTTTCGACCAACCACAAGGACATCGGCACGATGTACCTGGTGTTCAGCCTGATCATGTTCTTCATCGGCGGCTCCATGGCCATGATCATCCGCGCGGAGCTCTTTCAGCCGGGATTGCAATTGGTGGATCCGGGGTTCTTCAACGAGATGACCACCATGCACGCGCTGATCATGATCTTCGGCGCGGTCATGCCTGGGTTCGTCGGTCTCGCCAACTGGATGATACCGATGCAGCTCGGCGCGCCGGACATGGCGCTGCCGCGCTTGAACAACCTGAGCTTCTGGATTCTGCCGTTCGCCTTCACGCTGCTCCTGTCGTCGCTGTTCATGCCGGGCGGCGCGCCGGCGGCCGGATGGACCATGTATCCGCCGCTGGTGCTGCAGACCGGCGATGCCATGCCCATGCTGATCTTCGCGGTACACCTCATGGGGGCCTCCTCGATCATGGGCGCCATCAACGTGGTGGTCACCATCATGAACATGCGCGCGCCGGGGATGACGCTCCTCAAGATGCCGCTGTTCTGCTGGTCCTGGCTGATCACCGCCTATTTGCTGATCGCGGTCATGCCGGTGCTCGCCGGCGCGGTGACCATGCTCCTCACCGACCACTTCTTCAAGACCAGCTTCTTCAATCCCGCGGGCGGCGGCGACCCGCTGATGTTCGAGCACGTGTTCTGGTTCTTCGGGCATCCCGAGGTCTACATCATGATCTTGCCGGCCTTCGGCATCATCTCGGAAATCATTCCGACCTTCTCGCGCAAGCCCCTGTTTGGCGCGACCTCGATGATCTACGCCGTGGCGTCCATCGCCTTCCTGTCGTTCATCGTGTGGGGCCACCACATGTTCGTCGACGGCATGCCGATGGCCGCGCAGCTGTTCTTCATGATGTCGACCATGCTCATCGCGGTACCGACCGGCGTGAAGGTGTTCAACTGGACCGCGACCATGTGGCGCGGCTCGCTCTCCTTCGAGCCGCCCATGCTGTTCGCGATCGCGTTCCTGTTCCTTTTCTCGATCGGCGGCTTCTCGGGACTCATGCTTGCCCTGGTTCCGGTCGACTTCCAGTACAACAACACCTACTTCGTGGTGGCGCACTTCCATTACGTGCTGGTGCCCGGGGCGATATTCGGGATCATGGCGGCGGTGTACTACTGGCTGCCGAAATGGACCGGCCACATGTACAACATGGCCCTCGCCAAGACGCACTTCTGGATGTCGGCCATCTTCGTGAACGTGCTGTTCTTCCCGCAGCACTTCCTGGGTCTCGCCGGCATGCCGCGCCGTATCCCGGACTACGCGGTGCAGTTCACCGACTGGAACATGGTGTCCTCGATCGGAGGATTCGTGTTCGGCGCCTCGCAGATCCTGTTCGTGATCGTCATCGTCCAATGCGTGCGCGGCGGCAAGAAGGCCACCGCCGAAGTGTGGGATGGGGCGACGCCGACGGGGCTCGAGTGGACGCTGCCTTCACCGCCGCCGTTCCACAGCTTCACGGTGGCGCCGGAGGTCAAATGAACTCGACCGGGTTCTCGGTCAAGCGCCGCATCCGCGTCCGCGCCCTGGTGCTGATGTCGGTGGCGCTGGCCTTCTACTTCGGGTTCATCGCGCTGTCCATCTACCGCAGCCATCGGTAATGACGACGGCGCCCGATCAAGGTCCGCCCGGCGAGCGCGGGTACGCCAATCGACGCCTGACGCGCAGCCTCCTGATCATGACCGCGGCGAGCTTCGGGTTCGGCTGGGCGCTGGTCCCGCTGTACAGCGTGTTCTGCAAGGTCGCCGGCGTCGGCAATGCCGAGGCGACGGAGGGGCCCGTGATCGCCCACGAGGCGGTGGACCCGAACCGCGAAGTGACCATCGAGTTCGTCGCCGACCCCGCCTCGGTCGGCAGTTTCGAGTTCCACCCCGATGCCCCCTCGATGCGCATTCATCCGGGAAAGCTCTACGACACCCAGTTCTACGCCAAGAACCTGACGGCGGGAGCGACGGTGGCTCAGGCGGTGCCCTCGATCTCGCCCACCGAGGCGGCCCAGCATCTGCACAAAACGCAGTGCTTCTGCTTCAGTCCCCAGCATTTCAAGGTGGGGGAGGGCCGGGAGATGCCGGTACGCTTCATCATCGATCCGGATTTGCCGAGCTATATCGACAGAATCACCCTGTCGTATACGTTTTACGATACGACAGCCCGGGCAGAGCGTTGAATGAGGCACAGCGTTTCGTGACAGCGCTTTTTCCCATAGAATGCACGTTTTCCCTTCAATCGTTGTAAAGGTCGACCATGGCGCAAGCGCACGCTCCGGAAGCGGATAAGTACTACATTCCCCACGGCAGCCCGTGGCCGATTTTCGCCGCGGTTTCGCTGTTCACCGTCATGGTGGGCGCCGTCGCGCTGCTCAACGACTGGCTGCCGGCCTGGTCGCTGATCCCCGGCTTCTCGCTGCTCGCCATTCTCTTCATCTGCTGGTTCGGCACGGTCATCGGCGAGAATCAGCACGGCGTGTTCAACATGCACGTCGACCGCTCGTTCCGCATGGGAATGATGTGGTTCATCTTCTCGGAAGTGATGTTCTTCGCGGCCTTCTTCGGCGCGCTGTTCTATGCCCGGCACTTGTCGGCGCCCTGGCTCGCGGGTCACGGCACCAAGGTACTGAACGGCATCCTATTGTGGAAGGGCTATGAGGGCGTGTGGCCGACCAACGGTCCCGGCGCGCTCGGCCCCCGCGCCAACGGCAGCTTCGAAACCATCCCGGCGCTGGGTCTTCCGGCCATCAACACGGCGATCCTGCTCACCTCGAGCGTGACCGTCACCATCGCGCATCACGCGCTCATCTCAGGCCACCGTACGCGGCTCAAGATTTTCCTGGCGGCCACGTTCCTCCTGGGGTTCACCTTCGTCACGCTCCAGGCGCACGAGTACCACGAGGCCTACACCGAGCTCGGTCTGACCTTGGGCACCGGCGTGTACGGCTCGACATTCTTCATGCTGACCGGCTTCCACGGTCTGCACGTCACGATCGGCGCCATCATGCTCACCGTCATCTGGCTCCGGGTGATGAAAGGTCATTTCACGCCCGCGCGGCATTTCGCGTTCGAGGGGGTGGCCTGGTACTGGCACTTCGTCGACGTGGTGTGGCTCGGGCTCTTCATCTTCGTCTACTGGCTGTAGAGGCGGGCGCAGCCGCGGCGCCTTGCAGCCAGGCCGCTAGTGCTTGGGGGAAATCCACCCCAGGTAATAGCCGACGATCAGCAGCACGAACAGGCCCACCGAGAGGCCGATTCTCCAGGCGAGCGCCTTGACCATCTTGCCGCTGTCCTCGGGCTTCGAGCTCGAGAGGTAATAGAGGGCTTTGCCGAGGCTGGCGATGATCAGCACCAAGACGAGGACGATGAGATATTTGAATGCCAAGTGCACGTCCAGGTCGCCATAGCGGACGGCCAGTATATCGTGCCCATTCGACTCGGTTCCCGCATCTTCCGGCCGACGCTTCCCATGACGCTCGCGACCCTCGTGGTCATGGCGGGATTGATTTCTCTCGGACGCTGGCAGCTCGACCGGGCGGGCGAGAAGCGCGCCTTGTACGACGCCTTCGCCCGGGGAACCGATGTGCGCGGCAGCGGCATCCGCACCCTCGAGGCGGACACGCCCCCGCTGCCCCGCTATCAGCTCGTCCGAGCGGCCGGCCGCTACGATGCCGGCCGGCAGATCCTGATCGACAACATCAGTAGCGCCGAAGATCGGGCGGGCTATTACGTGATCACACCGTTCGAGCTCGCCGGAGGCGGTTGGGTGCTGGTGAATCGCGGCTGGGTACCGCTCGGTGCGAGCCGCGCGGACAAACCCCAGGTCGGCGTCCCAACGAACGCACGCGAGATCCGCGGCCGCACCGACAACCTGCCGCGCGCCGGCATCCAGATGGGCGATCGCATTGCGCTCGCACCGCCCTATCCGGTGGTCGCGAATTTCCCGACGCGCGAGGAAATCGCGACACTCCTGCACGAGAACCATTGGAGCCCCGCGACGCAGGTCGTCTTGCTGGATGCCGCGGAGCCCGATGGGTACCTACGCGAATGGCGCCCCCCCGGTTTTCCGCCGATGCGCCACATCGCCTACGCCGTGCAGTGGTTCGGCCTGGCGGCGGCGCTTGCCGTGATC
Source organism: Steroidobacteraceae bacterium (assembly GCA_036501585.1). Taxonomy (GTDB): domain Bacteria; phylum Pseudomonadota; class Gammaproteobacteria; order Steroidobacterales; family Steroidobacteraceae; genus Bog-1198. The sequence continues at coordinate 15,217 of DASYAC010000134.1, forward strand.
TATGTGGTCACCAATCTTCGCGCTGAAGGGCCGCCGCCGTGAGCGTGCGCCGCCAACGCCAGGCGTTGATCGGCCTTGCGCTCCTGTTCTTCGCACCCCTGGGCCTCGCGTTCTTCCTGTATTACGGCGTGGGATGGCGGCCCGGCGGCCACGTCAACCACGGTCGATTGATCGAGCCGCCGCGCCCGCTGCCCGCGGTCGTCCTGCCGCATGTCGCATTGGACGGGTCGGCCGACACCGAGACCCGGCCTGATTTCCTCACGCGCAAATGGACGCTGCTCTACTTCGGGCCGGGTACCTGCGCCGAGCGCTGCAAGACGGATCTCTACAACACCCGGCAGGTACGCTATGCCCTCAACCGGGACATGGATCGCGTGCAGCGCGTGTTCGTCGCGGAAGGGCCCTGCTGCGATCTCGAGTTCCTGCGCCAGCAACACCCCGATCTCATCACCGTGCGCGCGACCCCGGAAGCTTCGCCGATGCTCGCGCTCTTACGGCTGACGCCGACCGACGATCCTGCGGCGGCCGGCCGCGTCTACCTCATCGATCCGCTGGGCAACGTCATGATGGTCTATGCCCCCGACTCCAGACCCAAGGGCATGCTCGAGGACCTGAAGCGGCTCCTCGGCCTCTCCCAGGTGGGCTGAGACCCTGCGTCATGAGCGAACACGATCGAGTCCTCTGGTTCAGGCGCTTGGCACTTGCCGGCACGTTGCTCGCCTTCTCGG
>DASYAC010000135.1:0-7785 GCA_036501585.1 Steroidobacteraceae bacterium
TCCCACGGCCCGTGGCCGAGAATGCCGTGGCCGCCGCCATCAAGGTGAACAAGGTTCTGCGAAGTCGAGAGCGCGTACGTCGGTGCATCGGCTCTTTTACCACAAACTCATTTGCGCACGCTCGCGGCGGGACTCCTGCAAGATAAATGGCGCGTCGGAGAGTCGATGCGCATGGAACTCGGGACGACGAGGATATGATGTCATAATCATAGGTGTAAAATATCATATCATTAAATAAGTTATAGAGTTTTATTAGAATTTACATATAGTCAATTGACGTCATTCCCCGCGCAACTTGCGTGCCCTCGGCGCTTGCGGCACATTCGGCCGGCATACAAGAAGAAGGGGCTCATGGATATTCACGAATACCAAGCAAAGGAACTCCTGTCCGGCTTCGGCGTCGCCGTGCCGCCGGGGGGTGTGGCCTACAGTTCGGAACAGGCCGTCTACGTGGCGACCGAGCTGGGCGGATGGCACTGGGCGATCAAGGCGCAAATCCATGCGGGCGGCCGAGGCAAGGCGGGCGGCGTCAAGCTCTGCCGCACCTACCAGGAAGTGGCGACCGCCGCCAAGGCGCTGCTCGGCGCCACGCTCGTCACTCACCAGACCGGGCCCGAGGGAAAGACCGTTCACCGTCTGTACGTGGAAAAAGCCGAACCCTTCGTGCGGGCGATGTACCTGGGATTCGTGCTCGACCGAAAGATCGAGCGCATCCGGGTGATCGCCTCGGCGGAGGGCGGCGTCGAGATCGAGGAGATCGCCGCCAGCCGTCCGGAATCCATTTTGCAGCAGCAGGTGGATCCTGCCGTGGGTCTTCAGGCATTCCAGGCGCGCGAGCTGGCATTCGGCATGGGCCTCAATATCAAGCAGGTGAGCCAGGCGGTCACCATGATCTTGGGGTGCTACCGCGCCTTTCGGGATCTGGATGCAACCATGGTCGAGATCAATCCCATGGTGGTGACCAAGGACGATCGCGTGCTCGCGCTGGACGCCAAGATGTCCTTCGACGACAACGCCATGTTCCGCCGTCCCAAGGTCACCGAAATGCGCGACGCGGCCGAGGAGGATCCGCGCGAGACGCAGGCGGCCGAGTTCGGCCTGAACTACGTGGGTCTCACCGGCGACATCGGGTGCATCATCAACGGCGCGGGTTTGGCGATGGCCACCATGGATATGATCAAGCACGCGGGCGGCGAGCCCGCGAACTTCCTCGACGTGGGCGGCGGCGCATCCCCCGAGCGGGTGACCGCGGCGTTCAACCTCGTGCTCTCCGACCGCAACGTCAAGGCGATCCTGGTGAATATTTTCGCGGGAATCAACCGCTGCGACTGGGTGGCGCAGGGGGTCGTGCAGGCTGCCAAGGGACTTCGCGTGCCGCTGGTCGTGCGCCTCGCCGGCACCAACGTAGAGGAGGGCCGGCGCATCATTGCCGAATGCGGATTGCCCATCATCTCGGCGGACACCCTGGCGGAGGCAGCCCACAAGGCGGTCGCGGCATCCCGCGGCGGCAGCAGCACCGGCAGCAGCGGCAGCGCCGGCGATGGCGGACAGGCCCGGCGCGGCGGGGCTGGGCGATGAGCATCCTCATCGACGAGACCACGCGCGTCATCGTGCAGGGAATCACCGGCGACAAGGCGAGCTTCCACGCGAGGGAGATGATCGCCTACGGCACCCGGGTGGTGGGCGGCGTCACGCCCGGCAAAGGCGGCCAGACGCATCTGGATCGGCCCGTGTTCAACACGGTCAAGGATGCGGTACGGGAGACCGGAGCCGAGGCCAGCCTGGCCTTCGTTCCGCCGCCTTATGCAGCGGACGCGCTGATGGAGGCGGCCGATGCGGGTCTTCGGCTGGTGTGCATCATCACCGACGGCATACCCGCCCAGGACATGATGCGGGTCAAACGCTATCTTCGCCGGTATCCGAAGGATGAGCGCACCACCATCGTCGGACCGAATTGCGCGGGCATCATCAGCGCCGGCAAGGCGATGCTCGGCATCATGCCGAGCAATATCTACGCTCGCGGCAGCGTGGGCGTCGTCTCCCGTTCCGGGACCCTGGGCTACGAAGCCGGCGCTCAGATGAAGGCGCTCGGCATCGGCATCACCACCAGCGTCGGCATCGGCGGGGACCCCATCAACGGCAGTTCCTTTCTGGATCATTTGCGGCTGTTCGAGCAGGATCCGGAGACCAAGGCCGTGGTCATGATCGGCGAGATCGGCGGCCCGCAGGAGTCGGAAGCGGCCAAATGGGTGCGGGAGAACATGACCAAGCCCGTCGTGGGATACGTCGCCGGGCTCACGGCGCCGAAGGGACGGCGCATGGGGCATGCGGGCGCCATCATTTCGGCCGAGGGCGACAGTGCGGCGGAAAAATCGGAAATCATGAAATCCTACGGGCTTCTCGTCGCCCCGAGTGCGGCCGAGCTCGGCGAGACGGTCGCGCTCGCGCTCGCCAAGGCGGGCTGACTCGATGCGCGAGGCGCCCGGGGGCTTCTCGCGGGCGGAGCTGCTGTTCGACCTCTTGATCGAGGTGGTCGAGCGCTACGAACCAAAGGTCGCCGCGGTGTTGAGGGGCGACCTCACCACCGCGGGGATGCCCGCGGAGCTGCTCGCGCGCACGCTCCAGGCGCAGGGCATCTGGTTCCAGCTGCTCTCGATCGCGGAACAGAATCGCGACATGCGCAATCGGCGCGAGGTCGAGCGCGAGCGCGGCTACGATCAAGTGCGCGGCACGTTCGCGAGCGTATTCGCCGCGGCGGCGGCGGAGGGCATCAACGCCTCGGACGTGCGCCGGGCCCTGTCCGATCTGAAGGTGCGGCCGGTGATCACCGCGCACCCCACCGAGGCCAAGCGGGTCACGGTGCTCGAGCGCCATCGGCGCATCTACCTTCGATTGCTCGAGCTCGAGTCGCCGCGCTGGACGGAGCGCGAGCGCCAGGAAATGATCGAGGCGCTGGCGGAAGAAATCGAGCTTCTGTGGCTCACGGGGGAGCTCAAGCTGCAGAAGCCCACGGTCGAGCAGGAGGTCGCCTGGGGCCTGTATTTTTTTAAAGAGAACCTGTTCGACGCGGTGCCTCAACTGCTCGCCAAGGCGGGTCGCGCGTTCGCCAAGCAGTTCCCGGGCGAAGCATTCGAGATCCCCTCGTTCTTCCAGTTCGGTTCCTGGATCGGCGGGGATCGGGACGGCAACCCGTACGTCACCAGCGAGGTCACCCGGCGGGCGCTCTGGGCGACGCGGCTCGCGAGCCTCGAGCGCTATCGGAGCCGGTTGGTCGATCTGGTCCGCAATCTCAGCATCGAAGACCAGGCGCTCGAGCTGCCGGAGTCGTTCCGGCGCGCGGTCGCCGAGGCGATCGAGTCGGTGCCCGAGGGTGCGGCGCGCGCCGAACGCAATCGCGGCGAGATTTTCCGCCAGTTCGTCGGCTGCATGATCGCGAAGCTCGACCTGACCATCGCCCGCGCCGAGTCTGTAGATTCGGCGGAGCCGAGCCCAGCGCCGGCCGATGTAGGCTCGGCGCCGGCCGACGTGAGCTCGGCGCCAGCCGACGTGGGTTCAGCGCCAGCCGACCAGGGCTCGGCGCGGCAGCAGGCCGGCTACGCGAGCGCCGACCGGCTGATCGAGGATATCGATCTCATGCGTGGTGCCCTCGAGTCCGCCGGCGCGACGCGCCTGTCCGATGCGCTGCTGTTGCCACTGCGCCGGGAGGTCGGCATTTTCCGCTTCAGCACCGTGCGCCTCGACGTGCGCGAGAACAGCATGCGTGTGAACCAAACGCTGGGCGCCATGTTCCGTGCCCGGCATGGCGGCGCGGAACCGCCGCCGGCCGAGTCCGAGGATTGGAAGTCGTGGCTGCGGTCGGAGCTCGGCGCACCGCGTGCCGGGCCGCTGCCCTACGAGGGATTGCCCGCGGAGGCGGCGGAGACTCTGGAGACGTTTCGCACCATCGCCCGCATGCGCGGAGAAATCGATCGGGAAGCCTTCGGCGCGCTGATCCTCAGCATGACGCGCAGCGCCGCCGACATCCTGGGAGTGTATCTGCTCGCGAAGGAGGGAGGGCTCTTTGCCGATACGGCCGCCGTCGAGCGTTGCACGCTGCCCATCGTGCCCTTGCTCGAGACCATCCCGGATCTGCGCCGGGCCGCGCCCATCCTCAAGGAGCTCCTGGCCGTGCCGCTGGTGCAGCGGAGCCTGTACGTGCAGGGCAAGATTCAGGAAGTCATGATCGGCTATTCGGATTCCAACAAGGATGGCGGGTACCTGACCGCCAACTGGGAGCTCGCGAAGGCGCAGAGCAGTCTCACGCGCCTCGGCCGCGAGCTCGGGGTGACCATCGCGTTCTTTCACGGGCGGGGCGGGTCCGTGAGCCGCGGGGGCGCACCGGCGGGGCGTGCGATCGCGGCTTCCCCGGCGGGCTCGATCCGCGGCCAATTCCGCGTCACCGAGCAGGGCGAGGTCGTCTCCTTCAAGTACGCGAACCGCGGCACGGCGGCCTATCAGATCGAATTGCTGGCGGCATCGGTGGTGGAGCATGTGCTGCGCTCGGAGCGCGAGGCAGCCTTGATTCCGGTGCACGAATTCCAGGAGGCCATGGAGGCGCTGTCCGGTACCGCGTGGTCGGCGTATCGGAAGCTGATGGAGCTGCCGACGATGCTCGAGTATCTGCAGGCATCGAGTCCGCTGGAGGAGCTGTCGATGCTCAACATCGGCTCGCGTCCGGCGCGCCGTACCCAGGCCAGGACGCTTGCCGATCTGCGCGCCATCCCCTGGGTCTTCGCCTGGACCCAGAATCGCCACATGCTGTCCGGCTGGTACGGCGTCGGCAGCGGCATCAAGGCCTTCCTGGACGTACGCAAGGAGCGGGGTCTCGAGCTGCTGAAGCGGATGTTCCGGGAAGCGCGGCTGTTCCGCCTGATCCTCGACGACGTGGAACGCACGCTCTTGCAAGTGGATCTGACCATCGCCCGCGAATACGCGGGACTGATCGAGGACGAGGCGGTGCGCGAGCCGATATTCGCTCAGGTCGCCGAAGAGTACCGGCTGACCTGCGAGATGATCTTGGGCATATCGGGCGGCACTTGCATTGCCGAGCGCTTTCCTCAATTCCGGCGCCGCCTGACGCGGCGCCTCAAGACCCTGAACGAAGTCAGCCGCGAGCAGGTGCACCTCTTGAGGGCTCATCGCACGAAGAGCAGCGAGGAAGTGCGGACGGCGCTCCTCATGTCGATCAACTGCGCTGCCGCGGGTTTCGGGGCCACCGGCTAGCGGCACACCCTTTTCAACGGAGAACCATCCATGAGCTTCACCAGCATCGAGCCCGCGACCCCGCGCCTTCACCGCTCGGAACTTGCCGTCCCAGGCTCCAACACGGCCCTTTTCGAGAAGGCCGCGAGCTCGGCGGCCGACATCGTTTTCCTGGACGTGGAGGATGCGGTCGCACCGGACGACAAGGCCCAGGCGCGCAAGAACATCATCCAGGGGCTCAACGAGATCGACTGGGGATCGAAGACCCTGATGGTCCGCATCAACGGGCTCGACACGCACTACATGTACCGCGACGTGGTGGATATCGTCGAGGCCTGTCCGCGGCTCGACATGATTCTGATTCCAAAAACCGGTGTGGCGGCGGACGTCTACGCGGTGGACATGATGGTTACGCAGATCGAGGCGGCGATGAAGCGCACCAAGAGAATCGGCTTCGAAGTGCTGATCGAGACCGCCCTCGGGATGGCGAACGTCGAGGCCATCGCCCAATCGAGCAAGCGGCTCGAGGCGATGTCCTTCGGCGTGGCCGACTACGCGGCCTCGACTCGCGCGCGGACTACGGTGATCGGGGGCGTCAACCGCGACTCGGGTGTGCTCACCGACAAGGACGCCGGCGGCAAGCGGGATTACCACTGGACCGACCCCTGGCATGCGGCGCAGACCCGGATGATGGTGGCCTGCCGTGCGTACGGGCTGCGCCCCATCGACGGTCCGTTCGGCGACTTCGGGGATCCGGACGGGTTCCGGGCCGCCGCCAACCGCGCCGCGGTGCTGGGCTACGAGGGCAAGTGGGCGATCCACCCGTCGCAGATCGCATTGTGCAACGAGGTGTTCACTCCCTCGGAGGCCGAAGTGACCAAGGCCCGCCGCATCATGGAGGCGATGGCGCAGGCTGCCCGGGAAGGGCGCGGCGCGGTGTCGCTCGACGGGCGGCTGATCGACTACGCCAGCATCCGCATGGCCGAGGCGTTGCTGCAGAAGGCGGATGTCATCCGCCCAAGAGGCTGATGTTGGCCGCAATGGGTCCGGTGGGCGCGATAGGCGCGATGGCGCGGCGCCGGCCCCGCCGACGGGCGGGTGCCGCGCTTGCGCTGCTTCTGTGTTCGAGCGGTATATCCCTGGCCGGTTCGATTCCGCTCACGGAGCTCCGGGGCTCAGCGTACGCCGGCGGGGTGGTGCCGAATACCGCGTTCATGCCGACGGCCGAAGCGCGCGCCGCGCACGAACCGTTCGCCGGCGTGTTGCGCATCGCCGAGACCGAGATGCGAACGGTGCCGAGTCCCTTGAAATCCCGGGAGGTTCTCGGCAAGGAGACCGCGCTATTCCCGCAAACGGAGCTCGAATTCGCGACCGTCGAGGGCGATCTGGTTCCAGCCACGCAGGACGTCATCCGCGCGGGCTCTTCGGGACGGGGGCGAAGTTTCTGGGACCTGATCGTTCAACCGGGGAAGGTATGGTCGGAGCGGGGCGAGGGGGCCTGGTCGCGCGCGGCGTTCCCCTTCGCACTGGTGAACTCGCTCGAGGGAGAAACGCACAACGGACTCGCGACCTTCGCCTATCGCGGCCGGGAAGTCACGAATCTCAGATTCCAGATCGTGCAGCAGACCGCGCCGTACTGGGTCTCGGACTACTTCACCGCCGCCGGGATCGCGCAGGCGTCCCGGCGGAGCGCACCGGATTCGCAGAAGTTCGTGAAGCCCTATCGGGCCTCGCTGGCCGACCGGGTGATCCTGGGCTCGTGGGCAGATCTCGCCGCCGAGGTGGGATCGGACCGGTTGGCCGGGTTCGATGCCGGCTTACCCCCCGAGCAAACGGTGCTGGCCGGATTGGACTACCGGGGAAAGTTCTATTTGCAGTTCTGCTCGAGCGCGGCGGGTGAGCTGCCGTGGTGCGACCGTGCCCGCTTCGGCGTGTGGTCGGCCACCAAGGCGCTCGCCAACGAAACGGCGCTCCTGCGTCTGGCGCAGAAGTTCGGGCCGGAAGTGTTCGACCTCAAGATCGCGGATTACGTACCCGAGGCGGCCTCCTATCCGGCATGGCGTGCGGTTCGCTTCGAGGATGCCATCGACATGGCGACCGGTATCGGCAACGGCAGCGCCAAGCGCGAGCCGAACAATATCAGCGACGGCTATATCGATCCCACTTACGATGAATGGTACGGAGCCCGCTCCGAGCGCGCCAAGGTCGAGGCACTCCTCGCGACCGGCCGTGCCTATCCTTGGGGGCCGGGCAAGGTCGCACGGTACCGCGATCAGGATATGTTCGTGCTGGGTGTCGCGATGGACCGCTTTCTCAAGTCGCGGGAAGGCGCGAAGGCCGCTCTCTGGTCGATGCTCGAGAAGGAAGTATTCCTGCCGATCGGCATTCACTATGCACCCACCAACCGCACCCTCGAGGCCGACGGCCGGCCCGGCCAGCCGTTGATGGCGTTCGGCTATTATCCGACGATCGGGGATATGGTGAAGATTGCGCGGCTGTATCAGAACGGCGGGCGTCACGGCGAGACCCAAATCCTGTACTCCC
>DASYAC010000136.1:0-14333 GCA_036501585.1 Steroidobacteraceae bacterium
ATCGGCTGAAGCCGGACCCGCCGGCGGCGCACCGGCGTCGGGAGGCGGAAGTACGGTGGCGGGTAGTGACGCGGGCGCAGCGGCAGTGGCTGCCGGTGCCGGCGCCGGTGCCGCGGTAGGTGCAGGCGGATGAGTCGAGGGAGGTGCAGGCGGATGAGCCGAGGGAGCGCTCACCGCGGCGGCTGGGGCATGCCGGGTGAATTCCACCTTGGCGGCGACCGCGCCGGCGGCGATGAGCGCTGTGCCCAAGATCCACGGCAATAGATCCCTCTCCATGGCTCATTTTACGGCGACCACGGCCGGCGGGCGTGAAGAATCGTGAGTTTCGTGCGCCGTTTTCGTAAGAGCGGCAGCTTATGGTACATCGCAGGAAGGCGCCGCCGCCTCCAGGGCCGCCGAGCCGGCGGTCCAGCGCTTCGCCATCCTCATATTTGAATTTCCCATTGATCCAGAACCGGTCGCTGGTCAATTATTGCAGTTCATGCTGAAACTCATCCCGCCGCTCTCGATCGAGGAAATCCGGCCCAGGTCTCGCAAGCCGTCGCGCGCATCGTGACGCTCTACGGTTCCAAGGTTACTTGAGGAGCTGCGGCCGTTGAGTTTGCAGGTCCTGGCCGTCGTGCTGTTCGGTGCCTTCCTGCACGCAAGCTGGAACATGCTGGTGAAGGCGCGCCCCGACAAGCACGTCGCCGCGGCCGTCCTTTACGCGAGCTCCGGGCTGATCGCAGCCGTGGCACTGCCGTTTCTTCCCGCCCCGAGCGCCGCGAGCTGGCCCTGCCTCGCCGCCTCCACCGTTCTCGAGCTTCTTTACGGGATCGTACTCGCCACCGCCTATCGCGTCGGCGATCTGAGCCACGCCTATCCCCTGATGCGCGGCACTGCGCCGCTCCTGGTCGCCGCGGCGAGCAGCGCTTTGCTCGGCGAGAGACTGTCCGGCCCGGTGTGGTTCGGGATCGTGCTCCTGTCGTGCGCCCTGATCTCGCTGGTGTTCGAAGGCCGTTCGAGACGCCAGCCATCCTCGGCCACGGGGCTTGCGTTGCTGAATGCCTTTCTGATCGCGGCCTACACCATGATCGACGGGGTGGGGGCTCGGCGGTCCGGGGACGCCGTCTCCTACGGTCTTTGGCTGTTCATGCTGATCGGTATCCCATGGTTTCTATGGGCGGCGGTGGCTCACCGGCGCGATGGCTGGGCGACCATCCGCTCGGGGCTGTGGATCGGCGTGGTATGCGGCGCGTGTTCCCTGGCTTCCTATGTGGTCGCCCTGTGGGCGATGACGCGGGCGCCCATTGCCTCCGTCGCGGCGATTCGGGAGACGTCGATCGTCTTCGGCACGATACTCGGCGCGGTCGTGCTGCGCGAGCAGGTGACCTGGATCCGGGCCTCGGCCGCGTGCGTGATCGCGGCGGCGGTGTGGATCATTCGCAACCATTGAGCCGCCGCTGAACCCACGGGCCCAGCCGGTCAACCCATCCCGCGTTGAGGCGTTAAGGCGGTGACCGTCACTCGATCGGGGAGATGTATGACGTACTCACGCATGGGATTCTCGGCAGCGCTGGTCTTGTCGGCGGCAATACCGCTGCTCACGAGTTGCGACGATCACGATGACTGGTGCGGAAACTGCACCGCAGGGCCGCCGAGCGAGGTTTCGAGCGGACTCGTGGCGGGCAATTTTACCGGGAGCGGCCACACCTCGGTCATTGCGACCAGTACCGTGCTCTATCAACCGAACTTCAATCCCGGCAATTTGAAGAGCTACCTGTCGACCGGCGCCGGCACGTTCGGCGCGCCGACGCTCACGCCCGCGGGCGATGACCCGCTGTATCTTGCGAGCGCTGATTTGAACGGGGATCACCTGCTCGACGTGGTGTCGGCGAGCTACGATGACGGCACCCTCACCGTGTTCTTCAACGCCTCCGGCGCGCCCGGCACCTTTGGTTCACCGGTGATCCTGTCTTCTCCGGGCGCCTCTCAAGTGGCGATCGGAGACATGAACGGCGACGGACTGCCGGATCTCGTGTCCGCGGATTTCAATGTGTCTTTGTTCCTGCAAACGGCGCCGGCCACATTCGCGAGCCCCGTGAGCCTGTATTTTGGCGGAGCGAACTGGGTTGCAGTGGGCGATCTCAACGGCGACGGACAGCCTGACGTGGCGCTCACCGACGCGGTGGGAGTCAAGGTGCTGATGCATACCGGCGCGGCAAGCAGCGTGACCTATGCGGCGCCGGTCTCGGTATTCACCCAAAGCGTCAACCCGGGCATCACGGGCGCCAATCTCATTGCCATCGCGGACGTGAACGGCGACGGCCTCAACGATCTCATTATCACGGATCCGGGCCCCGTGGGCAGCCCGCCGACCGTCAACATTCTCTTGCAGGATGCCGCGCATCCGGGAACGTTCCTCAGCCCGGTCACCTACCAGCTGCCGGGCAACAGCGTTCCGCAGTCCATCGTGGTGGCGGACGTGAATGCGGATGGACACCCTGACATCGTGATCGGCGGGTCGACGGAGCTGAGCGTGTTCCTGCAGGTCGCTGCCGCGCCCGGCACTTTCTCCGCCGCATCGAACTATCCCGTCACTCAGGCGAGCGAGATTGCAATGGCCGATGTCAACGGCGACGGCTTGGTCGATATCGTGGTGCCGGTCGGGGCGTCCCATCCGATCGTGAGCGGGATCGTCACCAATAATCCGGGCGTGCTGTTGCAGGTATCGGGTGCGCCGGGCACCTTCGGCGCCGTGCACGATCTGCCGTAACTCATGAGCGCCGGCGCGGAAGCCGCCGCACCGGGCCGCTCAGTTCTCCCACCGATCGATCTCCCTCCCGCCCGGAGCGGAACCATTCGCTCATCATTACGATTGCGAATTATTCGCGATAGCATTCGCAATCGTAGCGATGTACCTGTTCGCTGCGGGGGATCTCGACGGCCCGTACGATGCGCGCCAATATCGGCGAGATCGCGGCGGCGCCCGGCGGTGATGCTTTCCTGCTGAGATTCCTCGACGAAGTGGTATCCACCATCTCGGCGGTCGGTGTCCCGATGAGCGCAGGCTGACGTCTGGTGGCATCCGTCTAGTGCGGATTGGTCCGTCAGCGTCTAGAATTCATGATCAATAATTCCACGAACGGCGCTCGAGGGGGAACCTTGGATAGATCGCGACGAGTTCGATGCAGCGCTTTGCAGGCATGGGTGCTGGCGCTCTCCCTCGGTACGGCGCTCGGCGCCCGGGCGGACACGCCGGCCGCCGCGAGCGGCGACACCGACGAGCCGAAGAGTCTGCCGCAAGATGGATTGATCTCCTCCATCACGCAATCGCTCCGGGAGGGCGACCAGGAAATCATTCGCGGCCACTTCGATCTGGGCTCGCCTCCCAACGTTCATCGATATTATTGTCTGATGGACCCGAAGACTCACCGGCGCCAACCGAACGGCGTGCTGGGGGATCCGATTCCGCGGCCCGATGGCATGACGGGGATCAAGAGCAGCGCAGTCTCACTCTACCGCTGCGACAAGGCCGAACAGCAAGGGATGCTGGTGACCGCGGGCTACCTAGTGCCTGCGCGCTCGGGGGCGTCGGCGTCCGCCGCGCCGGCGCCGCCCGCGCCGGCGGCAACTCCTGCGCCGGGCGCCCCGGCCGCTGCGGCGGGTGCGTCGCCTGCCGCGCCGGCCGCTGCGGCGAGTGCATCGGCCGCCGCGCCGGCCATCACGGCAACTGCGTCGCCCGTCGCGCCGGCCGTCGCGCCGGCCGTCATGGCGGGTGGGGTCACAGCGGCACCCACCGCAGTCGGCCATTTCTCCTCCGGCATGGTCGACATATCCGGCGTCAAACTCGGTATGTCGCCCGACGAAGTCAAGGCGGTACTCAAATCCAAGAAGCTGCGCGAACGCAACGAGTGGAACGAGAACTTGAGCTATCGCGATTCCGAGACCGGCAAGATGCAGCCGGTGGCGGATGGTCGCTTCGTCAACGTCATCGCCGCGTCGAGCTCGCCCGCATCGGCCGCCGACGGGAATTACGAGACCGACGGTGAATCGTTCGAGGTCATGTTCACGCCCGTTCCGGGACATGAACGCGCAATGGCCATCGTGCACACCGTCGGCTATTCCACTGCCAATGCAGTCCACGAAACGGCCCTCGAGTCGGGGCTCGCCGAGAAGTACGGCGGGTTGGCGGCCGGCGGCAGTCTGCCGCAGTCCGCGACCTGGCTGTACCGGTCGGGCGGTACCGTGACCATCGGCGACAGCTGCGGACGCCGAGACGTGCTCGGCGGGCTCGGCTCGCTCAAAGTCTCGAGCGCGCGCGAGAATATTGCCTTGAAGAGATCCGCGAGCGAGCTCGAGTTCGAGGTTCAGCATTGCGGGATCGCCATCGTCACCGAGGATCATCACACCGTCGACGGCGGCGCATTGCGCGAAGACCGCATGGTCAGCCGTTACACGGTGACGGCCTACAGTCCCGCGCTCGCCGCCGAGGGCGCCTCGCACGCGGAGGAAATTCTGCGCGCGGCCGGGCACCTTCATGGCCACGCAGTGGCCGTGCCCGGGAAGGATTCGCACGCCCCGAATCTTTGAGGCTCGAGCCCATCGTCGTTGTAAATTCTACACGGGCGGGTAGGCAAACACCGGCACGCTCAGGTCCTGCACGCCGGCAGGCTTATTCCGCCGGCGACATTATGGTGGCAGCATGAAAGAGAGCGATATGAAGACCATCATGATGGTGGAGCCCGATGTCGTGATCCGCATGGTTATCGCGGAACACCTGCGGGATTGCGGATATCGCGTCATCGAAGGAGTGGCCGCGCAAGACGTTTGGGTGGTGCTGCAAAGCGGGCGCCGGGTCGACGTCATCCTGGCGGACGTCAAGCTCTCGGGGGACGTGGACGGTTTCTCGCTGGCGCGCCGCATCCGACAGACACGTTCAGACATCGATGTTATCTTGACTTCCGGAATTGCCGGCGTGGCGCAGGAAACGCGTGATCTCTGCGAGGAAGGGCCGATCAAAAAGCCCTATGAGCCCAAGGATATCGAGAGCAGGATCAAGATATTGCTGGAGCGTCGCCGCACGTCGAAGAAACCTTGAAGGGGAGCGGGATGGTGGATCCTGTCGAAACGCCGGCTCAAGACTCGATGGAGAGGCGACCGGTCGTGCTCATCGTCGAGGATGAATTCCTATTGAGGTGGCCGGCCTCGGAGTACTTGCGCGACTCGGGCTTTCGGGTGATCGAGGCCGCGAGCGTGAGCGAGGCGATGGTCGTGTTCTCGAGCAACACTCGCGTGGACGCAGTCTTCTCCGACATCAATCTGCAGGGTGATCTCACCGGGCATGAGCTTGCTCGTTGGCTCGACAAGCATTATCCGACGGTCCCGATGCTGCTGACCTCGGGCGACAAGGCCGCCGCGGCATCGGTATCCATGGGGGCGACGCGTTCGTTCATCTCCAAGCCGTACTTGCTGGCGGACGTGGACCTGCGCATCAAGGCCCTCGTGCCGCGCCATGTTTGACCTCTCCGAGACAGGCGGCCGCGGCGTTGGAATCCGGATCCTTTGCGTGGCCTGCGCGTGCATGCTGGCCGCCGGGGCCGCACGCGTCGCCGCGGCGGGACCGTCCGAGCATCCGACACGGGACCGATTGGTGGGGGTCTGGCGCCTGGCACGCATCGAATATTCCGGTCCGCACGGAGAGACCGTCGATCCGTTCTATCAGGCAGGCTCGACCGGCCTCTTGATCTACGATTCGTCGGGCTGGATGAGCGTGGACATCGCCGCTCCGGACCGGCGGAGCTTCGAAGTACCGGGTCGACGGCTTGCGCCGGAGGCGGATGGGAACGTCGCCGCGTTGAAGGCCGCCGCGTTCGACAGCTACTACGCCTACGACGGCACGTGGACTTTCGACGCAGAGACCTCCGAGCTCGTGCATCACGTGGTTTCATCGCTCCTGCCCGCGGAAAGCGGCATGACCTACACCCAAAAGGTGTCGCTCGAAGGGGATCGTTTGATCTTTACGAACCGAACCGGCGCGCAGGGCGCGGAGACCGTGAGGCGCAAGATCTGGGAGCGGGTCCGCGGCCCTATCTCCTGACGGCGCTGCGCAGACGCGCAAAATCCGCGTGGCGGCTCGCGATATCCGATCGATGGGCGGCGACCCGCAGATCCCGGAGTATCTCGAGCGAACGCATCAGCACCGGGAGAGGTGGTCCGCTCGCCGTGATGCCCTCGAGTCCCTTCGCGTCGAGTGCGCCGGCCGGTCTTTCGATGAAGCGCCGGACGAGGCCGTCGTGGTGCTGCGCGGCGTATTCGGCGAACAGATCGCAGACCTCGAGGAAGGCGGCGGCATTCGCGCGAAACCAATCGCTGCCGGCGTGTTCCTCCGTCGACTGCAGAAGCTCGTCGAGCAGGCTGGTCCGCGTCATGCAGTCGCGCAAGCGCGCCTGGTCCTCGGGAATCATGAACAGCATCTTGTCGACCAGAAGCTGGGCGTAGTAGGGATCGTTCGCGCGGCACAGGCCGAGCAGCAGGTCGATTTCGTTGATGCCGGAAAAGTCGCCCGCGTTGGCGCCGCGGTATTCCTGGCGTCCGACGCGATAGGGTTTGTAGTACGGCCGGACGGAATAGAAGAACCGCTCGACATCGAGCCGCTCCATCAAGCGATCGTTGAAGCGGATCACGTCGCGCAGCGCGAGCTTCGCTTCCTCGAACATCACGTCGGCTACGGGGCTCGACACGCCGAGATGAACGATCCGGCCCAGGGCGTCCGCCGTGCGCTGCAGCGACAGAATGCCGCGCGTGTTCTCGTCGATGAACAGGAATTCGTCGGGGAGCGAGGTAAAGCTCTTGCGCACGCCGGCGCGCGCCCTGTTATGTGTCGCCAAATGCGCCGTGGAGAATCGGGGCGCCATGCCCAAGGACGCGCCGAGATGCATGGCCAGCGAGGATGCCTCGGGGAACGGCGAGCGCTCTTCGCGGGCCGGGTTGGTGAGCTCGTGCCGGCGCAGCGCCGCAAGATACATCCCGACGCTTCCCAGCACCCCGAATGCGCTGTCGAATCCGTCGCCCGTATTCCCCTCGGCCAGCAGGGCGGATACGAACACCAGGCCCTCGTCGCGCAGCGAGGCCTTGATCGAGTCCCCGCAGCCGGTGACATCGCTTCGATTTTCCTTCGCGAAGTACAGGTCCTCGAGCTCCGTGTTCATCTCGACGAACGAGGTTCTTATCCATAGCTCGAAGGCTTCCGCCCTGCTCATGTGACCTCCGCGCTTCTCAAGAAATCGGCGATCGCCTCTCCGAGCTCCGGCTTTGCCACCGCGCTCATGTGATTGCCCGGGAGCTCCACGTAGCGCCCACGCACCAGGGCGTCGGCGAGCGCTGCCGCGGAGCCGTTGTCGGAATCCTCGGCGCCTGCGGCGACGAGCGTCGGTATCTCGATGCGGCCGAGGGCTTCCCGGGGTGTGTCCATGGCCGAATCGAGCACGGCCAGCAACGCGACGGGATCTCCGCCGACCGTCTTGAGGAATGCCTCGGCCATCCACTCGGCGCTGCCTCGCCGGAAGGTTCCCGGATTGCCGAGAACGCGGCGGAAAAAGCCGCCCCGTCCCAGCGCGTCGACGACGCCCGCGAGGCCCATGCCGGCGACGACGGCCCGGCGCGGAGCCGCTCCTCGCACCAGCATGCGCACGGTGGTGCGGGCACCCAGGGAATAGCCGCCAAGGTCGTAGTCGCCGAGGCCGAGGGTCTCGACCAACGCCAGGCCGTCATCCGTCAGCACGTCCGGCGGGTAGGCCGCTGGATCATGGGATTTGGCGCTGTCGCCATGGCCCCGCAGGTCCGGCATGATCACGCGAAAGCCGCTCGCGGCGATTCTTTCGGCGTGCCCGTAGCGCACCCAATTCACCATCGCGGTCGAGAAAAAACCGTGAATGAGCACGAGCGGGCGGCCCTCGCCGAGCTCCCGATAGGCGAGCCGGGCGCCGTCCCCGGCCTCGAAAAAATGCGGCGGAAGGTCGGGCATGGTTCGGCTCATGAGCAGGCGGACGCTACCTCTGGGGTTGATCGCAGGGTAGCAGAAACCCTATGCTGAGTCGCAGAGCGGTCCCACACGCCGACGGAGCGACCGCCGGCCGACGACATGAGCGAGAGCGACGGGATATGGAAAAACTCGATTGGAACAAGGCATTCGAGTTTGCCTGGCGCATCCTCGTATTCATCGTCGCCATCGGCATCATCGTGGTCGTCTCGACCAATTGGTCGCGATGGGAAGGAGGGGCCGGATGGCAGCGTACCAATGATGCGTATCTGCAAGCCGATTTGACCCCGATATCCTCCAAGGTTGGGGGGTATCTGCGCGAGCTGCCGATCCAGGATTATGAGCGGGTGCACAAGGGACAGGTGCTCGCGCAATTGGTCGACGTCGACTACCGTGCGGCAGTCGCACAGGCGCAGGCGAGCCTCGAGTCGGCGGGCGCGCAGTCGCAGGCCTTGAAGGCTCAGCGCGAGCTGCAGCTGGCGAACGTCGAGTCGGCGCGGGCGGTGGTCGCCGCCACGAGCGCCTCGGCCGAACAAAATTCCCGCGATGTGGCTCGTCAACGGCGCCTGCTCGAGACGGGCTCGTCCTCGACCGAAGCCCGCGAAAAACTGGAGACTACGCGCGCCCAGCTCACGGCGCAGCTCGCCCAGAATCGCGCGCAGGCACTCGCCGCCGAGCGGCAGCTCGCCGTGCTCTCCGCGCAAATCGCGCAGAGCGAAGCGGCGATCGCGGCCGCGGCGGCGGCACTCGAGGTCGCCAAGCTCAATCTGAGCTATACGACGATCACCGCCACCCAGGATGGGGTCCTGGGGCTCCGTCAAGTCAAGCCGGGGCAACTGGTGGGCGCCGGCACCCAGATCACGACGCTCACGCCGCTTCCGAACGTGTGGGTGATCGCGAACTACAAGGAAACACAGCTCACCCACATGGCCGTCGGACAGAAGGCCCGGATTACCGTGGACACATTCCCCGGCCACACGCTCACAGGGCATGTGCAGGCCTTCGCGCCCGCTTCCGGCGCAGAATTCGCGCTGCTGCCGCCGGACAACGCGACCGGCAACTTCACCAAAATCGTACAGCGCATCGCGGTGAAAATCGTCATCGACGATGCGGATCAACTGGCGGACCGGCTGGTGCCCGGGATGTCGGTCGAGGCCAGGGTGGACGCCCGCAAGGATCAGCATTGATGGACCCGCCGCCGCCCCCGCCTGCGCCGCCGCCCGCATCCCCGCCGTCCGCGTCCGCGCCGCCGTCCGCGCCCCCGCCCGCGGCAGCACCCCCGCCGGCTGCCGCCTCGGGCGGGCCCTCCATGCCCGCACTCGCAGCGCCGGCGACCGGCATTCCCTGGATGGGTCTCTTGGCGGTGCTCATGGGCACCTTCATCTCGACCTTGAACGGCCGGTTATCGAACTTCGGTCTCGCCGACATCCGAGGAGGGGTGGGTGCGGGTTTCGACGAGGGGGCGTGGATCACCACGGCGCAAACGCTTGCGCAGATGTTCATCACCCCTGCCGCCCTCTGGATGGGAAGCGCCTACGGACCGCGGCGCGTATTGATCGGAGCGTCCATCGCCTTTGCCGTGATCTCCCTGCTGACGCCGCTGTCCGCATCGCTCCCGATGCTCCTCGCCATGCAATTTCTCGGCGGCCTCGCCTCGGGGTGCTTCATTCCGCTGACGCTCGGGTTCATTCTGGTGAATACGCCGCCGAAATACTGGGCGTTCGGCATCGCGGTCTACGCGTTGAACCTCGAGCTGTCGCTCAACATCTCGGCATCGCTCGAGGGCTGGTATGTCGAACATGCCTCCTGGCATTGGATCTTCTGGCAGAACGTACCGCTGGCCCTGATCATGTCCCTCTGCCTGCGCCGCGGCGTTCCGGTGAAGCCGACCGTGCCGCCGCCCTTGGATCTGTTCGGTTTGCTGGCCGGAGGGACGGGACTGGCATGCATCTACGCGGCGCTCGATCAGGGCAATCGGCTCGACTGGCTGAACTCGGGCCTGGTGTGGGGACTGATGCTCGCGGGCGCCGTGATGCTCGTCGCCTTCCTGGTGCATGAGCTCTCGACGCCGCACCCCGTGGTCAATTTCAAAGTGGTGTTCGGGCCGCCGATGCCGAGTCAACTGATGTTGATCGGGTTCTTGCGGCTCACCATTCTCGCGACCTCCTTCCTGATCCCCCTCTATCTGGGCTCCGTCCGCGGCTTTCGTGCCCTCGAGGTCGGGCAGACCTTGGTCTGGATCGCCGCACCTCAGCTCATTCTCTGCCCGCTGTCCGCCTTGATGCTGCGGCGGTCGGATCCTCGGCTGGTCGGCTCGATCGGCTTCGTCTTCATCAGCGTCGCCTGTCTCATGGTGGCCTTCACCATCACGCCCGGCTGGGGGTCGCTGCAATTTCTGCCGTCGCAGCTGCTGCAGGCGGTGGGGCAGAGCTTCGCCCTGTCGGGGGTGATTTTCTTCGGCATCCTGCACCTGAAGCCCGAGGATGCGCTGACGTTCGGGGGGGCGCTGCAGACGGCCAGGCTCCTGGGCGGCGAGATCGGCTCGGCGTTCATCGCCACGCTGACCCGGGTGCGCGAGCAGGCGGCCTCGAACCTGCTCGGGCAGCATGTGCGGGTAGGAGATCTCGATGTGATACAGCGCGTGCGCGCCTATGGCGCAGCGACCACGCGAGTGATCGATCCCACGGGCGCGGTACATCGCGGGCAGCTGGTGCTGGGAAACGTCGTGCGCGTGGCCGCGACCCTGCAGTCGGTGATCGACGGCTTCATCGCGGTCGGCGTTCTCACGGCGGCCGCACTTCTCATCCTGGTGTTTCGCCGTGCAGCTCCGGAAGGACCGGCATCCGCCGTGCCGCTCTTCCCGGTGCGCGGCGCGGGCCCGCGATGAAGCCCTCGGCTGCATGGGGCATGGCGGCCGCAGCGATGGCGATGGCGCTCGCGCTCGGGGTGCTCGGCGGTTGCCGCGTCGGACCGAATTATCACGCGCCCGCGCTGCCCGCGAACGCCGAGGCGCCGCTGGTCTCGGCCGACCCGTCGGCGGAGACGCGGGATCCAACCCCGGACGCGTGGTGGCGGCTCTACAAGGACTCGCGGCTCGACCGGCTGGTCCAGGAGGCGCTGAGGGCGAATTTCAATCTGGTCGCGGCGGATTCGAATCTGACGGCCGCGCGCGCCGTGCTCACCGCGGTTCATGCCAATCGCTATCCCACCACCGAGGCGGTCGCGGGCGGCATCTACGGCCGCGATGCGACCACCGATGAAATACTCGAGCTGCAGGGTCAGCCGCCGCAGACCTTCTGGCTGTTCGAGGATCTGTTCCAGGCTTCCTATGAGGTGGACATCTTCGGCCGGGTGCATCGTGCGATCGAGGCGGCCAACGCCAATGCGGACGCGGTGGCCGCCGCGCGCGACAGCGTGCGCGTCGTGATGGTGGCCGAAACCACCCGAGCCTACGCGGCGGTCTGCGCGCTGGGCGAGGAGCTCGCGGCCGCGCATCATTCGCTCGAGGTGGTGAGCCGCGAGGCGCAGATCACCGTGCGTCGCCACGAGGCCGGAGCGGATTCGGACTTCGACGTCGCGAGGGCCGAGGCGCTCGAAGCCCAGGTCCGATCCGCCATCCCGCCGCTGGAGGGCCAGCGACGCGCGGCGCTGTTCGAACTGACGGCGGTTCTCGGCCGAACACCCGCGAATGCGCCGACCGAGGTGAATGACTGCGTGACCCCGCCGCATCTCGAGGCGCTCATACCGGTGGGAGATGGCGCCGCGCTGATCAAACGCCGTCCCGACGTGCGCCAGGCGGAGCGCAGGCTCGCGGCGGCGACGGCGGAGATCGGCGTCGCCACGGCAGATCTTTACCCGAGCATTCGATTGGTCGGACTCTACGGGGGCGCGGCCACCGAGCTCTCGCAGCTCAACACGAATATCGGCAGGACCTGGGGAGTCGGTCCCTCGATCAGCTGGAGTTTTCCGAACATGGCAGGCCCGCGCGCACGCGTACGCCAGGCGAAGGCGGGGCAGGCCGCGGCGCTCGCCGCCTTCGACGGGGTGGTGTTGAACGCGCTCAAGGAAACCGAGCAGGCGCTCGCCGAATACCGCGCAGCCCTCGACAACCGTCAATCGCTGGGCGATGCTCAAGCGCAGATCCATACGGCGTACGACATCGCTCACAGTCAATTCCAGGCCGGTGCCGTGAGTAATCTCGACCTCCTCACCACCGAGCAGTCCCTGGTGGCGATCGACTCGTCCGTGGCATCTTCCGACGCGGCCTTGATTCTCGATCAGATTGCGGTGTTCGAGGCGCTCGGGGGAGGCTGGCGGCCCGAAAGCAAGGCGGCGCCCTGATGGGCTCCTGGATGCACGCGTTCATCGGGTGGATTTTCGCCAGCCGCGACAAAACCTATGCGGAATTCGGGCCGTTTGCCGCCGTGCTCAAATCCCCCGGAGAGCCGGCTCCTCTGGTATTGCTCTCCATGCGCAGCGTCGAGGTCGGCGCAGTCATCGGCCGGATCGAGCAGGCGCTGGCCGCCGATGATGCCGTCCGGGGAGTCGACGCGCTGTTCGCGAGCCCCGATTGGCGTCCGCATCTCGTGGGTGCGGCGGCGCTGATCCTGGACGCCGGCCGGCGCCTCGATCCGTCGTCGATCTGGAAAGCCATCGATGCCGGAAGCTGGGTCACGCCGCAACTCGTGACCACCGCCTACCTCATCGACCCGTCGTTCGCGGATCGAGTGCGAGCAAGAATCGATGCGAAATGCGCCGTCACCGTTCCCGCCCAGCTGTCTCCCGCGGAGCGTCACCGCGCCACCGGTCCGGCGACTCCCGAGCAGCGTTCCGCGAAGCTCCTCGCCTCGCTGATGCGCATCGGTTTGCTGGCGCCGGCGCTGACCGGCTGGCTGAGAACGGCGGCGAGCAGACCGGAGCTCGCGGCCCTGCAAGCCGCCGATCGGGACAAGTCCGGCAATATCGCGGAGAACTGGCTCAAGAACGTTGAGAGCCAATTCCGATCCCGCGGGCGCCCGCTCGCGCCGGCGGGACGCTCGCGTTGAGACGGCGCGCAGCGTCCGCAAATCCCTCATTGATCGAGGAACTCCCCCCGTGCCCGCACCGGCCGCCATGCTCGGCTTGTCCGCGCTACGGCGAGCCGGGTATCGCGCCCGAGGCCAGGAGGGCGCTCGACGAGCTCGCGCGCGCACACGGGTTGCCCGAAGTCGAGATTCTCTCCGGGGGCAACTCCGGGTTTCGGCTGCGGGCGCGCCTCGCCATCCGCGGCCGGCTCGGCTCGCCGAAGCTCGGGCTCTTCGAGCTCGGCACTCACCGCGTGGTCCACATCCCGAATTGCCGGGTGCAGCATCCTTTGATCAACCGCGTGGCGAACGTCGTGCGGCGTGCGCTGGTCGAGGCGCGGGTCACGTCTTATTCCGACAAGGCTCGCTCGGGAGTCGCGCGCTACCTGCAAGTCGTGGTGGAGCGGGCCTCGCAGAGCGCGCAGGTGGTGATGGTCGGCCACAGCGCCACCGCCGAGCCGTTGAGTGAGTGCTTTGCACTGATCCGCGAGCGCTTGGGCGGGGATTTGCACAGTCTCTGGTTCAACTCGAGCATGGCGCACACCAATGCCATCATGGGCCCGGTATTCGTGAACGTCTGCGGAGCCGCGGCCGTGGTCGAGCGCTTCGGCGGTGCCCCCATCCACTATCCGCCCGGGGCCTTCGGACAAAGCAATCTCGAGATCGCGCAGCGAATCATCGAGCACGTGCGCGAGCGGATCCCGGAGGCCGCGCAGGTTGCCGAATTCTACGCAGGCGTGGGCGCCATCGGTCTGTCGGTGCTCCCGCGCGTGCGCGAGATTCGCTTCAACGAGGTGAGCCCCCAGTCCTTGGAGGGGCTCGCGTTCGGCATCGAGGCGCTCGACCCGGCCGAGCGCCTCAAGGTGTCGGTGTTCCCGGGCCCCGCCGCCGCGGCGCTCGAGGCTGCGAGCGGATCGCAGGTCGTCATCGCCGACCCGCCGCGCAAGGGGCTCGACGGCGAGCTCAAGGCGCATTTTCGCGAACAGCCTCCGGCCCGGCTCCTCTACGTCAGCTGCGGCCTCGCGTCGCTCCTGGCGGATGTCGCGCAGCTCACCGCGGCGGGGACGATGCGGCTCGCCGAGCTCACGGCGTTCAATCTGATGCCCTTCACCGACCATGTGGAGACGGTCGCGAGGCTCGAGCGGTGCTGATCGGGCGCCGCGTGTAGTTAACGCGCGACGAACGCTCGCTCGATCACGTAGTCCCCCGGCTCGCCCACATGCGGCGAGATCCGAAAGCCGCGCGCATCG
>DASYAC010000137.1:0-32435 GCA_036501585.1 Steroidobacteraceae bacterium
AAGATGGCGGTGTAGCCGCGTTTAGCGGCCTTCGGACCCGGTGTGGCGGCGAGGATGCCGTCGGGCGTCAGATTCCGCCTCAACAGCTCGATGGACCGCGAGCGGCAGGTGTCGAGCAGCGATTGCTCGTTCGGAAGGCTCCGCGAAGGTGTCATCGTCGATCGCTACCAGCGATACAGGGTGGCGACGAAGCCCTTCGGGTACGTCATCGGTCCCGGCGGCAGCTCGACGAACCCGTCCGTGCCGATGAGGCTCAGAAAATCCCCGGAGGTGTTGGTCGGGCGCGGGCCTGCCCAGGGCTGGCCCCACTCGTCGACCTCCACCGCCACGGGAAGAAAGTACGCCAGCGGCAGGTCGAACGTGACGGATCTCGCCAGTCCGATGCGCTCGGCCGGCGGCCGGCGGGTGCCCATGGCGGCGACGATGGCGGGGATGACGAAGCGGACCAGGCAGATCAATGTCGATACCGGATTGCCGGGCAAGCCGAAGACGGCCTGACCGCGCGGCCCGACACCGAACCACATGGGCTTTCCCGGGCGCTGCGCCACCCGGTGGAACACCTGCCGGACGCCGAGACTCTTCAGGACCTTCGGCACGAGGTCGAAGCGGCCCATGGACACGCCCCCGCTCAGGATCAGCGCTTCGTGAGTGGCGAGATGCAGGGACAGGCGGTCGGTGAGCATGGCTTCGTCGTCGAACAAATGATCGTTGCTCACTCGATCGAAGCCGCGGGCGCGCAATGCCGCGATGACGGCGTAGGTGTTGGAGCGCCGTATCTGGTGGCCGGCGATAGATTCGCCCGGCTCCACGAGCTCATCGCCCGTGGATATCACCATGAAGGCCGGTTGGCTGCTGACTCGGATGCGGGCGAGACCCGCGGAGGCGACGACGGCGATCTCGGGCGCTCCGAGGAGCGTGCCGGCCTCGAGCATCAGGGTGCCGTGGCGGCCGTCCTCGCCGCGCCGCTGAATGTTGCGGAACGGCGTGTCGTTCACCGGATCGGTGAGGGAGACGAACCCATCGGCCAGCACGTATTGCTCCAAGGGAATGACGCAGTCCGCCCCCCGGGGGAGCGAGGCTCCCGTCATCACCTCGATGGCACTCTCGGTGTTTTCGAGCGTCAAAGGAAGAGCGCCCGCGGCTTGTGTGGCCTGCATGGCATACCGGCGAAGGCCATGTCTCGACACGTCGCTCGCGATGGCGACTCCGTCCATGCATACCCGGTCGAACGGCGGATAATCCCGTTCCGCGTAGACGTTCTCCCGGAGCGTTCGGCCCACGCACTGGGACAGCGGTCGCGTCTCGATGGGGAGACCGGGCAACTCGTCGTCGATCGCGGCCTCGGCCGCCTGTGGTGTAATCAGCGCCTTGGCGCCTGCGATCCCGGTCATATCGACTGTCCGCAGCGTGGATAAGAAAGGCTTGATGTATTATATATCTTCATAGTGGCGAGTGGGGCAGGCGATACCCTTGATGGAGAGCGATCTGTGAATGAGACCTTGATACCCGTGGCCGCGATCGGACCCTCCAAGCAGCGCAAGCGTGAGGCTCCGCGCGGCCGAACTGTCCAACCGGCGGCGCTGGCTGAAGTGCAGGCGCTGGTCGGGAATAAGCCTTTGCGGCATGACTTGCTGATCGAATATCTGCATCTCATCAACGACCACTACAAACAATTGAGCGCCCCGCACCTGGCTGCGCTCGCTCGACTCATGGGTCTCGCTCAGACCGAGGTCTACGAGGTTGCGACTTTTTATCATCATTTCGACGTAGTAAAGGAAAATCGCGACGGCACGGTGCCGGCTCCCGCGGCGTTGACGGTCCGGGTGTGTGACGGGCTGAGCTGCGAAATGGCAGGCGCCCGGCAGCTGCTCGACCGGTTGCCGGATCTCCTGGGCCGCGAGGTGCGCGTCATCGCGGCTCCCTGCGTCGGACGCTGCGAGCAGGCGCCGGTCGCCGTGGTGCATCAAAAGCCGCTTCCGAACGCCACGCTCGAGAGCGTGAAGCACGCGGTCGCGGCGGACGAAACCCGCGATGACACCAAGGCCGTGATCGACTACGAGACCTACCGCGCGCAGGGCGGCTACGTGCTGCTGGGCGAGTGCATCGAACACAAACGCGATATCGAGAGCGTCATCAAGACGCTGGAAGACTCGGGTCTTCGGGGGCTCGGCGGTGCGGGCTTTCCGGCGGGGCGCAAGTGGCGCATCGTCCGGGGCGAGCCCGCGCCGCGCCTGATGGCGGTGAACATCGACGAGGGCGAGCCCGGCACGTTCAAGGACCGGGTCTACCTCGAGCGCGATCCCCACCGCTTTCTGGAGGGCATGCTGATCGCGGCCTGGGCGGTGGGTATTTCAGCCATCTATATCTACCTGCGCGACGAATACCACGGCTGCCGCGCGCTGTTGCAGGCGGAGCTCGACAAGCTCATCGCCAATCCACCGATGCCACTGCCGAGGATCGAGCTGCGCCGCGGCGCCGGCGCCTACATCTGCGGCGAAGAGTCGGCGATGATCGAATCGATCGAGGGCAAGCGCGGCATGCCGCGGCTGCGCCCTCCCTACGTCGCGCAGGTCGGACTCTTCGGCCGGCCGACGCTCGAGCATAACTTCGAGACGCTCTACTGGGTCCGCGATCTGCTGCAGAAGGGCGCCGCATGGTTCGCCGCCGAGGGCCGTCATGGGCGGAAGGGCTTGCGGAGCTTCTCCGTGTCCGGCCGCGTCAAGGAGCCGGGCGTGAAACTCGCTCCGGCGGGCATTACCATCCGGGAGCTGATCGAGGAGTATTGCGGCGGCATGCTCGAAGGCCACGATTTCTATGGCTATCTGCCGGGCGGCGCCTCGGGCGGCATCCTGCCGGCGTCGATGGGCGACATACCGCTCGATTTCGACACGCTGCAGCCGCATGGCTGCTTCATCGGCTCCGCCGCGGTGATCGTGCTGTCGAATCAGGACACCGCCAAGGCGGCGGCGCGCAACATGATGCGTTTCTTCGAGCACGAGTCCTGCGGCCAATGCACGCCCTGCCGGGTGGGTACCGCCAAGGCCAACCTGCTGATCGAGGGCGATCAGTGGGACCGCGAGACGCTCGCGGATCTCTCCCAGGTGATGCGCGACGCATCCATCTGCGGCCTGGGCCAGGCGGCGCCGAACCCGGTCGACTGCGTGATCAAATTCTTTCCCCACGAAGTGACTTGAAAGGACGGCCATGAACGCCATTCCTCGTCCCCAACGCGAACCGGTCGATGTGCCCGTGGTGACTTTCACCATGGACGGGCGCGAGATCACCGCCCCCGCGACCGATACGCTGATCGAGATCGCCGACCGCGAAGGCATCGACATTCCCCGGCTCTGCTACAAAGCCGGCATGGAAGCGGTGGGCAACTGCCGCTCCTGCATGGTCGAGATCAAGGGCGAGCGGGTGCTGGCGGCCTCCTGCTGCCGCGTGCCGTCCAAGGGCATGCAGGTCACCACCAATTCCGAGCGGGTGCACAAATCTCAGCAGCTGGTGATCGAGCTGCTGCAATCCGACATGCCGGAAAAGGAGTACACGCGCCATAACGAAGTCGACGAATGGGCGGCACGTCTCAAAGTCGGCAAGCCGCGTTTCGCGCCGCGGCCGCAAGTCGCGCCGGACCTGTCGCACGCAGCGATTGCCGTCAATCTCGACGCCTGCATCCAGTGCACGCGGTGCCTGCGCGCGTGCCGGGATGAGCAGATGAACGACGTGATCGGTCTCGCCTCGCGCGGGCAGCACGCCAAAATCGTGTTCGACATGGATGATTCCATGGGCAGCTCGACCTGCGTGGGTTGCGGGGAATGCGTGCAGGCGTGCCCGACGGGCGCGCTCATGCCGGCCCGCGAGGTAGCTCTGACCGTCCCGGACAAGTCGGTGGATTCGCTTTGTCCGTACTGCGGCGTCGGCTGTCAGCTCACCTACCACGTGAAAGATGACAGCATTCTCTATGTGGAAGGCCGGGACGGTCCGGCGAACCACTCGCGCCTTTGCGTCAAGGGACGCTACGGCTTCGACTATTCGCGCCATCCGCAGCGGCTCACGAAGCCGCTGATCCGCCGCTCCGATGCGCCGCCCAAGAGCGGACATTTCGTCATGGACCCGAAGAACGTCATGCAGGTGTTCCGCGAGGCCACCTGGCGGGAAGCGCTCGATCTGGCGGGCGGAACGCTCAAGAAGTTGCGGGATACCCACGGCGGCGGGGCGCTCGCGGGATTCGGGTCGGCCAAGGGCAGCAACGAAGAGGCGTACCTCTTCCAGAAGCTGGTGCGCACCGGCTTCGGCAGCAACAACGTCGATCACTGCACGCGCCTGTGCCATGCCTCGAGCGTCGCGGCGCTGCTGGAAGGCATCGGCTCGGGCGCCGTCAGCAATCCGGTCATGGACGTGACCAAGGCCTCCGTCGTGATCCTCATCGGCGCGAATCCCACCGTGAATCACCCGGTGGCGGCGACCTTCCTCAAGAATGCAATGCGCAACGGCACGAAGCTCATCGTGATGGATCCGCGCCGGAGCGAACTTGCGCGCACGGCCTACCGGTTCCTGCAGTTCAAGCCCGATACCGACGTGGCGCTTCTCAATGCGATGATGCACGTCATCATCGAGGAGCACCTCGTCGACGAGAACTTCATCGCCGACCGCACCTTGGGCTACGCGGAACTCGTCAAGAACGTGGCGGGCTACAGCCCGGACCTCATGGCGCCGATCTGCGGCGTACCCGCGGATACGATCCGCGAAGTGGCGCGGCTGTACGCGACCAGTCCGGGCTCGATGATTCTCTGGGGTATGGGTATCAGCCAGCATATCCACGGTACCGACAATGCCCGCTGCCTGATCGCGCTCGCGCTGATGACGGGCCAGATCGGCAAACCCGGATCGGGACTGCATCCCCTGCGTGGCCAGAACAACGTGCAAGGCGCATCCGATGCGGGCCTGATTCCAATGATGTATCCCGATTATCAGCGCGTGGACGATGCGGACGCGCGCGCCCGATTCGCCAAGTCCTGGGGTGTGCCTCCGGAGTCGCTCGATGACAAGGCGGGACTGACCGTGGTCGAAGTCATCAAGGGTATTCTGGCCGGCAACGTGAAGGGCATGTACATCATGGGCGAGAACCCCGCGATGAGCGACCCGGACGCCGATCATGCGCGCGAGGCGCTGGCGAAGCTCGAGATGCTGGTGGTGCAGGATTTGTTCTTGACCGAGACGGCGTATCTCGCCGACGTCATCCTGCCGGCGTCCTCCTTTTCGGAGAAGACGGGCACGTTCACCAATACCGACCGATACGTGCAATTGGGCCGGCAGGCGCTGAATCCTCCCGGCAACGCGCGCCAGGACCTCGAGATCATCATCGAAATGGCCAACCGCCTGGGATTGCCGTGGGATTACGGCACAGGCGAGCCGGCGGTGGCGGCGGTCTTCGATGAGATGCGCCACACCATGCCGAGCATCGGCGGCATCACCTGGGAGCGGCTGCAGGCCGAGGACAGCGTGACTTATCCTTGCGTGAAGGAGGGCGATCCCGGCGAGCCGGTGGTGTTCATCGAATCGTTCCCGACGGCTACCGGCAAGGGGAAGTTCGTGCCGGCCGACATCATTCCGGCCAACGAGCGGCCGGACAACGACTACCCGATGGTGCTGATCACCGGGCGGCAGCTGGAACATTGGCACACGGGCAGCATGACGCGCCGCTCGGGCGTGCTGGATGCCATCGAGCCCGATCCGGTGGCCTCGCTCCATCCGCTGGATCTCGTGGCCCTGGGCGCGAAGCCGGGCGGGCTCATCACCATCGAGTCGCGCCGCGGCAAGGTGAGCCTGTATGCGCGGGCGGACGAGAGCTCGCCGCGGGGCGCGGTGTTCGTGCCTTTCTGTTATTACGAGGCGGCGATCAACAAGCTGACCAATTCGGCGCTCGATCCGTTCGGCAAGATCCCCGAATTCAAGTACTGCGCAGTCCGCGTGTCGCTCGGCGGCACGACGCCGGTGCAGGTGAGCTTTGGCGGCGGCCAGATCCTCGAGCCGAATCAGCAGCCGGCGCACGCGTGACCCCGGGGGGGCGGCCGCCGGCAGCGCGGGCGCTTCCCTAGGTGCTCGGGCGCTGCGATTGCTCGAGCTCGGTGAGGGTGTTGATGTTGAAGAACTCGGCGTCGTGGTCGAACACCACGCGGGTGTTGCGCTGCCCGCGCGCGAAGAACCCGGTCTTGCGTTCGCCGGCGGCGATGAACGCGGCGAGCGCGTCCTCGAGTGACGTCTTCATGAGACAAAAGACCGGTTGCGGGAAGAGTTCCTCTCCCGCCCGCGTATAGGCAACCGCGATGTCGGCCCCGG
The DNA here is from genome assembly GCA_036501585.1 of Steroidobacteraceae bacterium. GTDB lineage: Bacteria > Pseudomonadota > Gammaproteobacteria > Steroidobacterales > Steroidobacteraceae > Bog-1198. Next base: position 6,340 of record DASYAC010000137.1, read on the forward strand.
CCCGTTCGAGACCGCTCGCCAGCCGAGCCACCAGGTCGAGCGGGAAGTTCGGCGTGTCGCAGGGCACGGTGGCCATGAGCGGTGTCTCGCAATGCGCGAGTCCCGCGAGCATGCCGGCAAGCGGACCCGGATAATCCGGCACCTCGTCCGGCCATACGGGGATGCCCATGGCCCGGTAGGTTTCCAGGTTGCGGTTCGCGTTCAGCATGAGCCGGCCCACTTGCGGGCGCAGTCTCTCCAGGGCGTGAGTCGCGAGGGGCCGGCCTCGATGGATCTGCAGGCCTTTGTCGACGCCGCCCATGCGGCTGCCCCGGCCGCCGGCCAGGATCAGGCCCGTGATGTCGTCGCGCGCGCTTATCATACGTACATCCTAGCCATCACCGGATGTCCCCGCCATGGAACCCAGCGACATCGACGCTCTCATCTTGGGGCCGGCCGTCCGGGGGTTGACTCCCGTGCCGGACGCGCCGCGGCTGAGTGCCGCTTCTGCGGCGCCGCTGCGCGAGATCACCGCCGTCGACGAGCGGGGTGCCGCCCGAACGGTGCACCTGCCGATCGAGCGGCCGCTGACGATCGTCGTCGACGGCCGCGAGATCGTCACGTTGATGACGCTCGGGGCTGCGCCGGAGTGGCTGGTGCTCGGGTATCTCAACAATCAGCGGCTCATCGACGAGGTAACCGCCGTTCGATCCGTCGAGGTCGACTGGACCCGGGGCGTCGCGACCGTCATCTCGCGGCGGGGAAATATCGGGCGGCCCTCGGAGGCCGGTGGCCCGGACGCCGGGGCCGGGGCCGTCGCGCCAAGCCTCATCGCCTGCGGCCTGGGCACGGTCTTCGGCGATGTCATGCGGCGATCGGACACGCGCGAGGCCGTGACGGCGGCGGCGACATCGCATACGGCGATCCTCGCCATTCTCGAGAGCATGCGCGGGCATGACGCGATTCATCGGGCGGCGGGATCCGTGCACAGCTGCGCCTTGTTTCAAGGCGTCGAGCTCTGGGCGGCCGTCGAAGAGGTGAGCCGTCACAACGGGGTCGACACCATCACGGGCTTCATGAGACTGCATGGCGTGGACGGCGCGGACAAGATCCTGTTCACGACCGGCCGGCTCACCGGAGAGATGGTGATGAAGGCCGCTCACAATGGAATTCCCGTGATGATCTCGCGCAACGGCACGACGGCCATGGGCTGCGAGCTCGCGGCGAAGCTCGGCATGACTCTGATCGGGCGGGCCGCCAATCGCCGCTACCTCTGCTACATCGGCGCCGAGAGGATCGTACGAGACGCGGACGGTTGATCCGACGCGCTGCCCGCGGCGGAACGCGGCACTCACCTCAAGTTTCCGCTCGATTGACGGGCCGTTGTATCGCGTCGCGAAGTCCGGCATTTCTCGACATATTCCCGAACGTGCATATCGTGATCGTGAAGAGTGCGTGGTAGTTTTCCAGCGCATTTTTCAGGACATCGAGCACGCCGCATCCTCGAGAGAATATGAACAAAACAACCTATTTGCTGTTAGCGGTCCTATCCACGGTCGGCGCGGGCCTTGCACGCGCGGACGATGCTGCAACGACGGCGACGGCTTCGGCACCGGCTTCGGCCGGCCAGACGCCGCCCAATCAGATGTCGTCCAGCCAGACACCCTCGCAGACCACGCTGCCGCATATCGTCGTCACCGGCACGCAGACACCGGACAACAACTACCGGGTCAACATGCTCGACTCCATCGGACCGCTCGGCACGACCGACATCCAGAACACGCCGTACTCCATCGAGGTGCTGCCGCTCGACCTGATCGAGAACTCGCAGGCGGTGAATTTCAAGGACGTCTCCAAGTACTTGCCGCTGGTGGCCTACCAGGAGCAGCAAGGGCCCGACATCCTGCGTCCGCAAACCCGCGGCATGCAGGGCGGCAACTTCCAGAACACCAGGATCGACGGCATGACCATGTACATCACGGTCGCGACCGCGATGGAACAGTTCCAGCAGATCGAGGTGGTCAACGGCCTCTCCGCGTCCCTGTACGGCCCCGCGAACCCGTCCGGCATGTTCAACTTCGTCTCGAAGCGGCCCACGCAGAACGATCTGCACGAGGTCAGCGTCACCTACAACAGCGACAGCATCGGCACGGCGCACCTCGATTTCGGAGGGCCGATCGACAAGAACGGCGTGGTGAGCTACCGCCTGAATGCGCTTTACGGCGCGGGCGACGGCTGGGTGGACGAATTCCATCAGCGCCGCGCGCTAGGGGACCTCGGCATCGACGTGCGGCCCTGGGAAAGCACGGTGCTCGAGCTCAACTACAGCGACTATCATCTCACCGACACGGGCTACCCCGGCTGGTTCACCTACGGGCAGAAGATTCAGCTGCCCTCGGCGCCGAATCCCCAGTGGGTGGGATACGGTCAAAGCTACCTCGGCACGGACCTTCGGACCGAGATCTCGACCGCGCGCATCAAGCATGACTTCAATTCGGATTGGCACCTGGTGGTCGGCGGCTTGAACCAGGACGCGACGCGCAACATCAACACCAGCGTCAACAATCTCACCTCGAATACGGGTTCGTACACCAGTTCCATGGGCTCGACCTTCGCCCCGCGTTTCGTGATCACCAGCGATACGGCCTATCTCGACGGGACCTTCTCGACGTTTGGCATCGGCCACGACCTGGTCATCGGCACGGCCGGGTACCGGTCGCAGTCGTACTCGCTCATCCATACGCCGACGGCCGCCGAGCTGCTGCTGGGCAAGGCGAGCATCGACAGCCCGCTGAGCTACCCTTACCCGGCGCAGGGGCTTCCCGACCCTTATGCCAACTACGACTCCTCGACCGCGTATCAGCAGGGCGTCAACGTGAACGACATGCTGCGCTTCAATCCGTACTGGGCAGTGCGCTTCGGGGCGAGCCAGGACTGGTTCCATACCGACAATTACAGTAAGAAGTCGGTATTGACCACCGAGTATGCCTCCCACGGCCTGAGCCCGACGGGCAGCCTCATCTTCAATCCCACCGCCAACCAGACCGTGTATGCAACTTTCGCCAGCGCGTTGCAGGCAGGCGATCTCGCGCCGAACAACACCGTCAATCAGGGCGAGAGCCTCGCGCCCTACCGCAGCACCGAATACGAGGTCGGCTACAAGGCCACCGTCGACAAGGTGAACCTGACCGCGGCGATATTCCGGATCAAGCGGCCCTTCGCGAACATCAACTACGCCGACAATGTATTTGAAATATCCGGCGAGCAGGTGAACAGGGGCCTGGAGCTTTCCGCGGTGGGCGAGGTGATCCAGGACGTGACGGTCTACGGGGGCATCACTTTCTTGAATGCGCGCCTGGAGAACACCCCGCTGGCGTCGACCAACGACAGGATGTTCGTGGGCGCCCCCAAGGTGAAGGGCAACGTGCTGGTGGAATATCGTGTGCCGACGGTCCCCGGACTGACCGCGACCGTGGACTACCAATTCACGGGCCCGCGTGCCGGCAACGACACCAATTCGTTCACCGTGGCCGGCTACAATCTGGTGGACTTGGGCGCGCGCTACGTCTCGACGATCCGCAGCACGCCGGTCACCTGGCGTCTCGCGGTGGACAACATCGCCGACCGCCGCTACTGGTCCACCGTCGGGCCGAGCGATCTCACCGGTGCCAACACCGGGAGCCTGCTCGCGCATTTGGGTTCGCCGCGTACCGTGCTGGCATCCGCCAGCATGAGTTTCTGATTGACGCGTAACGGCGGCCGCTCGGGCGGACGCGGGCTGGCTGTGCTGGTCGTCCGTGTACTGCTGGGCCTTGCGGCAAGCCAGGCGCTGGTCCCGGCGATTTCCGGGGCTGAGGCGGTGGGCGCGCGGGCGGCGCGCTCAGCAGCGGCCGAGACCCGGCAGGTGACCGACGCGGCGGGCCGGATCGTGACGCTGCCTGTGCACGTCACTCGCGTCGCAGATCCCTGGCATGCGAACAATGCGCTGGTCGTGATGCTGGGAGGGGGCGACAAACTCGTGGCCACCACCGCGCAGGCGCAGCGGCAGCCCTGGCTCGAGCGCCTGTATCCGCGCATCGATCAAGTGCCGGCGGCGTTCAGCATCACGGGCGAGGTCAATCTGGAAACATTGATCGGGGCGAGACCGGAGGTCATTCTCATGGCCTATGATGGTAGTCTGCCCAAGTGGGCGGGAACCGTGGATGCCTACCACATACCCTACGTGCTGATGCCGAACACGTCGCTCGCGGGGCTCGAAGCCACCGCCCGAATCACGGGACAGGTGCTGGGTGAACGGGAATCGCGCATTGCCGAAGACTATATTCGCTACTTCGACGCCAACATTCGGCGGGTCCAGGCCGTCACGGGAAGCTTGCCGGACGCCGAGCGGCCGAAGGTTCTGCACACCTCGTCCGCGGGAGTCCTCACGGTCGACGGGCGCAAGACCGTCATCGACGACTGGATCCGGGTCGCAGGCGGCATCAACGCCGCCGACGTGGTGGGGAATGGGCGACCGGTCACGATGGAACAGATTGCCGCCTGGAATCCGGATGTCATCATCGTCGGCACCGCACCGAATGGCCGGAACCGGCAGGCCATTCTCGATGATCCGCGCTGGCGCGACATCGCGGCCGTCAAGAACGGCAAGGTGTTCGTGAATCCGAGCGGCGCGTATCTTTGGGATCGGCACAGTGCCGAGGCCGCCCTGCAGGTGCTGTGGGCGGCGAAGACGCTGCATCCGGATCGATTCGGCGATCTCGACATCGAGGAGGAAACCAAGGCCTTCTATGCCAGGTATTTCCACCACACGCTGACGGATTCGGAATTCCGCTCGATCATCGACGCAACGCCCCCGTGAACGCGCGGCGCGCCGCCATTCTGATCGCGGCGCCGCTCGGGCTTCTGTACGCCTCGCTGTTCATAGGACGATTCGCCGTGCCGCCGCTCGAGGTCGGCCGTATCTTGTGGGCACACCTCGCGGCGCTGCCCCACACCTGGCCGGCTTCGCTCGAAACCATCGTTGTGGAGATCCGCCTGCCGCGCGCCGTGATGGCGCTCTTTCTGGGCGCGGGTCTCTCGGCGAGCGGTGCCGCGTATCAAGGAATGTTCCGCAATCCGTTGGTCAGTCCGGACATTCTGGGCGTTACGGCGGCCTCCGGATTCGGTGCCGCCGTGGCGTTGCTCCTGTCGAGCAGTGCGCTCGAACTGCAGCTCATCTCCTTCGCCTTTGGCCTGTTGGGCGTGCTCCTGACCTACATGCTCGCGCGCGTTTACCGCACGACGCCCGTATTGATGCTGGTGCTGTCCGGCGTCGTGGTGGCGGCATTCTTCGGCGCCATGCTGAGCGCCGTGAAATACATCGCAGATCCCGAGTCGAAGCTCCCCGCCATCACCTATTGGCTGCTGGGGAGTCTCAATGCCGTCTCGACGCGGAGCCTTGCCATGGCGCTGCCACCCATCCTGATCGGGGGGACCGGACTCATGTTGCTGAGATACCGGCTCAACGTGCTCGCCATGGGGGAGGAAGATGCGCGGGCCCTCGGCGTGCGCACGGAGCGGGTGAAGGGTGCGATCATCGTGTGCACGACACTCATCACGGCGGCGGCCGTGTCCGTTTGCGGCATCGTCGGCTGGGTCGGATTGGTCGTTCCTCATCTCTGCCGCATGCTCGTGGGCCCCGATCATCGCGCGCTCATTCCGGCCGCCATCAGCGTAGGAGCGACGTACCTCCTGTTCATCGACGATGTCGCGCGCACGGCCACTGCCGGTGAAATTCCGCTGGGAATTCTCACGGCCATCGTCGGCGCCCCGTTTTTCGCCTACCTGCTGCGCAGGACCCGGGGTACCTGGCGATGAGCGGGGTGCCCCGGACGGCGGATGCCGCATCCCGAGCACCGGCGGAGCGGGTGGTGGAGGTTCGAGGAGCGGGGTTCAGCTTCGGCAAGCGGCCGATATTCAGAGCGCTCGATCTCGACGTGCGCCGCGGCGAAGTGCTGACCGTTCTGGGCCCGAATGGCTGCGGGAAAAGCACGTTGCTTCGATGCATCGGCGGTGCGCTGCCGCTCGAGGAGGGCGTCGTCCGGATCGGCGGCGCGGAGCTGGAATCGCTCGAGCCCGCAGCGCGGGCGCGCAAGATCGGTTTTTTGTTCCAGGAGCATGCGCCATCGTTTCCGTTCACCGTGCTGGATGTCGCGGTGATGGGGCGCACGCCCCATCTGGGTCTCTTCGGCGCGCCTTCCTCGAAAGACGTCGGGCTCGCGATCGACGCGCTCGGCCAAATGGGCATACTGCACCTGAAGAATCGGCCGTACACCGATTTGAGCGGCGGTGAGCGGCAGCTCGTGCTCTTGTCCCGAACGCTCGTGCAGCAGCCGGACATCATCCTGCTCGACGAGCCCACCTCACATCTCGACTTCAAGAATCAAGTGCATTGCCTGCAGGCGGTGGGGCGGCTCGCTGCCCAGGGGGTCACCATGATCATGACCACGCACGATCCCAACCATGCCTTTCTATTTCCGGGCCGAGCTCTCCTCATGTCTCCGGGCGCGTCGCCGGCAGCCGGCCCTGCGGAGGAGATCGTCACCAGCGCTGCGCTCTCGACGGCCTATGGCATTCCCATCGACGTGCTTACCGTGCCGCGCCGCACGGGCGCAGGGGAGTACAGGTTCTGCACACCCTGGTGAGCTAAAACGTTACAGTAACGGAATGCGGTCCAGCCGATCCGCCACCCCGTCAGTTGCCGGTCCCGCTGCCGGGGATCGGCGTGCGTCGGGCATTCGTCTTCACTTTTCCTTCGAGGCGGACGAGCAGCGCGGCGCCGCGCTCGGCAATCCCCTCTTCGAGGTCCTGGCCGCGGTGCTGGAAACGGGCTCGATTCGGCATGCGGCCGTGGCGCTCGGCACCTCCTATCGGTACGTCTGGGGATCTCTCCATAAGTGGGAGCGGGAGCTCGGCGAGCCGCTCATCGTGTGGGCTCAGGGCCAGCGCGCCCGCCCGACGCAATTCGCCGAGCGGCTTCTATGGGCCGAGCGCCGTGCCCGCACTCGGATGCAGCCGCACATCGAGGCCTTGCGCTCGGGACTTGCGCGGGTACTCGCCGAGGCGCGGGATCCGCGCCATCGGTTGCTCACGCTGCGGGCGAGTCACGACATGGCGCTGCCGATTCTGCAACGGCACCTGGCGGACGCCGCCGATCTACATCTCGACATTGGGTTCCAGGGCAGTGTGGACTCCTTGCGCGCGTTGAACGACCGGCAGTGTCTGGTGGCGGGATTTCACGTTCCCATGCCGAAGCGCGCGGCGCCGGCGTTCGCCAAGGCGCTGAAGTCGCTGCTCGAGCCGAAAACTCACACGCTGATCGGATGTGCCCGGCGCATGCAGGGGCTGATGGTGCGCCGTGAGCACGCGGCGCTCCTTGGAACCTTTGCAGATGTCGCGCGTCATGGGCTCAGGTTCGTCAATCGCCAGCAGGGCTCCGGTACGCGCATGCTCGTCGATCAGCTGATGCAGGAGCACGCCATCGCGCCGGGCGCGCTGCACGGATACGCGGAGCACATCGAACACACGCATGTGGCGGTCGCGTTATGCGTCGCCAGCGGCGTCGCCGATGCCGGCGTCGGCGTGGAGGCGGCGGCGCTCGAGTTCGGGCTGCATTTCGTCCCGTTGGTCGAAGAGAATTACTTTCTCGCCTGTCTCAAGGAGAGCGCCGCCGATCCCGGATTGCGGCGTTTGCGCGAGGTGCTCGCCGGCGATCGCTGGCGCAACATTCTCGCCAATCTGCCGGGCTATCGACCCGCCGCCGCGCCGGGGCGCCTGCTCGTGGTCGAGGAGATGCTGCCTTGGTGGCGCCGACGCACCTCCGCTTGATTCCGGCCGCCGCGCGCGCGGTCAGTTGAAGTCCAGGTCGCGGTCCCACCGGCGCCAGCGCAACCGGCGGTTGGTCTCGCCCGTGCCCGCCCACATCTCCTTCCACAAATCCTGGATGTTGGGCCTGTCGCGATTCACGTCGTAGGGCGCACGCTGGCGCTTGGGTGTCTTGGTGGGGTCTTTCCGGGACATGGCTTTCCTCTTCACCGCCTCGCATCGAGGATGTCATTGTCGGAGGTCTCTACTTCGGAGTCCGAGATGGAAATCCTCATTTCAGATATTCGTTCCATGGAACTTCGGACACCGTGCAGGCCTCGATGTAAAGGGGGACGGCAAGATCGCACCGATACGATCGCCTGCGTAACCGTCGATCTCCACGAGATCGTCGCCGTGGGCGATTCGACATATGTCTGTAGTTCGGCGGTTCTCGGGGCATAATAGGCGGCATCTCCCCATCGATGCGAGGCAATCATGACCGATATCACGATTCGCGCGCCGGACGGCGGCAGCTTCACGGGCTACTTGGCCGTGCCCAAGGGCGGCAGCGGTCCCGGCATCATCGTTGCGCAGGAGATCTTCGGCGTCAACGCGGTAATGCGCGCGGTGTGCGATGCATTGGCCGCGCAGGGCTACGCGGCGCTCTGTCCCGACATCTTCTGGCGCATCGAGCCCGGCATCCAGATCACCGACAAGACGGAGGCGGAGTGGAAGCGTGCCTTCGAGCTGTTCAACCTGTTCGATGTCGACAAGGGCATCGGCGACCTGAAGGCGGGGCTCGCGCAGCTGAGGCATCATCCGGCGTGTACCGGGAAAGCCGGCAGCGTCGGCTATTGCCTCGGCGGCAAGCTCGCGTTTCTCATGGCGACGCGGAGCGACGTCGACTGCAGCGTCGGCTACTACGGCGTCGGCATCCAGGATCTGGTTGCCGAGGCCAAGAACATCAAGAAGCCGCTCGCGTTGCACATGGCGGAAAAGGATCAATTCACGCCGCCCCCCGCTCAGGAGGCCATCAAGCAGGCGCTGAAGGACAACCCGTTGATCACGCTCTACAGCTATCCGGGGGTCGATCACGCGTTCGCGCGCCCCGGCGGGGCGCATTACGATGCGGCGGCGGCAAACCTGGCCAACTCGCGGACCTGGGAATTCTTGCGCCGCCACCTGGGCGGCTGAGGGCAATGCCTTCGACCCACAAGGCAATTCTCGTGGTCGACGACAATCGGGATGCGGCCGATAGTCTGGCCATGCTGCTCGAACTCGGCGGCCATCAAGTGACGGCGGTTTATTCCGCGCCCGATGCTTTGAAGCGCGCACCCGAGCTCAAGCCCGCCGTCATCCTCATGGACATCGGATTGCCGCAGATCGACGGCTGCGAAGTCGCGCGGCGGATGCGCGGCATGCCCGAGCTCGAAGGCGTCCGGCTGGTCGCCTTGACCGGCCATGGGCGGGACGAGGACCGCGAGCGTACGCGCGACGCCGGCTTCGACCATCATCTGGTCAAGCCCGTCGATCTGGACGAGCTCGAGAGAACGGTGGCGGACTGAAGCCCGTGTCCTTGCGCATCGCGGGGCGGCCGCCCGGCCCGCTACGGCTCGTGTCCGTAGACGATCTTGCCCTCCCACATGGTAAAGAGGACCGCCGCGCTCTTCATCTCCTCGGCGGGAACGGTGAGCACGTCCCGGTCGATCAAGGCGAGGTCCGCGAGTTTTCCCGGCGCGATCGTTCCGATGTCCTTCAGCCGATCCAACACCTGCGCGGAGTTGCGGGTGTAGGCGTAGAGCATCGCTTCGCGCGGCATGCGCTCGGCGGCGTTCAGCACGCCCTGTGGGCCGGACCGGGTCTCGGCCTGATAAATCGCCCGGAAAGGATTCGCGCTGCTCACCGGCCAATCGCTGGCGCCGGCGATCACGGCGCCCGAGTCGAGCATGGACCGCGCGGGATACATCCAACGGTAGATCGACGGAGCGATGTAGGGCTTCACCTGTTCATTGGTGCTCGGGTCCGCGACCGCCCATAGAAGCTGCAACGCCGCCATCACATGAAGCTGCGCAAACCGCGGGATGTCCTCGGGATCGACGAATTGCGCATGGGTCAGCGAGAACGGCACGTGCGCCGCGGGATACGCCTTGCGGGCGGCCTCGAAGGCGTCGAGCGAGGCCTTGACGGCCAAGTCGCCGATGGCGTGGATGTGGACATTGAGGCCGCGCTTCGCCGCCTCGGTGACGAGCGCGTTCATTTTCGCGGGGGTGAAGAGCAGGTCGCCGGACCGGCCGGTGTTGACATAAGGTTTGGTGAGCGCGGCGGTCTGCGAGGGGATTTCCACGACGCCGTCCGCGAAGACCTTGAGGCCCGGGATGGTCAGGTTCTTGACCCCCTTGTACTTGGCGCGCAACGCCTCGACCACGTCGATCTGCTCACTGCCGAGGTCAGGCTTGACGACGGGGTAGGCGGCGACGTGCGCGGTCAATTCGCCATGCTCGGACAGCGCCTGGTAGACGGGCAGGAAGCCCGGATCGTCGACGCTCGCCGGAACCGCTCCTCCCACGACTCCGCTGACCGCGGCATCGAGCCACCCGGTGATCCCGAGGCCGTTCATGTAATGGACCGCGGCCTCGCCCGCCCGGAGCATGGTCTCGGCCGAGGGCGGAGGAAGACTCTTGTCGAGCTTGATCTTGCAGGCATCGACCATGAAACCGTTCGGTTCGTACGAGGCGGGGTCGAATCCGTAGCAATGCTGCTCGCTTTGCGGCAGGCCCCGGACGTATTGGGCGGTGATCCCCGCACGGGTGCGCGCCGCTTTGTTGGCCCAGCCGGTATGCCCGTCCGATCCGTACAGCACGATGGGCACATCGGCGAATGCACCCTTGCTGAGCGCGGCGTCGATCCCGGCCGCGTGTGCCCAGTAGCCGATGTCGATGCCGTTCACCACCAGCACATCGCCCAGACGGCTGTCCTTTTTCTTGACGTGCTCGGCCACGAACTGCGTGAGGGCGGGAATCGAGTCCTGAGTGTCCGGGTAATTGGCCTGAATGAGCGTCTCGCCGCCGGCGATGGGGTGTGCGTGCCCGTCGATCATGCCGGGCATCAGGAATTTACCCTTCAAGTCGACCTTTCGGGCGCCCGCTCCGGCGGCCTTTTCGACCGCGGCGAGATCGCCCACCGCGATGATCCGGTCGCCGCGGATGGCCACTGCGTAGGCATAGAGATGGTCGGGTTCGGCCGTAAAGACTTGGGCGTCGTAGAAGACGGTCGCCGCTTGGGCGCGGGGCGTGGCGGCGCCGGGTGTGGCGGCAGACGTGGCGACAGGCGTGGCGCCGGGCGCAGCGGAGGCGGCGAGCGCGCCGCCCGCGACGATACCCGCGCCCAGGAGCATCCCGCGCGCGCCCGCCATCCAAGAACTCGATTCGGCCTTCACTCGATGCATTTCATCCCCCTGACGGATCGTTATCTAACGAGTGTTCATTCTCACACAAGAGCGGTGACTCGTGGGATGGAGGTGGCGCCGTGAATATTGACGACTGGGCGTGCGATCAGCGAGCATCGGCACCGTGACTCATAGCAGGGCGGTGCACTGGCCCGAGGAACCCGTCGATGCCGGCTGAGGCGATTCGGACGATCGGGTTCCTCGGCGTCGGCCTCATGGGCTCGCCCATGGCGCGTCATCTGCTCACCGCCGGCTTTCGGCTGCGCGTGTGGAATCGCACCCGCGGCAAGCTCGATCCGTTGATCGACGCCGGCGCAACCGCGGCGCCGACGCCGGCCGAGGCGGTGGAGGGTGCCGACGCGCTGTGCCTGTGCGTGACCGACAGGAGTGCAGTCGAGAACGTTCTGTTCGGACCCGGCGGGGCGGCGGAGGCCGCGCACGTGCCGCCCCTCGCGGTGGATTTTTCGACCATCGGTCCGACCGCGACGCTCGCGCTCGCGGAGCGGCTGAAGCGCCGATGCGGAACCTCCTGGGTGGACGCGCCCGTGTCGGGCGGTGCGACGGGCGCCGAGAATGGCAAACTCGTCATCATGTGCGGTGGTGAGGCGGGCGATATCGCTCGGCTGGGCCCGCTGTTCGCCGCCTTTTCCCAGAGGGTCACCCGGATCGGCGAGCTGGGCTCCGGTCAGACGCTGAAGCTCTGCAATCAACTCATCGTCGCGACGAATCTGGTCGCGATCAGCGAGGCATTCAAGCTCGCGGCCGCGAGCGGCCTCGAGCTCGACGCCATTCCGGAGGCACTGGCGGGCGGCTTCGCGGACTCCATCCCCTTGCAGATCTTCGGCCCGCGCATGGCACGGGGCGTGTTCACTCCGGTATTGGGCGAGCTTGCCCTGATGCTGAAGGATCTGAGCGCGGCGGGGAATCTTGCCCGAGAGCACGGCTCGGTGTTGCCCATGACTCTCGCCGCGCTCGAGGTCTACCGCCGGGCGGCCGAGCGCGGACTGATTCACGAGGATCTCGCCGCGTTGTTCAAGCTGTACGCGGAGAGTTCCGCGTGAGCCGGGGCTTGCCCATCGCGGCGAACCTCAGCACGTTGTTTCGGGAAGTACCGCTGCTCGAACGATTCGAGGCGGCGCGGAGGCAGGGCTTCGACGGGGTCGAGATTCAATTTCCCTATTCGGAGCCGCCCGAGGCGCTGGCGAAGGCCGCCCGGGCGGCAATGATTCCGGTGGTGCTCATCAATGCTCCGATCGTCCCATCGGAGCATCCTTTCGGGATCGCGGGCCGGCCGGGGCTCGAGAACCTGTTCCGATCGCAACTCGCGCAAGCCGCCGACTATGCCGAGGCGCTGGGCGCGAGTTTCGTGCATGTACTCGCGGGACTTCTGCCGGCCGAGGGGGACCGCGAACGATGTCTGGGGGTGTACCAGGACAATCTGAGCCTCGCAGCCGAAGTTCTGCGGCCGAAAGAGGCGGGCGTCTTGATCGAACCCTTGAATCCCACCGACGTGCCGGGATATCTCCTCGACTCCTTCGATCTCGCCCGCTCGATACTTTCACGGGGCGTCTCCGGGATCGGAATGCAATTCGATGCCTACCACGCCACGCGCATGGGGCTTTCTCTGGTGAGCGAGCTCGAGCAATCGCTCCCCTTCATTCGCCACGTGCAGTTCGCCGATGTCCCGGGCCGGCATGAGCCGGGAACCGGCGGCGTTCCATTCGGCGGCATGTTGGCGGCACTTCTCGACGCGCGATATGACGGATGGCTCGGCGCCGAATATTTTCCGAGCGGTACGACCGAGGGAAGCTTGGGCTGGCTGGCGGAGTGGCGGGCGGAGATGAGCGCGACGCCATAATTTCGGCGGACGCCTCGACTGTCAGCCGGTGCGCGGCTCAGGGGCGCGCCGCGCCGACCTCGGACTCGAGTGCGCCGCAATCCGCGTCCCTGGCATTTCCCGGATCGACGAGCGTCAATTTGCGCGTCTGAACGTCGATTGAAGGATGGGCGAGGGTGCCCTTGACCAGCACCGGCGCCCGGAATCGGAACAATCGCACGCTCTTGGGGTGTCCGCTGATCGCGAGGTCCAACGCTTCGGTGTCGAGGTGAATCTGTCCCTCGCCGGTGATCAGCACGGGCTCGGTGTCCGCGACGAACTGCTTGACCGTCAGCGTTCCGTCGCGATCGTCGAGCTTCGCGACGGCGCACCTCAGGGGGACTTCCTTCTGGTTCTTCGTCGCGATCAAGCCCAACCCGCGCAGGTCGGCGCCCGTCATCTCCGCGAGCGAGTCGCGGACGGTTCCCTGCCGGACGACGGCGGAGACGGTCCCATTCGCCGTGGCGGCGACTTGATGGACGGACCTGCCCACGCCGGTGACTGCGACATGCACTCGGAGCAGGCCGGTCGCCGCAGACGCGGACGAGTCCTTGCGGCCGATCTCGGCGAGCTGCAGATCGGAGATGTCGATGTCCACGCCCGCCTTGGGGTCGTCGCTTTTCGCGTCGAGCCGGCCGTGCGAGCGGAGCTTCCCCGCGAGGATGCCCGCCGTCAACGGATCGACGGTGAGCACGCCTCGTTCGAGGGTTCCCTTCGCCGCCAGGTCGGTGAGGACCACGCGGCCGATCTGAAGCCGCTTCGCCCGATACCGGATGTCGGCGTCGCCGCGCCGAAGCGTCGGGGGATTGAACATGGTGTCCGACAGAAGAAGCGGCGGCGTGCCGTTCTCGGGTGTGCGCCCCGCCGCGCGCAGGCCGAAATCCGCCATCCTCAGAAACTGCGAGTCGAGGCCGATGTCCAGCCTGGGACGCCCGCCCGATACCTTCACGGCGACGTTGCCGCGGACGTCGCTTTGCCCCGTCGCCGCCGCGAGATCGGCGAACCGGGTGGAGTTTCCTCGGCGCATGATCTTGCCGGTGAGCTTGTATTTGCCGGTGTTGACCAGCGTAACGCCCGTCAGAAAATAAAGATCTCTGAGGTCGGCTCCTGCCGCCTGGAAAGACGCATCGACGATGCTGAAATCGAAGGGCTGCGGGAGAAGACCGTGCCCCTCGAGCTCCGAGCCGCTGGAGCGCTCGCTGAAGGAAAAGTGATACGGGATCTCGTGGCTGGCTGCGGTCAGAGGATCTGCCGTGATCCGGAACCGGTCGGGATGCCCGTTCAGCTCGCCGTCGCCCTCGATCGTCAAGGGCGAGGCCGCGTCGCCGTCCGAACTCTGCGCCGAGACGATTCCGTCGAATTTGAGGTGCCGGCGCTCATCGTCGAGCTTTACGTGCGCATCGGGTATCGACAGATGGCGAAGAATCGGCATTTTTTGGGTATTCGGCGGAAAATCCGGATTGCTCCATTGCCAGTTCGCGTGGCCGGAGGCATCGCGGGTCAGATGCAGCGTGGCGGACTTCATCGACAGGCTCAAAATGCCGAACGCCCTGTTGAACCAGGGCACGTCGATCACCAGCGAGACTTCCCTGATCTGCGCCATTTCCCCGGCCGGCACCCACCCCGGATTGCCGATGATCACGCGTTCGGCGCGCAGTTCCGGATGACGGGCGAGCAGATGTGCGTGCAGCGCCCCCGCGACTTCAATGGGCCGTCCTGCACGACTCGAGATGAATCGAATCACCGCGCCGCGAAACAGTCCGGCATCGACGCAGGCGGCAAATCCCAAGGCCGCGACGGCCGCGATCGCGACGCACGCCACGAGCGCGATCAGGGCGTGGCGGGCGATCACCCACGCGCGCACGGCGCCCGGAACGTCATGGACTCAGCCGGCGCAGCCCGGCTCTATCCGCTGCCTGCCGAGCTTCGTCGTATCCCGCATCCGCGTAGCGAAGCACGCCGAGGGAGGTGTCGTTGGTCAACGTGAGGCGCAGACGTTCCGCCGCCGCGGCGGTTCCGTCCGCAATGAGCGTGACGCCGGCGCTGGTCATGAAGCCGGCGTAGCCGCCGCCCCCGGAGTGAATGGCCACCAGATCGGCTTGCGAGGCGCAGTTCACCAGCGCGTTGAGCAGCGGCCAGTCGGCGATGGCGTCGCTCCCGTCGCGCATGTTCTCGGTCATGATCTTGGGGTGCGCCATGGCGCCGGCATCGAGATGATCGCGGGTGAACGCGATCGGTCCCTGGAGCGCTCCGGTGCGTACCATGTCGTTGACCGCGAGGCCGAGCAACGTGCGCGCGCCGTGGCCGAGCCACGCGATGCGCGCCGGCAGTCCCTCGAAGGGCACCGCGTCGCGCGCGATCCGGATCCAGCGGCTGACGGATGTATCATCGGCGAAGGCGGTGAGCAAATGATCGTCGATCGCGCGGATATCCGCGCCGTCCCCGGAGAGCGCAATCCAGCGGAAAGGGCCGATTCCCTCGCAAAACAGCGGCCGCAGAAACGCCTCCGTGAACACCGGAATGTCGAATGCCCGGGCGACGCCGGCGCGAACCGCTTGGCTGCGAATCAAGTTGCCATTGTCGAACACGATGGCACCGAGCTTCTGGAGCTCGAGCATGGCCTGGACGTGGACGCCGATCGAGCGCACGCCGTCGGCCGTGAGTTTCGCGGGGTCGCGTTCCCGCTCCCGGCGCACGTCGGCGGGGGAGTAGCCCTGCGGCACATAGCCATACAGCAGGTCGTGAGCAGCGGTCTGATCCGTTACCACGTCCGGACGCAACGCGCCCGCCGCGATCGCGGGATACACGTCGGCGGCGTTGGCCACGAGCGCGACGGCCCAGGCGCGACGCTCGGACATCGCGCGCCCGACCGATTCGAGGGCCCTCGGGAGCGACTCCGTGACTTCGTGTACCGCGCCGGTTTCGAGCCGCTTGGCCGCGCGCTCCGGATCGACCTCGACGGTGATGCTCGCCGCGCGGAGCATCGACGCGGCGCGCGGCTGCGCCGATCCCATGCCGCCGAGTCCGGCGGTTAGAAAAAATCGACCCGCGAGATCCGGGAGGCCCAGGCGGGCGGCCGCGCGGGCGAGTATCTCGTAAGTGCCCTGCAGCACCCCCTGCGAGCCGATGTATTGCCAGCAGCCCGCGGTCAGGCCGCCCCAGCAGATGAGGCCACGCTGCTCGAGGTCGTAGAACACCTCCTCATTGGCCCAGCGGCCGACGAGATTACAGTTCGCCATGAGCACGAGCGGTGCGCGCGAGTGCGTGGTGAGAATCGCGATGGGTTTGCCCGACTGGACGATCATGGTCTCGTCGTCGTCCAGGGTCTTCAGCGCCTGGATGATGGCCTCGTAGGCGGGGCGGTTGCGCGCGGCCTTGCCGAGCGCCGCATAGACGACGAGATTCTCGGGATCTTCGCCCACGGCGAGCACGTTCTCGAGCAGGCGCAGGAGACCCTCCTGGCGCCAGCCGCGGCAACGCAAGGGCTTCCCGCCGAAGGTGCGTGGGCGCGGCTCGGTCATGGCCTTTTGCCTTCGAGCGCGAAGCGTGCGATCTGGATGCCGAGGGCGCGCTCGACCGGCGGGTAGCACGACGGATCGAACACGCTCGCGGAGAGCGCGATGCGGCTCTTCGGGACGTGCAGGATGCGAACCGTCATGCCTTCGGTGAGCCGTCCGGCGCTCACCGGGACGCCCGCCGGCGTGAGCGTCGTGATGATGTCGGGATAGGTGCCGATCCGTTCTCCGTCGCGCTCGAGCGCCATGTATTCGTTCAGCACGTGCGCGACGATGCTGCCTCCCGGCGCCGCGATCTCGATGGTTCCGCAATCGAACGCCTCCTTCGTATAGACGAGCCCGTTTCGAAGGACCTTGCCCTCGGCGAGGATCGTGCCGCCGGTCGACTCGCAAATCGCGTCGGTGACCGCGTCGCCGCCGCGCGGTTCCGCGCGCACGATGGCGCGGCCCACGGCGAGAGCCTGGCTGATGCCGCCGAGCACCGCGCGCTCGGCGACCATCCGCATCGGAATGGGGTTTCGGCAGCTCGCGATGAAACCGCCGGCCTCGTTCGCCGCGGTACGCAGCGCCGGCGACACGCGCGCCGTCGCCCCGCGCACCACGACTTCCAGGTAGGCGCCGCGCTCGCGGTTTCCTCCGGCAGCGGTCTGAATCATGGGCTCGGGACTGTTGGCGAGACCGAGCGATCCCATGTCCCCCGTGGGATGGGCGCGCAGATCGCCGACTGCATCGACCACCGCCAATCCCATCGCCGCGCCCGGAAGCCACGCGTTCAGGGTGCTCGACATGCCGTTCTGGCCGATGATCAAGCCCACGATCGGCCGGTCCGAGGCCTCCTGGAGCAGTTCCACGGCCCGCAGGTAATCGACGCCGCGCATCTCCCACTGCGTCAATCCGCCCGGCGCACCGATCGCGGCCATGGTGGCGACCAGGGCGTCGGGATCGAGCTCATCCACGCTCACGAGCTCCGGCCGGCCGATGGACGTCGCGATGTTGCCGAGAGTACGCCCGTGATCGGCAAAGCCGCCGCCACCGCAGCCGTACACCGAGCCGCCCTTGACGGCGAAGTCGACATCTTCCGGTAATAATTCCCGTCTCATTCTGTGACATGCTCCTATGTTTGTAATTCTTACAACGGATTGCAGCGCGACCGCCAATGGACTTTTCGTTGATGGTGCGCGAAGATTTAACGGCGCCGAGTAGCCCGAAGCGTCGAATGCTCGACGTACATAATAGTATTCTTTCGAACCGGGACGAAACATAGACGGTGAGCAGGATCGGCGAGCGGTATCGCGGGGGCATCTCTCTCATCATCGACGGTCCCGCGGTCGACGCGACGCCCATCCATCGAATATAGCAACCGCGCCGCACGAGCTCGTGCGGCGCGGCAGAGGTTGCCCATGGAATCAAGTCAAAGCGTTGCGCGCAAACGCAAGTCGAATGGGCATGCCGCCAGGCCCGCTGCGGCAGCCTCGCCCGAGCTCGATCTCGGCGAGCTCCTGGACGCTCTGCAAGCCATGCAGGCCGGCGATTTCTCGGTGCGCCTGCCCGGCTCCAAGATCGGCGTCGCGGGCAAGATCTGCGATACCTTCAATACTATTGTCAATGCCAATGAGCGCATCGCCCAGCAGCTCGAGCGTGTGGGCGAGGTCGTCGGCCGGCAGGGAAAGACCAGCACGCGCGTGCGGTTCGGGCTGTCGCAAGGCGCCTGGTCCGACATGGAGGGGTCCGTCAATACGCTGATCGACGATTTGCTGTGGCCGACCACCACCGTCACCCGTACGGTGTCGGCGGTGGCGCGCGGCGATCTTCTGCAGACGGTGCCGCTCGATGTCGACGGCCGCGCGCTCAAGGGCGAGTTCCTGCGTTCGGCAAACATCGTCAATACCATGATCAAGCAGCTCTCCGTGTTCACCTCCGAAGTGACGCGCGTGGCGCGCGAGGTCGGCACCGACGGCAAGCTCGGCGGTCAGGCGCAGGTGCGCGAAGTGACCGGCGTATGGAAGGATCTCACCGAGAGCGTGAATTCCATGGCCTCGAACCTGACCGCTCAGGTGCGCAACATCGCCGAGGTGACCATCGCGGTCGCGAACGGCGACCTGTCGAAAAAGATCACCGTGGACGTGCGCGGCGAGATTCTGCAATTGAAGGAGGCCATCAACACGATGGTCGACCAGTTGCGGTCGTTCGCCTCGGAGGTCACACGCGTCGCGCGCGAAGTAGGAACCGAAGGCAAACTCGGAGGCCAAGCCCTCGTGCCGGGCGTCGCCGGCACCTGGAAGGATCTCACCGACTCGGTCAACGCGATGTGCGGCAACCTCACCGCGCAGGTGCGCAACATTGCGCAGGTCACCACGGCGGTGGCGCGCGGGGACCTGTCGAGAAAGATCACCGTGGACGTGTCGGGCGAGATTCTCGAGCTCAAGCAGACCATGAACACCATGGTCGATCAGTTGAACGCGTTTGCCGGAGAGGTGACACGCGTCGCGCGAGAGGTCGGCACCGAGGGGCGCCTGGGCGGCCAGGCGCAGGTGCCCGGCGTGGCGGGAACCTGGAAGGATCTCACGGACAACGTGAATTCCATGGCCTCGAACCTCACCGCGCAGGTGCGCAACATCGCCGAGGTCTCCACCGCCATCGCCAGCGGCAATCTCGCCAAGAAAATCACGGTGACGGTCTCGGGCGAAATCCTCGAGCTCAAGGAAACCATCAACACCATGGTGGACCAGCTGAACGCGTTCGCCTCCGAGGTGACGCGCGTGGCGCGCGAGGTCGGCACCGAGGGGCGCCTGGGCGGCCAGGCCAACGTGCGCGGCGTCGCCGGGACCTGGAAGGATCTCACGGAGAACGTGAACTCCATGGCGTCGAACCTGACCGGTCAGGTTCGCAACATCGCCGAAGTGACCACCGCGGTGGCGAACGGGGATCTCTCGAAGAAGATCACCGTCGACGTGAAGGGCGAGATCCTCGAGCTCAAGGACACCATCAATACCATGGTGGACCAGCTGAACGCGTTCGCGGGAGAAGTCACACGCGTCGCGCGCGAAGTGGGAACCGAGGGCAAGCTGGGAGGACAGGCGCAGTTGAAGGGCGTCGCCGGCACTTGGAAGAACCTCACCGACTCGGTGAACTCCATGGCCTCGAACCTGACCGGCCAGGTGCGCAACATCGCCGAGGTGGCGACCGCGGTCGCGCAGGGCGATCTGTCGAAGAAGATCACCGTGACGGTCTCGGGAGAAATCCTCGAGCTGAAGGAGACCATCAATACCATGGTCGACCAGCTCCGCTCGTTCGCGGGCGAAGTCACCCGCGTGGCGCGCGAGGTCGGCACCGAAGGGCGCCTGGGCGGCCAGGCGCAGGTGCCCGGCGTCGCGGGCACCTGGAAGGATCTCACCGATTCGGTCAACTCCATGGCGGGCAATCTCACCGCTCAGGTGCGCAACATCGCGGAAGTGTCGACCGCGATCGCCAACGGCGACTTGTCGCGCAAGATCACGGTGGACGTGCGCGGCGAGATCCTGCAGCTCAAGGAAACGCTCAACACCATGGTGGACCAGTTGAATCGGTTCGCCTCGGAAGTCACGCGCGTGGCACGCGAGGTCGGCACCGAGGGCAAGCTCGGCGGCCAGGCCAACGTGCCCGGCGTCGCGGGCACCTGGAAGGATCTCACCGAGAACGTCAACTTCATGGCCTCGAACCTGACCGGCCAGGTGCGCAACATCGCCGAGGTGACCACCGCCGTGGCCCGCGGCGATTTGTCGAGAAAGATCACCGTCGACGTGAAGGGCGAGATCCTCGAGCTCAAGAACACCATCAAGACCATGGTGGACCAGCTGAACGGCTTTGCGGGTGAGGTGACCCGCGTGGCGCGCGATGTGGGCACCGAGGGCAAGCTCGGCGGCCAGGCCGAAGTGCCGGGCGTCGCGGGCACCTGGAAAGATCTCACCGATAACGTCAACTCCATGGCGGGGAATCTCACCGGCCAGGTGCGCAACATCGCCGAGGTGGCGACCGCCATCGCGAACGGCGACCTGTCGCGCAAGATCACGGTGGACGTGCGCGGCGAGATTCTGCTCCTGAAGGAGACCCTCAACACCATGGTCGACCAGCTGCGATCCTTCGCAGGCGAGGTCACCCGCGTGGCGCGCGAGGTCGGCACCGACGGGCGCCTGGGCGGCCAGGCCGTGGTGCCGGGCGTTGCCGGGACCTGGAAGGATTTGACCGACAACGTCAACCTGCTCGCGGCGAATCTGACCACTCAGGTGCGCAATATCGCCGAAGTGACCACCGCCGTGGCCCGCGGCGACCTGTCGAGAAAGATCACCGTCGACGTGAAGGGCGAGATCCTCGAGCTCAAGAACACCATCAACACCATGGTGGACCAGCTGAACGGGTTCGCCGGCGAAGTCACCCGCGTGGCGCGCGAGGTCGGCACCGAAGGCCGCCTGGGAGGGCAGGCCGAGGTACCGGGCGTCGCAGGCACCTGGAAGGATCTCACCGATACCGTCAACGTGATGGCGGCCAACTTGACCGAGCAGGTGCGCGGCATCGTGAAGGTGGTGACCGCGGTGGCCGACGGCGACTTGAAGCAAAACCTGACCGTGGCCTCCAAGGGCGAGGTCGCCGCGCTGGCCGAGACCATCAACAACATGACCGACACGCTGGCGACGTTCGCCGACCAGGTCACGACGGTGGCCCGCGAAGTAGGCGTCGAAGGGCGGCTCGGCGGTCAGGCCAACGTCCCGGGCGCCGCGGGTACCTGGAAGGATTTGACCGGCAACGTGAACTTGCTCGCCGCGAACCTCACCACCCAGGTCCGCGCCATCGCCGAGGTGGCGACTGCCGTGACCAAGGGCGACCTGACCCGGTCCGTGCAGGTGGAGGCGCGCGGCGAGGTCGCCGAGCTCAAGGACAATATCAACACCATGATCGGGAATCTGCGCCTCACGACGGAGCAGAACACCGAGCAGGACTGGCTCAAGACCAATCTGGCGCGCTTCACGAACATGCTCCAGGGCCAGCGCGACCTCGCGACCGTGGGCCGGCTGCTGCTCTCCGAGCTCGCTCCCCTGGTGGAGGCGCAGCAGGGCGTCATCTATCAGGTCGATGCCGACGATCCGGCGAGCGCCCTGAAGCTCCTGTCCTCGTACGCGGACGGCGCCGTCGGAGGTCACGCGAGCCGGCTGCAGCTCGGCGAGGGACTCATCGGCCAGTGCGCCCTCGACGGGCGGCGCATCTTGATCACCGAGATGCCGGATAGCGCCGTGCCGATCACCTCCGGCTTGTTCCAGGCCAAACCGCGCCACGTCATCGTGCTGCCGGTGCTGTTCGAGGTGCAGGTGAAGGCGGTCATCGAGCTCGCCTCGCTCGGCGGATTCACGGACATGCAGCTCACCTTCCTGGAGCAGCTCACCACGTCCATCGGCATCGTGCTGAACTCGATCGAAGCGACCATGCAGACCGAGGGTCTGCTCAAGCAATCGCAGCAGCTCGCGACCGAGCTGCAGACGCAGCAGCGCGAGCTCCAGCAGACCAACGAGAAGCTCGAGCAGAAGGCGCAGCAGCTCGCCGACCGCAACGTCGAGGTCGAGGCGAAGAATCAGGAAATCGAGCAGGCGCGCCGCGCGGTCGAAGAGAAAGCCACCGAGCTCGCGCTCACCTCGAAATACAAATCCGAGTTCCTGGCCAACATGTCGCACGAGCTGCGCACGCCCCTCAACAGCATCCTCATTCTGGGCCAGCAGCTGACCGAGAATCCGGACGGCAATCTTTCGGCCAAGCAGGTGGAATTCGCGCGCACCATCCACGGCGCCGGCACGGATCTCCTCAATCTCATCAGCGACATCCTGGACCTGTCCAAGATCGAGTCGGGCACCGTGTCGGTCGACGCCGAGGAGGTGTACTTCACCAACCTCCTGGAGATGATCGCCCGGCCGTTCCGCCATGAGGCCGAGAATCGCCGCCTGCAATTCGAGGTCGAGCTCTCGCCGCATGTCGAGCGCAGCATCACCACGGACTTGAAGCGCTTGCAGCAGGTGCTCAAGAACCTGCTGTCGAACGCGTTCAAGTTCACGGCCGACGGCGGCGTCAAGTTGAAGGTATCGCCGGCGGTCAGCGGCTGGAACGAGGATCATCCCACGTTGCGCCGTGCCGCCTCGATCGTTGCATTCGAGGTGTCCGACTCAGGCATCGGCATTCCGCCCGAGAAGCAGCGCATCATCTTCGAGGCCTTCCAGCAAGCCGATGCGGGCACCAGCCGCAAATACGGCGGCACCGGCCTGGGGCTCGCCATCAGCCGTGAGCTCGCCAATCTGCTCGGCGGCGAGATTCAATTGCGCTCGACCCCGGGCGCGGGGAGCGTGTTCACGCTCTATCTCCCGATCACCTACCTGGGGAGCGGGATCACCAGGATCTCCTCCGGAAACGCGGAGCCGCATCCCGGTCAGCCGCCCATGACATTCTCGGTGCGATCCGTGGAACGGCCGCCGGAACCGATACCCGACGACCGGAATACCGTCTCCCCCGGCGAGAGCGTGGTGCTCATCGTCGAGGACGACCCGCATTTCGCGCGGCTCATGATGGGGGCCGCCCGGGAGAAGGGGTTCAAGGTGCTGATCGCGACCCGGGGCACCGAGGCGCTCGCGCTCGCGCGCGAGCACCATCCCACCGCCATCTCACTCGACATCTTCCTGCCCGACATGCTGGGGTGGACCGTACTGAGCCAGCTCAAACAAGATCCCGGCACCCGGCACATCCCGGTGCAGATCGTGACGCTCGACGAGGACCGCCATCACGGCCTTGCGCGCGGGGCTTTCTCGTTCGTGCAAAAGCCGGCCTCCTCGCAGGGCCTCGACGAGGCATTCGCGCGGATCAAGGGCTATGCCGCTCCCCGACGCAAGCGCCTGTTGCTGGTGGAGGACGACCAGAACGAACGCAACAGCGTCGCGGAGCTCCTGAGCCACGAGGACATCGAGATTGCCTCGGCGGAAACGGGGGCAGAGGCTCTGGCGCAGCTCAAGCGCGAGCAGGTCGATTGCGTGGTGCTCGACTTGAAGCTCCCCGATATGTCGGGCTTCGAGGTGCTCGAGACCATCCGGGACGACGCGTCGCTCCGCGACATTCCGGTGGTGGTGTTCACCGGGCGGGAGCTCTCCGCCGATGAAGACGCGACGCTGCACACCATGGCGCGCAGTGTCGTGGTCAAGGGCGTCGAATCGCCCGAACGGCTGCTGGATGAGACAGCGCTCTTCCTGCACCGCGTGGTCGCCGACCTCCCGCCGGCCAAGCAGCAGATGCTCGAACGGCTGCACAGCTCCGATGAGGATCTCCTGCGCCGCACCGTGCTCTTGGTGGACGACGACGCACGCAACATCTTCGCGCTGTCGAGCGTACTCGAGCGCCGGGGCATGGAAGTGCTCACAGCGACCACGGGGAGCGAGGCGATCGCGGTGCTGAACTCGCGGGAGGACGTCGCCATCGTGCTGATGGACATCATGATGCCGGGGATGGACGGATACGAGACCATCCAGGAGATCCGCTCCAGGCCCGCCTTCAGGCGGCTGCCGATACTCGCGCTCACCGCGAAGGCGATGAAGGGAGACCGCGAGAAATGCCTCGAGGCGGGCGCCTCGGATTATCTGGCGAAGCCCGTCAACGTCGAGCAGCTTCTGTCGGCGCTGCGCATGTGGCTGCACCGGTGATCGATCAGGTTCCGGACAAGGTCAACATTCTGCTGGTCGACGACCAGCAGGCGAAGCTTCTGAGCCACGAGGTGGTGCTGGCCGGAATCGGCGAGAACCTGTTCAAGGCGTCTTCGGCGCGCGAGGCATTCGAGTGTCTGCTCAAAAACGAGATCGGGCTCATCCTCATCGATGTCTGCATGCCGGAGCTCGACGGTTTCGAGCTCGCGGCCATGATCCGCGAACACCCGAGATTTCAAAGGACCGCCATCATATTCGTGTCCGCGGTCAATTTTGCGCACCTGGATCAGTTGCGCGGCTACCAGCTGGGCGCGGTGGATTACGTGCCCGTTCCGGTGGTCCCGGAATTGCTGCGCGCCAAGGTCAAGGTGTTCGTCGAGCTGTACAGGAAGACCCGGCAGCTGGAGAGATTCAACGCGGAGCTGGAAGAGCGTGTGCTGGAACGCACCGCGGAACTGCGTCGCTTCAACGAGGAGCTCGAGCAACGGATCGAGGAACGGACGCGTGAGCGTGAGACCGCGCTCGCGCAGTTGTTCGAGGCGCAGAAGTTGGACACCATCGGCCAGCTGACCGGCGGCGTCGCGCACGATTTCAACAATCTCTTGATGGCGGTGCTCGGCAGCCTCACGCTGCTCGAGAAGCGGCTGGCCGATGATCCGCAATGCCGAAGACTCCTGCAGAACGCCGTGCAGGGCGCGCAGCGCGGGGCAGCGCTCACGCAGCGCCTGCTGGCCTTTTCGCGCCGCCAGGAGCTCAAGCCCGAGGCGGTGGACCTCGCCGTGCTGGTCAGCGGGATGGATGAGCTCCTGAAACGCGCGCTCGGCCACGCGATCGTGTTCAAGTGCACCTTTCCCGAGGAGCTTCCGCCGGTGCTGGTCGATGCCAATCAGCTCGAGCTGGCGCTCCTCAACCTGGCGCTGAACGCCCGCGACGCCATGCCCAACGGCGGGAGACTCACGATCACCGCGGTGGCGGAGAGCAAGCCCGAGTCGGGCGCCGGGCCCGACTCCCGGCTGCCGCTCGGGGAGTACTTGCGAATCAGCATCGCCGACACGGGCATCGGCATGGATGAGCAGACCCTCACCAAGGCGACCGATCCCTTCTTCACGACCAAGGGACCGGGCAAGGGAACGGGGCTCGGGTTGTCGATGGTGCACGGATTGGCCGCCCAGTCGGGCGGACTCCTGCGGATCGACAGCGCCCCGAACGTGGGAACGACCGTGCAATTGTGGCTGCCCCGAGCAACCACCGTCCCGGCGGGCGCGACGCGCAACGTCGAGCGCTTGAAGCTCGCGCCCGCAATGCCGCAGCCCTGCCGGGTGCTCATCGTGGACGACGACCAGCTGGTGCTGACGGGTACGGCCGCCTTGATCGAGGATCTCGGGCATACCGCGATCGAGGTGCACTCGGGAGCGGAGGCCCTGTCCGTGCTGGCCGCCGGCACTCAGATCGACATCGTCATGACCGACCATGCCATGCCCAACATGACGGGATTGCAGCTGGCTCAAACCCTGCAGGAGCGCTATCCGGGGCTGCCCATCATCCTGGCCACCGGATTCGCGGAGCTCCCCGCCGACCCGGCCAAATTCCGGATCCTGAAGCTTGCCAAGCCCTGTACTCAGCACGACATCGCGGTGGCGATACAGACGGCGCTCAATTCTCGGGAATCCCGCCAGGCGTACGCCTGACCGCGCGGCACGACCGTGGGGCGCTGCGCGGCGATCGTGGGGCTGCGCGAC
>DASYAC010000138.1:0-30441 GCA_036501585.1 Steroidobacteraceae bacterium
CTCCAGCCTGGTGCGGGCGGCCGCGGGAAAGCCTCGCGCACTGCGGGACGCATCGATGCCCAGAGCAGCTTTAGACGATTGACGTAAGGAGACGTTTGGCGTGCAGCAAACGTAGCGGCCGGCCTATCGTTGAAAAGGTCAGGCTCGTGAACCACGTGGCCGCGGCTCTCATGGCTCTCAGGATCTGATCCGCTCGGTTATAGTGTCATCAGCGACCTACATGGTGAGGAATTGTGACGGGACCCGAGTCTGAAATATCCAAGGAAATCAATCGTCGAAGGACGTTTGCCATCATCTCGCACCCCGACGCGGGCAAGACCACCCTCACGGAGAAACTCCTCCTGTTCGGCGGCGCGATCCAGATGGCGGGGACCGTGAAGGGGCGCAAGGCGACCCGCCACGCGACCTCGGACTGGATGCGCCTGGAACAGCAGCGCGGCATTTCCGTGACCTCCTCGGTGATGCAGTTTCCGTTCGAGGACTGCATCGTGAATCTCCTCGACACGCCGGGCCACGAGGACTTCTCCGAGGACACTTACCGCACGCTGACCGCGGTCGACTCGGCGCTCATGGTCATCGACTGCGCCAAAGGTGTCGAGGAACGCACGATCAAGCTCATGGACGTATGCCGTCTGCGCGACACGCCGATCATGACCTTCGTCAACAAGCTCGACCGCGACGGCCGATCGCCCATCGAGCTGCTGGATGAGATCGAGCGGGTGCTGAAGATCCAGTGCACACCGGTCACCTGGCCGATCGGCATGGGACGCGAGCTCCTCGGCGTGTACCACCTCCTCGAGGATAGGATTTATGTCTACGTGCCCGTCGAGAAGGGACGGGTCGGCACTCACGAGACCATCGACGGTCTCGCGAGCGAGGAGGCCAAGGAACTCCTGGGCGACCGGTACGCCGATTTCCTGGAGGAGGTCGAGCTCGTGCGCGGCGCGAGTCCCCCCTTCGATCTCGAGCGCTATCGTGCGGCGCGGCAGACGCCGGTGTTCTTCGGCTCGGCGGTCAACAACTTCGGTGTGCGCGAGCTCCTGAGCTCCTTCGTCGAGCACTCGCCGGGCCCGTTGCCG
Organism: Steroidobacteraceae bacterium; assembly: GCA_036501585.1. GTDB lineage: Bacteria > Pseudomonadota > Gammaproteobacteria > Steroidobacterales > Steroidobacteraceae > Bog-1198. The sequence goes on from DASYAC010000138.1 coordinate 1,080, forward strand.
CGGACCGCGCTCGAGCGGGTGGTGCAGGCCACAGAGCCGAAGCTGACCGGCTTCGTGTTCAAGATCCAGGCGAACATGGACCCGGGGCACCGCGACCGGATTGCCTTCATGCGGCTCTGTTCCGGCCGCTACTCGCGGGGCATGCGCCTGCGTCACGTACGGCTGGAGAAGGAGATCCGAGTCGCCGATGCGCTCACGTTCCTGGCCGCCGACCGAAGCCAGGCGGAAGAAGCCTACGCCGGCGACATCATCGGACTGCACAATCACGGCACGATCAATATCGGCGATACCTTCACCGAGGGCGAGCGCCTGACGTATACGGGGGTGCCCAACTTCGCTCCGGAAATCTTTCGCCGCGCCGTGCTCAAGGATCCGCTGCGCATGAAGGCCCTGCAAAAAGGGCTCTCGCAGCTCTGCGAGGAGGGCGCGACCCAGCTCTTCAAGCCCTTGCGCAACAACGCGCTCATCCTGGGGGCGATCGGGCAGCTGCAGTTCGAGGTGGTGGCCTTCAGGCTCCAGGACGAGTACAGCGTCCAATGCGTGTTCGAGCCCATCAACGTCGCGACCGCCCGCTGGGTGAGACTCGAGGACGAGAAGCGGCTGGGCGAGTTTCGCGACAAGGCATACGACAACCTCGCGCTCGATCATGCGGGAGAGCTGGTGTATCTCGCCCCCACGCGCGTCAATCTTCAGCTGACCGAGGAGCGCTGGCCGCAGATCGCCTTCACCAAGACCCGCGAGAACCTCGCCGCTTGAGGCCCGCAACCGCCCCGGATCTTGCGGCGTTCCGCTATCGGTGCCGTGCGCCTATCGGTGCCGCAGGAGCGACGTTGCCACCCCGCGCTACGTCCCGCCGGCGCAGGCCCGGGTGTAGATGTCCGCGTACTCGGCGCGGATCGCTTTCTTGTTCAGCTTGCCGACACTGGTTTTCGGGATGTTCGCCACGAATAAAATCCGCTCCGGCAATTGCCAGCGGCAGAAGGTTCCCCCGAGATGCGCGAGGAGCTCTTCGCAGGTCGCTTGCCTGCCGGGCTCGAGCACGACGAGCGCCAGCGGCCGTTCCTGCCACTGCGGATGGGGCACACCGACGACCACGGCCTCACGCACCGCCGAGTGGCCGACCAGCGCGTTCTCCATATCGATGGACGAAATCCACTCTCCGCCGCTCTTGATGACATCCTTGAGTCGATCCGTGAGCTTGAGATAGCCGCGCGCGTCGATGGTACCCACGTCCCCGGAGCGCCAGTAGCCGTCGACGAAGCGATCGCCGGCCTCCGGCAGGCAATGGTAGGAGGCCGCGACCCAGGGACCGCGAGCGCAGATCTCGCCCACCGACTCGCCGTCGTGGGGGAGCTCCCGGCCGTCCTCGGCGAGAATCTTCACGTCCACGCCGACGCCCGGCAGGCCCTGGGTGCGCCTCACGTTCCATTGCTCTTCGGCCGAGAGCCGCCCGCGCAGCGTCGACTTGAGCCGGTTCACCGTCATCAAGGGACTGGTTTCCGTGCCGCCGTACGCGTGGATGATCTCGGCGCCGGTGAGCTCGTGCCAACCGACGAGGAGCGACAGGGGGGCTTCGGAGCCGCCGCACAAGAGCCGCAAGCGGCCCAGCGAGGGCTTGGTGGGGAGAGTTCGGATGTAGCTCAGGAGGGGCAACAGGATCGACGGCACGCCGCTCGCGATGGTTACCCCCTCCGCGACGATCGAGTCGATCAGAAACGCGGCGTCGTCCACCGAGTACCTGCCGGGCAGCAGGATCTTGTTGGCCATCAACGTAGCGGCCTGCGGCAATCCCCAGCCCTGGGCATGAAACATCGGCGTGATCAGCATCGTGCAGTCATCCATCGTCATGCCGAACGTTGCGGTGAGACTCAGGGAGTGCAGATAAATGGAGCGGTGGGAGTAGTAGATGCCCTTCGAGCGGCCGGTGGTGCCGCTCGTGTAGCAGGCAGCGTAGGCCGATCGCTCGTCGATCATCGGCCAATCGGTGATGGGGGCCGCGGCCGCCATTCCGTCTTCGTGATGATGCAGCGGCCGCAGCGTCGTCGCGATCTGGTCAAGCGGCTTGTCCGTCATGACGATCCAGGCTTTGACGCCGGGTGCGTGCGGTGCGAGCGCCTCGGCCAGCGGCAGCAGGGTCTCGTCCACCAAAATGCAGGTGGCGTTGCTGTGGTTGACGATGTAGCTCAGTTCGTCCACGCAGAGCCGCAAATTGAGCTGCAGCAGAACGGCTCCCAGCCCCGGAATGGCGTAATAAAGCTCGAAGTAGCGGCGGCTGTTCCAATCGAGCACCCCGACCCGATCGCCCGGACCGACCCCGAGCGAACGAAGTGCACCGGCTGCACGGCCGATGCGCTCGTAGCAATCCCGGTAGGTGTAGCGCTCCCAGCCGCCGGCCTCGCTCCGGTAAAGAATTTCCTGATCGCCGTAGGTTCGAGCGGCATGCCGGATGAGGGTCGTGGTGTTGAGCGGGTAGTCGTCGCCCATGGTGGACGGGCAGCCGATCACGAGGGCTTGGACCGTCCCGCCGCCTTGGTCTGTCATCCCCACCATCTCTCCTTTGCCGCAGGCAGTATCCCACGCCTTGAAATCGCGCGCACTCGGGCGACGAACCACCGCTCGGCGGCGGCGCGACGACTCGCGCCATACCGCAGACGCGAATAGCGTCTCAAGAGGACACCCACGCGGGCGCCGAGATCGGGCCGCTCGATCGCGACACGCGCCGCGAAGGCTTCCGCCCCCTCGGACGGGCGGCGCGGCAGGCCCGCCGCCGCGAGCTTGAGGCACAGTTTGTGATACGCGCGGAGCACGGGGTCCTTCGGATCGGGGCGTTGCTCGCGCCGGATCTGCCAGGTGAGCCAGATGAACACCAGCACCAAGCCCGCGCCCATCACCATCGCGACCTTCTGTCCGTCGGGCTCGGGTATGCCGAGACTGCTCAGGAGGCTGTCTTGGGAATGCTGATCGAAGGTCAAGATGCGCTCGCGCCAGAGCTGGCGAAGTGCATCGAGTTGCAGGCGCGCGTCCGCGAGCCAGGAAAGAGGTTGCCGCCAGGGTCCCGACAGGCGCGAGCCCGCCGCGAGAGGACCCTCCGAACCGGGCTCCACGCGTCCCGGCGCGACCGCGGAGGTCGGATCGACCCGCATCCAGCCGCGCCCGTCGATCCATACTTCGTCCCACGCATGGGCATCGCTCTGGGCGACGATCCAGTAATCGGCGAATCGATTGTAGGTTCCGCCGTAGTAGCCCGTGACGACCCGGGCGGGGATCCCCACGGCGCGCATGAGCGCCGCGAAGGCGGACGCATAGTGACCGCAGAAGCCGCGCTTGGTGTCGAACAGAAATTCGTCCACCGAGTTCAGGCCGAGCGGCGGGGGTTCCAGGGTGTAGAAGAACTGCTGCCGGTGAAACAGGTCGAGCACCGCATTCACGTACTGAAGGTCGTCGGGATGCGATCGGCGCAGCTCGAGCGCGAGCTGCCGGGTTCTGGGATTGCGCTCTCCCGGGAGTCGCGTATCGCGGCGGCGCGCGGTCTCGCTCAACGGTTCCGTCGATTGCACATGGGTGTGCGAAGAGATGCTCACGTCGAGCGGGCGCGACAGGAGCGAAGGCCGTACCAGCATGCCGTCACCGGTGAGGTAGGCGTCGCCCAGGTCCCCTCGGTCCGGCCAGTCGAGGGCGAATATCCAGTTGTGCTGATTTGGCTCGAGGCTCTCGACATAGCGATAGTCAATCCCCAACGGCGCGGGCCCCGCCCCCGGGCCGCGGAAGGCGATCGTGCGCCGCCACGTGTGCCCGTCGAAGTCGTGCAAAACCGGGCCGCGCCAATAGCGTTCGGCCGGCGGCGGGGACGGTCCGTCGAAGTGCACCCGGAACGCGATGTCGTCCGACAGCGCGAGATTGGTGATGTCGCCGGGGCTCATGGTGTCGCTCAAGCCCGTCTCCGCGCCGCGAGAGTCAGAGGGTACGCGCCATAGCGGTCCGTCGAATCTCGGAAAAAACAACCAGAGAACCAGCGCGAGCGGCAGCGCCTGGGCGGAGATGCGTCCCGCGTAGCGCGCGCTGCGCCGCCAATCCGATGGCTGCGCGGAATCACTGAGGCGAAGCAGCGTTGCGGTCGTGAGCCAGGAGACGGCGAGCAGGTAGGCGAGCAGCCAGAACGACTCGCTTCTCAGGAGCGCCGCGAGGCTCAGGAAGTAGATGATCAGCGCGACCACGTACAGGTCGCGGCGCGACTGCGTCTCGAAGAGCTTCAGTCCCGCGACGAGGCTGAGCAGCGCGGATCCCGCGGCGACGCCGTTGAACGTGTGAAGCTGCAGAAACAGAATGCCGATGGAGACCACCGCGACCACGGTTCGGATTGCGGGCGAGGGCACCGCGTAACCGCGCGCCGACAGCGCGAGGCGGATGGCGATGGCGGCAGCGACCGCGGCGAGCAGCCAGACCGGGACAGAGGCGGTGTGTACCGCGAGCGCGAGCGCGAGGCATACGGACATCCAGCGCAGCTGGTCATAGGTCACCTGGGTGGCGGAGGGTGCGGCAAGCTTCACGCCGGCGGGATCCCGTGGCAGGCCAGCGCCCGCAGACAGCGCGACCGATGAGCGGGACCGCGGCCGGGCGGGATGTCGATCCCGGGGATGCGAAGTCCGTAGGGGCGCGGGAGACCGGTCTCGCACTCGGTGATCCAGCGGCAGAGCTGCGAGAGGCGCCTCTCGGCATCGAGCCCGTGGAGTGCGGACCACTCGAGCCACTCCGGCCGCGCTCCCAGATCGCCGTAGATGCGGACGGCCGCCTCGCCGCCGCGCGCCAGGGTCTTCCAGGCCATGTGCTTCAAGGGAATGCCCGGTGCGTAGGAGCGCAGTCCCGCGAAATCCTCCTCGCCCCGCGATTCAGCGCGCCTCGACCCGCCCGTCGCCGCGTTTGCCGCCGGCAGCGGCCGGTTGCCGCGCGGACTCGGGGCGACGAACGCGGTGAGCGGCGCCTGCACGTAGGTCCATGCACGGAACCAGCCGAAAGGATACCGGGTTCGCAACTCGAATTGACTCCAGCGGCTCACCCCGCGATTCGCGACGGGGACCGCCAGCATGACCTCTTCGTAGCTGCCGATGGCGACGCTCCGTGTCGCCTCCACCGGCGGCGTGCCGGACCCCGTGCCGAGACGCACCTCGACCTCGCAGCGATCGACCGCGGACTCGTTGCGCAGCATGAATTGAAAGTACGCGTCCGCACCGGCGAATGCATCGACCTCGACTTTCACGTCCACGGTGAGACCCAGGAGATTCCGGTGGCAATGATGCATGGCGACCAGCATCGTGCTCACCATGAAGAAGGCGAATGCCAGCCCCAGGTTGCTCGAGTAGTTGAGGCCCGCGATCAGCATGGCGATCAGCAGCGCCGTCAGCATCAGCCCGAAGCGCGTCGGAAGGATGTAGATGCGCCGCCGTTCGATCTTGACCGGCAATCCGTCCACGCCGTGGCGGCGGGCAGACCAGGCTCTGATTCGAGCGATGGCCGTGTCCGGGAGGCTCCGCAATTCAGGGCTCGCTCAGGGGACCGGGACGGCCTCGAGCAGGCGGCCGGCGCCGGCAGGGCCGCTGTCGAGTTGTTCGAGGCGATGCTCGACGACGGCGCCGAATACGGCCTGCACGTGTTCCGGGATCACCGCGCTCCTCCCGCTGATCAATGCCCAGGCGCGCGCCGCGCGCAGCAATCCGATCGCGGCGCGCGGCGAGAGTCCGGCCTTGAGACCCGAGGCGCTGCGCGTATGCGCGACCAGCGCCTGCACGTAGTCGAGCAGCGCCGGCGCCACGTGCACACCGAGCACCGCCTGCTGCAGCGCCTGAAGCGCGTCCACGCTCAATACGCTGTCGAGCGAATTGACCAATTCGCGCCGATCGGTGCCGCTCAGCAATTCGCGTTCGGCGGCGGCAGACGGGTAGCCCAGGTGGACACGCATGAGGAATCGGTCGAGCTGGGATTCCGGCAGCGGGAACGTGCCCACCTGTTCCTGGGGGTTCTGCGTCGCGATGACGAAGAACGGCTCCGGCAAAGGCATCGATTGTCCGTCGATCGTCACCTGCCGCTCCTCCATGGCCTCCAGCAACGCGCTTTGCGCCTTCGGTGAGGCGCGATTGATCTCGTCCGCCAGCACCAGCTGCGCGAAGATCGGACCGCGCTGGAATCGGAACGTCCCGGTGTCGCGCTCGTAGATCGACACGCCGAGAACGTCCGCGGGCAGCAGGTCGCTGGTGAATTGAACCCGCTGGAAGGAAAGGCCGAGCGTTTTGGCGAGGGCGTGCGCGAGGGTGGTCTTGCCGACCCCGGGGATGTCCTCGATCAGCAGATGACCTTTCGCCAGGAGGCAGGCCACGCAGAGGCGGATCTGCCCGTCCTTGCCGAGAATGATGCGGTTGATCTGCGCGAGGACCGCGCCAATCCCGGATCCGGCGGCACCGCCGGTCTGCGCCGCATTCGAAGCCGGCGGATTCATTCGGCCTGCAACCCTTTGACCCGCGCGATTTGCCCGGCCAGCTGGTCGATCTCGGTGCTGAGCTCCGAGAGCCGGGCTCGATCTTTCGCGACCACCTCCGGCGGGGCGTTCCTCGCGAACTCCTCGTTGGAGAGCTTGGCTTGCAACTTCCCGAACTCCGTTTCGGCGCGCCGCCGGCGCTTCGTCAATCGCTCGAGCTCGGCCGTCGGGTCGATGAGACCCGCCATCGGCACCAAGATCTCGAGGCTTCCCACCAGGGCGGTGGCCGAAATCGGCGCCGCCTCGGAAGGGGCGAGCACGCGAGGCTCGGCGATGCCCGCCAGCCGCGAGAGATAGTGTCGATTGCGCTCGAGATACTCTCGATCCGGCGGGCCGGCGTTCTGCAGGAGCACATCGAGACGGCGGCTCGGCGCGATGTCCATCTCGCCGCGAATCTGACGCACGCCCAGGATGAAATTCATCACCCAGCGCATCTCCGGCTCCGCCGCCGTGTCGGCGCGCAGCTCGTCCGCCCTCGGGAATGGCGCCAGCATGATGGACTCGCCGTTCACGCCCGCGCCCGGACGCACCCGCTGCCAGATCTCCTCGGTGATGAACGGTGCGAGCGGATGCAGCGCGCGCAGCAGTGTCTCCAGCGTGCCGATCAAGGTCTTTCGGGTGGCGTGTTTCTGGGCCGCGGTCGCCGTATCGGATTGCAGCACCGCCTTGGAGAGCTCCAGATACCAGTCGCAGAACTCGTTCCAGGTGAATTCGTAGAGCGCGTTCGCGACGATGTCGAGACGGTAGCCGGTGAAGCCGGCGTCGACGCGCTCGATCATCGCGGCGAGGCGCGAGCGGATCCAGCGGTCGGCCAGGCTCAGCTCGCCCTCGGACGGCGCCGTGCCGCCGCCCGGCGCCGTGCCGGGACTCCTCGCCGCCGTGCCGCCGCCCGGCGCCGATGCGAAGCCCTCCTGTCCCTCGACGTTCATCAGCACATAGCGCGCCGCGTTCCAGAGCTTGTTGCAGAAATTCCGGTTGCCCTCGACCTTGGCCATGTCGAACCGAAGATCGCGGCTCTGGGTCGCGAGTGCCGCGAACGTGAGGCGCAGCGCGTCGGTGCCGAACGCCGGGATGCCTTGGGGGAATTGCTTGCGGGTCGCCTTCTCGATGGCCGGCTTCATCTGCGGCTGCATGAGCCCCGTGGTCCGTTTGGCGAGAAGACCCTCGAGCGAGATGCCGTCGACGATGTCGAGCGGGTCGATGACGTTGCCCTTCGATTTCGACATCTTCTGGCCGTCGTGGTCGCGGATGAGGCCGTGCACGTAGACCTCCCGAAACGGCACCTCGCCGGTGAACTCGAGGCCCATCATGATCATGCGGGCGACCCAGAAGAAAATGATGTCGAAGCCGGTCACGAGGACCGAGGTCGGATAGTAGGTCTCGAGCGCGCGAGTCTCGCGCGGCCAGCCCTGCGTCGAGAAGGGCCAGAGGCCGGAGGAGAACCAGGTGTCTAGCACGTCATCGTCCTGCCGCAGCGTCACCTCCGGTCCGAGACCCTGTTCGGCGCGCACCTCCGCTTCGCTGCGCCCGACGTACCAGCGTCCCTCGGGGTCGTACCAGGCCGGGATGCGATGGCCCCACCAGAGCTGGCGGCTGATGCACCAGTCCTTGATGTGCCGCATCCACTCGAAATACACGCCCGACCAGTTGTCGGGCACGAAGCGTATGCGGCCCTCCTCGACGGCTCGAATCGCAGGGGCCGCGAGCGGTTCGATGTCGACGAACCACTGGTCGGTCAGGAGCGGCTCGAGCACGGCGTTGGTGCGATCTCCACGCGGTACCACGAGCTTGTGCGGTTCGATGCGATCGACGAGCCCGAGCGCCGACAGATCGGCGACGATGCGCTCGCGGCCCGCGGCGCGGTCGAGACCTCGATAGGGCGCGGGCACCTCATCGTTGAGCGAGGCGTCCAGGGTCATGACGTTGATCATCGGCAGGCCGTGACGCCGTCCGATTTCGTAGTCGTTGAAATCGTGCGCCGGCGTGATCTTGACGCAGCCGGAGCCGAACGCCGGGTCGACGTAATCGTCGCCGATCACCGGGATGTCGCGCTCGGCGAGCGGCAGGCGCACCTGCCGGCCGATCAAGTGCCGGTAGCGCTCATCGTCGGGATGCACGGCGACTGCGGTGTCTCCCAGCATGGTCTCCGGCCGCGTCGTCGCCACGATGAGGTAGCCGCCGTCGCGCAGCTCATATTTGAGATGCCAAAGATGGCCCTCCTCCTCTTCCGAGACCACCTCCAGGTCCGACAGAGCCGTTTTCAGCACCGGATCCCAGTTGACCAGCCGTTTGCCGCGGTAGATCGATCCGTTCCGATACAGGCGAACGAAGGCCTCCGTGACCGCCTGGGAGAGCTCGGGATCCATCGTGAACTTGTCGCGCTTCCAGTCCACCGAGGCGCCCAGCCGGCGCAATTGTCGGGCGATCGAGCCCCCCGAAGCGGCTTTCCACTCCCAGACTTTGGCAATGAAGTCCTCCCGTCCGAGATCGAGCCGGCTCCGGCCGGCCGCGTTCAGCTGGCGCTCCACCACCATCTGGGTGGCGATGCCGGCGTGATCGGTGCCCGGCTGCCACAGCGTATCGAAGCCGCGCATGCGCCGATGCCGGATCAGGGCGTCCATGATGGTGTCTTGAAACGCGTGGCCCATGTGCAGCGTTCCGGTGACGTTCGGGGGCGGAATGACGATCGAGTAGGGCGGTCCACGGCCGCTCGGCTCGAAGTATCCGTTGGTTTCCCAGCGTTCGTAGATGCGCGGCTCGATATCGGCGGGGGAAAAGGCTTTGTCCATGGCCGCTCGATTATAGCGGCCGCGCGGACTAGATGTCGGCGGCGTCGCTCAGCTGGTGCGTCTCGAGCGCGAGCTTGTGATCCCGGTATGTCTTGAACCGCTCGCGCCCGAGGCGCCGACATTCCGGATCGGCATCGACGATCTCGGCGATCCGGGCAAAGCGCCCGAGGCCGGCCGGAAACCGGCTCGCCAGGTTGATCAGGAGATCGGCGCGCTCGACCGAGTCGAGCTCGAGCACGACATGGACCGGCGTGCCCTCATCGAGCGGCTCGCCGCCGCGGGCGAGCCGATGCGGCACGAAGGATCGATCGTCGTAGGTCCACAACAGATCGTCGTACAGCTTGGCGTCGCCGGCGTTGTCGCTCCAGACGACGATGGAAAGGTCCTGCAAATAGGCTTTCGCGGTCAACCGGCAGGCGAAGCCCCAGCGCCGCTGCGGCGCGTGGCTCTGAAGCACGTAAAAGTCGACTCTATCGGCCATGCCGAGGCCTCATCTGCGGCGCGCGCGGTGTACCAGAAACTCCACCAGCAGGGGAACGGGGCGGCCGGTGCTGCCTTTTTGCGAGCCGCCGAGCCACGCGGTGCCGGCCACGTCCAGATGCGCCCAATCGAGATCCTTGGAGAACTTCGACAGAAAAGTGGCCGCGGTGCAGGCGCCGCCTTCCCGGCCGCCGACGTTGGCGAAGTCCGCGAAATTGCTCTTCAAGGCATCCGCGTAATCTTCTCCGACGGGCAGGCGCCAGACTCGGTCGTCGGCGCGGCCGCCGGCGGCCGCGATCTCTGCGGCCAGCCCATCGTCGGTGCTCATCATGCCGCTCACTTGATTGCCGAGCGCGATGATGCAGGCGCCGGTCAACGTGGCCACGTCGATGACCGCCGCAGGCTTGAAGCGCCGGCTGTAGGTGATGGCATCGCACAGGATCAGCCTGCCTTCCGCATCGGTGTTCAGGATCTCGACAGTCTGACCCGACATCGACGTGACGATGTCCGCGGGCTTCACGGCTCTGCCGCCGGGCATGTTCTCGCAAGTCGGCACGATCGCGATCACGTTGATGGGAAGCGCGAGCTCGGCCGCGGCGCGCAGCGCGCCGAGCACGGCCGCCGCACCGCCCATGTCGAATTTCATCTCGTCCATCCCCGGCGGATCCTTGAGCGAAATTCCGCCCGAGTCGAAGGTGATGCCCTTGCCGATCAGGCAAATCGGAGCGCTGCCTTTTTTCCCGCCTCGATATTCCGACACGATGAATCGCGGCGGCTGCGCAGATCCTTGCGTGACCGCCAGAAATGCGCCCATCTTGAGCGCCTTGATCGCCTCCTCATCCAGCACCCTGGTCTTGATGCGCGGCCAGTCCTTGTCCAGTTGCATCGCGCGCTCGCCGAGATAGGTGGGCGTGCAGACGTTCGGCGGCAGATTCGCGAGGTCCCGCGCCAGGGCGGACCCCGACCCGACGGCGGCGCCGATCTCGAGACCCGACGCGGTCGATTTCAAGGCGCGCGCGTTTTCGGCGGCCACGTTCACCTCGGCGAGCTTGGCCGGCTTGGGTTTGGCGCCGCTCTTCAAATCGGGAATCCGATAGGCGGCGGCGCTGAAGATCTCCGCGATGGCACGCGCTCGGAAATGACTGTCCATGCCCGGAACCTCGTGTTGGGCGAGGTACACCGTCGCATCGCTCGCGCCGGTCTTCAGTATCGCCTGTGCGCTCGATTGCACGGCCTTGCGGTAGGGCTTGCGGCCGAAGCTTGGCTGCGGCCCGAGGCCGGTCAGCAGCACCCGCTCGGCGGCGGCGCCCGCCGGGTGCGGCAACAGCAGCGTGTCGCCCGGTTTGCCGGCAAAATCGCCGCTCGCAATCAGGCGGCCGATGATCCCGCCGATTTGCGCATCGATGAGGCGCGCGGCGGTGCCGAGATCGCCATTCTCGTGGACGCCGATCACCGCGCAGCCGCAGGCGCTCCGCGCTTTGGTGTCGACGATTGCCTTGAATTCCATACCCCCACTCCGTTGTTGGATAAAAGTTCCGTATCCTCGAATGGCAATTAGTTTACTAGATTCACGCGAAGGCTCTAAGCTCAATGCCATGAAGTGGACCGTGCAGCGCTATGTCCTACGCGAAGTGATACAGACCTGGCTCGCCGTGACCGGCATTCTGGTTGCGATTTTGGTGTCGAATCAGCTCTCGAGGGTGCTCGGGCGGGCGGCGAGCGACAACTATGGCCGCCACGTGGTGTTCGATCTGATCGCGCTCGGGGCGATCATGAACCTGTCGGTCATCGTGCCGGTCGGGCTGTTGCTCGCCATCGTGCTCGCCTTGGGCCGGCTGTACCACGACAGCGAGATGACGGCGCTGCAGGGTTGCGGATTTGCGCCCATGCGCATGCTCGTGCCCCTGTCATGCTTCGCCGTGGTGATAGCCGTGGGGCTCGCGTGGCTGTCCTTCGTCCAGGTGCCCCGCGCGGACCACCAGGCTCAGCTGTTGCGGCAGTCGGCCGTCAAGGAGGCGCAGTTCGGACAACTGGACGCCGGGCGCTTCCGCTCCTTCGTCAGCGGCGGGGGCGACGCGGTGTTCTATGCCGAGCGGGTGGACGCCGAGGGCGTGTTGCATAATGTATTCGTGCGCCGCGAGACGGCCGATCGGGTCGAGGTGGCGCTCGCCGAGACGGCGACTTACTCGAAGGCGGCCTCGAACGGGATGCATTTCGTCACCCTGTTCAACGGGCGCCGCTACGAAGGCGTCCCCGGCAAGAGCGACTTTCGCATCATCGAATTCCGCGAGCATGGAATCCCCATCGTCACGCCGGAGGACAAGCTCGGCACCGAACAGGATCCCGACACGCGTCCCACCCGGGAGCTCCTCCGCTCGACGGCGCCCGAGGACATCGCGCAGCTGCAATTCAGGGCGTCCAGCCCCATCATGGCCCTGATTCTGACCCTGCTCGCCGTGCCCGTGAGCCGTCTGCGCCCGCGGCAGGGCCGATACGCCCGCGTCGGATTCGCGATCGTCGTGTACATGATCTACGCGAACCTCCTGTCCGCCGCCAAGGTCTGGGTCGAGAAGGGCCAGCTGCCGCCCGCCATCGGGGTGTGGTGGGTGCACGTTCTCCTGCTGGCGTTCGCTCTGTACCTGATCTACCGCGAGGGACGAGGCACGTGAACACGCTCGATCGTTATCTCTACCGCACCGTGCTCCTCTACACGCTGATGGCGATGTGCGTGCTGTTGACGCTCGGAGCGTTGTTCCTCTTCATCAGCCAGCAAAGCGACATCGGCACCGGGGACTACGGGACGGCGGATGCGTTCCTGTACACCTTCCTCAATCTGCCCGAGCAGATATTCGAGCTGTTGCCCATTGGCGCGATGATCGGCGCGCTCATGGGTCTCGGGAATCTCGCCGCGGGGAGCGAGCTCGTCGTGACTCGCGCCTCCGGTGTGTCGGTGTGGCGGATCGCCTGGCCCGTGGGGCTCGCGGGCCTCACCTTGTCGTTGACCATGTACGCGGTCGGCGAATATGTCGCGCCGCCGCTCGCGCAGTTCGCGAAACGCGAGAAAACCACGAGCAAGCTCGCCGACGTGAGTTTCGCCGGCTCGAGCAGCGCCTGGGTGAAGGACGGCAATCTCATCCTGCGGGTCCAAACCGGCGAGATCGACCAATCGTTCGGAGGCGTCTCGCTCTTCGAACTGGACGGCCCGACCAAACTTCGCTCGATCCAGCGGGCAGACCGCATTTCCGTGGCGGATCCGCACCACTGGCGCATGCAGAGCGTCGCCACGACCCGCTTCGGGGACGATCACGTCGACAGCAGCACGGCCGACGAAGTCACGATCCGGTCGACCGTCAATCCGGACTTTCTGGCGTTGGCGGCGACCGACCCCGATCTTCTGACGCTCCGCGGCGTCGCCTCGTACATCGACCACCTGAAGCGCAACCACCTCGATACGTCCTTCTACGAGATAGGCTACTGGTCGCGCATCGCGCGCATGGTCGCCGTCGTCATCGTGACCCTTCTCGCGCTGCCGTTCGTGTTCGGACCGCTGCGCACCACCGGCGCCGGGACGCGCACCGTGATCGGCGTCGTCCTCGGGATCGTGTTTTTTCTCATCACCCGGACGGTGGAGAATGGCGGACAGCTGTTCGGTTTGAACCCGGCGCTGGTCGGGTGGCTGCCGACCGCCTCCATCGGCCTGCTCACGCTGGTGGCGATATCAAGAACGCGCTAGGTGCACGACGCGGGTGCCCGACAGCCGGTCGTGCAGGGCCAGGCGCTCGGGGTCCGCATAGAGCCAGAACACGCCGAGCGCGGCAGGCGCCCAGGCGAGAAAACCGCACACGCACCGCCACAGGGCGGGCAGGAGGCGCAGCGGCTTGCCCGACTCGCTGACGGCACGCAGATGCCACGCGCGCATCCCCAGAGTCTGGCCGCTCCGCATCCAGTTGACCACATAGTAGGCGGCGACGATCGCCACTTCGCCGCCCCGATAGAGATACCACCAGCCCCGGCTGCCGGCCTCGGTGATTGCGCCGCCGCGCATCGCAACCATGATGCCCGTGTAGACCAGGAGCAGGGCGGCGAGCAGCAGCGAGTCGTAGATCAAGGCGGCGAAGCGCCGCCCGAAGCCGGCGCTCGTGCCCGAGATCACGGAGCCGTGGGCGATGAGGATTTGGCTCGCGCCGCCGCGTCGCTCTTCTTCCCGGACGCGCCGGCCTTGGCGGGAGGCTTTGTCTCTTTAGGGACGAGCAGCTGATCCAGCGGACGAAAAATCGCATCGTAGCGGTAGCTCGCAATCTCGAAGGCACGACCCTGGGCCTTCTGCGTGAGCGCCGTATCCTTGGAGGATTGCGCCTCGATCCAACGTTTGTCGCCGGCCATCGCACCGGTGAGCGTGATGACGTTGCCGTCCTCCAGCGTGAAGACCGCCTGCCCGGATTGGGTGAAGTCGATGTCCTTGGCGGCGGCGACGTCCTCGGCCGTGAGGCCGCTCAATGTGCTCACCGAGGGCGCCAATGCCTTGCCGTCCAGCGCTTTGCGCCCGGGGGGTATCTTGTCGAGCGCGAAGTCCTCTTCTTTGGGCTTGAGCCGGTGCAGGGTATAGCCTGCACCCGTCGCCGGTTTGAGCTCGACGCTCTGAATCGAGGAGGTGGGAATGTCGATGAGCCGGGTGTCGATCCAGGAATGGGGCTCGGCCTCGACCGAGATCGCCGGCTCCACCGAGTAGCTCTTGCTCTCGCCCTCGCGGCGCGCAAAGGTGCCTTCGCCGACCGGCTTGCCCACGATGACCGCGTGCTTGCCGTCCCGTGCGGTCACGCTGATCTCCGCACCGCCGGCGCCCGGCTTGGTGGGGTCCTCGACCCCGATGACGGGGTAGTTCGCCGGATCGGAGGTTTTCTCCTCGACCACCTTGGCGTCTCCCAGGGTCACGAGGAGCCTGCGGAGCTTGGGCAAATCCGCGGGGTAATCCGCGCGCTGCGCGACCGACCAATGCTCGCCCGTCCTGTGCAGGGTGACGGCGGGCGCCGCGCTGCCCTTGAAGATGCTCACCTCGCTCACGGTGTCGAGCTCTGGGGCGAGCGTCGGGAAGAGCGGAGCGCCGCGCGTGTCCCTTTGCAAGTTGCGCTCGGAGCTCAGATAGAACGCGCCGCAGATGGCGACGAGCGCCGCGACCAGGAGCAGTAAAAAACGTGCGCGCGTCATGGTCGTTTGACCCCCACGCTTTTGCGCTTGCGCCGGAACGAGAGGATGAACGCGCCCGCGATGGCGACGGCCAACGGCGCGAGGGCGATGTTGATCACCTTCAGCCAGTCATCCAGCCGATTGATGTCGACGTCCAGTCCGCGTTGCGTCTCGCGCAGCTCCTTACGGACGCGAGCCTTCTCAGCCGTGAAGCGCTTGAGCTCTTGCTCCTGTTCGGGCGTCAGCATGAGCGATGTCTGATCGTTCCTCTTGCTCTGAAGCTCCGTCAGCTTGGTCTCGGTTTGCTGCAGTTCCGATTGCAGCTCGAGCACCTTGCTGCGCAGCCGGTCGTCGGCCCGGCGCTTGAGCGCCTCCACCCGCTCGAAGGGACGCGAGAACGTCGCGCGGCCGCGGATGCTGATGAGCGCGTTGCTGCCGGTCAGATTGTCGACGGCGTTCGCCACGAAGTCGCCGTTATTGGCGAAGGCCTGGGCGATCCGCTGGCCGAGGAGCTCGCGGGTCTGAACCCACATGTAGTCCATCAAGAGGTCGGTATCCGCGACGATCACGATGTTCGCCGGCACGGCGGACTTGGACAGATGCGCGGCGGGCGGTCCCGCCGAGGGCTTCGGGTCGGGCGGCGCGCCCTGCGGATAGGCCGACGACACCGGTCCCGTGATGCGCGCCGCGATGGTGTAGCGGGTGCCCGTGGGTTTGAACCCGTCGCGCAGGCTCGCCGGATCCGTCAAGGCGTTGAAACGCGAAGCGGGAATGGGCGCCGCGCTGGTCGAGCTCATGAGCAGGGGCTCGAACTTGGTGGTCGCGCCGGGGCGGGGCGCGAGGAAGCCGGCGGTGGCGACGTTGATGGAGTCGAGCGCGGCGGTGTCCACGTCCTTCCGGTCCATGTCGTCCTTGTGCAAGCCGAGAATCGCGATGTGGCGGGTCGGCGGCCCCTGCATCGTCGCCCGCACCTCGAGACCGAGCGCGAGATCGCCGATCACCTTGGTCGGATCGTAGGCGACGCCCCAGGCGGTGAGCAGCGGCTCCAGATCGGAGGCGTGGTTCGCCATCGCGCCCGCGAACGGGTTCTGCGGATCCTGGCCGCTCGAGTCGGCGCCGCTGCTCGGATCGACGAAGAGCAGCACGCGGCCGCCGCGCATGACGAATTGATCGATGGCGTAGAGCGTTTTCGGCGGCAGGTTCTTCGGATGCACGATCATCAAAACGTCCACGTCTTTGTCGATGTGGTCGACATCCGAGGTCAGGGAGCGCACCGTGAAGAGCTGTTCGAGCTGCGACAGCACCGGCCAGGTGTCGCCCGTCTGCCCGGTCATGGGATTGAACTGGCCTTGCATGGGGATCGAGCTCAGCAGGCCGATCACCGGCTTTTTCGGGTTGGCCAGTTCCTGGATGAGCTTGGCCACGTCGTATTCCAGGAATTCCTCGCGGTCGGGCGTGAAGCTCGGGATGACGGAGCGGCCGTCGGTCGAATTGGTTCCCGCCAAACCGAAGTACAGCGACTCGTCTCCTCCCTCGTTGGTCTGAAGCGATTGCAGGCCCGCCTCGGCGGCACGGTCCTCATCGTCGGAGAACGGCTGAGGGTCGATCACCTGAAGCCGGATCTTGCCCCCGGAGCGCGCCGTGATCTCCTCCAGGAACTCCCGGACCCTGTTCGCGTAAGGCATGAGCAGAGGCGACTGCTTCTCGGCCGACTCTCGCGAAAAATAGAAATACAGGTTGATCGGCTCCTTGAGCTCGGCGAGCACCTGCTTGGTGCCCGGGCTCAAGGTGTACAAGTGATTCTGAGTGAGATCGAGACGCATGCCCCTGAGGCCGAGGTTCGACAGCGTCACCACGCCGAGGAAAAGCACCGCGAGGGCCAAAAGGCCGCCCACGCCGTAGCCCGTTCGCTTCCAACCCGTTCTTTGCTGATTATCGGCGTTCACTTATTCCGCCTTCTTCATGTCGAGCACCAGAGCCGTGGCTGTCAGCCAGAAAGCGATCAGCGCGGCGAAATACACCACATCGCGCACGTCGATGACGCCCTTGGAGATCGCCTCGAAATGCGTAAAGAAGCTCAAGGAGGCGATCGCATCGACGATGAACTGCGGGAAGACACCGCGGACGAAGTCGAGAATCAGGGGAAAGCCTGCGAGCAGGAACACGAATCCCACCAAGGCCGCGGTGATGAAGGCGACCACCTGATTGCGCGTGGCCGCCGACAGGCACATGCCGATCGCGAGAAATCCGCCCGCCATCAGAAAGCTCCCGATGTAGGCGGCGACGATGGCGCCGTTGTCGGGGCTTCCCAGATAGTTCACCGTGATCCAGACCGGGAAGGTGAGCGCCAGCGCGACGCCTGCGAAGCACCACGCGGCGAGAAACTTGCCGGCCACGGCCTGCGTCAAGGTGACCGGCAGGGTCATCAGGAGCTCGATGCTGCCGCTGTTGCGCTCCTCCGCCCACAAGCGCATGGAAATCGCGGGGATGAGCACCAGGTAGAGCCAGGGATGCCAGCGGAAGAACGGCTGCAGGTCGGCCTGCCCGCGCTCGAACAGTCCGCCCACCTGGAACGTGAACACGGCCGCGAGCACCAGAAAAATCACGATGAATACGTAGGCGAGCGGCGTCGCGAAATAGCTTCGGAGCTCGCGCCGGAAGATCACCAGGGTCTTGTTCAAAGCTGCGCTCCCCCTTCATCCAGGGGCACGTCCGGCGCGGGCGATACGCCCGCGCGCGGGCCGGCCCCGGTCAACGTCCGGAATACCTCGTCCAGGCGGCCCGACTCGAGGTGCAGCTCGGGCACGTCCCACTCGTACCGCGTGATCAACGCGCTGACGGCGGGCAGCACGTTCTTGCCGGGCCGCGGTACCGCGGTCAGCTTGAGCTCGCGCTCCTCGGCCTCCACCTCGCTCACCTCGGAAAGGCCGGCGATCTCGCGGCGCGCGGCGCTGAGATCTTCGGGTTTGTCGAAGCGCAGGCTGACGGCGTGGTGATAGCGGGAGCGGGCTTCGAGCGCGCTCGGCGTCTCGTCCGCGACGATCCGGCCGGCGGCGATGATGATCGCGCGGGTGCAGACTTCGTGCACTTCCTCGAGGATGTGCGTGGAGACGATCACCAGCTTGTCCTTGCTGAGCTCGTTGATGAGCCGGCGCACCTCGTGCTTCTGGTTCGGGTCGAGACCGTCGGTCGGCTCGTCGAGGATCAGCACCCTGGGGTCGTGGATCAGGGCCTGAGCCAGGCCGACGCGCCTGCGAAATCCCTTCGACAGCGTCTCGACCACCTGGTCGATGACCGGCGCGAGCGCCAGCCGGTCGACCACGACGCCGCGCCGTTCGCTGCGCTGCGCGCCGCCGAGGCCGCGGATGTCCGCCACGAAGTCGAGGAATTCGCCGACGGTCATTTCGCCGTAGCTGGGTGCGCCTTCGGGCAGATATCCCATGCAGGACTTGGCCCGCACGGGCGAGCGCTCGATGTCGTGGCCGCACACCGAGACCGTGCCCGCGGACGGTGCGATGAATCCCGCGATCATGCGCATCGTAGTGGATTTGCCGGCACCGTTGGCGCCCAAAAACCCGAGCACCTCCCCCGGGTTCACCGAGAACGATACGTCGTCCACGGCCAGGATCTCGCCATAGCGCTTGGATAGATTTTTTGTCGTGATCATGGCCGCCTTGGAGCGCGTGAATGCGAAGCAGGTTCCCTAAATTTTTCTTCACTTGCGGGCGGGCGCACTAACTGCCGCCGGCCTTCTTTTCGATGGCCGTCTTGTTGTCCTTCAATATTTTTCTGACCTCGGGAAGCGGCGGGCGGTCGGCCATGCGCGCTATGAGCTCCGCCAGCTCGTACCACTTGCGGCCCCATTGCACCAGGCGAGCCGCGTCGACGATGACTTGTTCTCGCGACGCGTCCTCCGAAGCCTGGAGTTTAGCAGGTTGCCTGCCCGAGGGCCGAGGGGCGGCCTTCGTCTGCGCCGATCTGCGCTCCGTGCGCGCGACGTGCGAAGTGCCCACCGCCGGCGCGCGCCGCTTGGTCGCCACGAACTGCGGCATTTCCCGTGTCGCGGTCGCACCCACCGAGTCCGACGGCTGCGGGCCCCGGGCGGTCGGCTCCGGGGCTCGAGCGGACGCCTGTGGCCGCGACGGTGCGGCGGGCTGCGGCTCGGCGTGGGCCGCCGGCGGGATCGGAGCGGGGCGTGCGGGCGCGACGCGCGGCGGGTCCGGAGAGGGGCGTGACGGCGCGGCGTGCGGCGGGTCCGACGCCGCATCCTCGGGCGCGGGGGCCCTGAGGTCGACCTCGTGCTCGGGGTCCGCCAATGGGATGAAGCGCTCGATGTGTTCCGAGCCGATCAGGTTCGCCAGAAAAGTCATGAGCTCGAGCGAGTCCGAGAACCTGGTGTCGCCCTGTTTGATCCGCTCCTGCACCTGGGAACGAAGCGCGACCGCTTTCTGAACCGCGAGATCGATGATCCAGCGGCTCGGCCGTTGATGCTCCGGCCAGGGTTGAACCTTCCAGTAGCTTTCGGTATCGAGGCCCGAATACCGAATGTGCAATTCGAGGCTCTTGAGCCACTTGTCGCACAGTTCCAGCAGGCGTTGATCGGCAGGTGTAGCCATGGGTCCGAAGCTCCGCGTGTACCCTAAACGAACCGCCGGCCGATGGCTAGGATCTTAGTTCATGAATTCCGCGCTAGACTCCCGCCATGTGTGGGATCGCAGGAATTATCGGCTCGAGCGCGACTATCGACACGGTCACGGCCATGACCGACCGGCTGCGCCATCGGGGCCCGGACGGGGCCGGCATCTGGAGCGCGCCGGGCGTGGTCCTGGGCCATCGCCGTCTGTCCATCCTGGACCTGTCGCATGCGGCCGACGAGCCGATGGTGCTCGGCGATCACGTGCTCACCTACAACGGGGAGATATACAACCACCAGGCGCTGCGTGCAGAGTTGCCGGGCCCCTGGCGCTCCACGGGAGACACCGAGGTCTTGCTGCACCTTCTTGCCCGGTACGGCAAACCCTGCCTGGCGAGGACCGTAGGGATGTTCGCCTTCGCGAGCTGGGACGCGCGTGCCCGGCGGCTGCTGCTGGCCCGCGACCGGCTCGGCATCAAGCCGCTTTACTATCGGCTCCTGCCCGACGGCATCGCGTTCGCCTCGGAGCTGAAGGCGCTGTTGGTGCTCGGCAAGCCGCAGGTCGATGCCGGCGCCCTGCGGGATTTCCTGTTTCATGGCTACGTGCCGGCGCCGAAGACGATTTTCCGCGGGATCTCGAAGCTCGCGGCCGGCCATGCGCTCACCTGGGAGAGCGGGCGCGTCTCGATCGAACGCTATTGGGAACCCTCGGCGGAGGTGACGCGCAGAACCTCGGAGGACACCGCGGGCCTGCTCGATGAGCAGCTGCGCACGGTCGTGCCGGAGCACCTGCTCTCGGATGTACCGGTCGGCGTGTTCTTGAGCGGCGGCATCGACTCGGCCGTCACCACGTACTATCTCGATCGTCCGCGAACCTTCAGTCTCGGCTTCGAGGCGAGCGACCGATCGGAGCTCGATGCCGCTCGCAGCGCCGCGGCGCACCTGGGCACGGTGCACACCGAGATGACGGCACAGGCCGCCGATTTCGAGCAGGCGCTCGAGGCCATTCCGGCGATCTTCGACGAGCCCTTCGCCGACAGCGCCGCCTGGTCCAATTACCTGATTGCACGGGTCGCCCGCCGCGAGGTCACGGTCGCCCTGAGCGGCGAGGGCGGCGATGAGGTCTTTTGCGGCTATCCGCGCTACTGGTCGAGGGTCGGTGCCCGATCGACGGTGGTGAACCGGACGCTGGCCCGGATGCTGCCGCCGCTCGGCCGCTTTGCCTCCTCGATGCAGCGGCATGCCTATGTGGGCTTGCCGGCCTACGCGGCCGCGCTCGGCGGCATGACTGCGGTGCAGATCGACGACCTGCTCGATCCTTCCTGGCGCGAGATCGGTTACGACTATCTGTGGTTCTACCGGCAGTTCTGGCGCGAGGAGCTGTCGCCCCTCGCCCGGCTGCGCTGGCTCGATCTGCACACGGATCTGGCCGAGGGCCTCCTGACCAAGGTGGATCGGACCAGCATGGCCCACTCCTTGGAAGTACGGCCGCCGCTCCTCGATCACCGGCTGGTCGAGTTCATGCTGAGCGTCGACCCTGCGCTGCTGGTCGACGAACGCGCCCGACGCGGGAAGCTCCTGGTACGCCGGTTGATGCAGCCGAGATTGCCGCCGGGACACCTGGAGCGGCCCAAGTCCGGCTTCGGGCTGCCGGTGCATCGCTGGCTCAAGGGGCACCCGCGCATCCTTCGGAATGCCGTCGAACGCCTGAGATCACGCGGCGTACTGCGGCGTGCGGTGGGCGTGGAGTTCCGACGCGCCTGGTCGTTGCTGGTGCTCGACCGGTGGTTTACCGCCTTTGAGTGACTCCGGCGCGCGAATTCTGTTCGTTCCGGTATCGGGCCCGTTCGGCAGGGGGGAGTTCGCGCGCTCCTCGGCGATCGCCCGTGCGGTGCAGCTGCGCTGGCCGGCCGCCGGCGTTCACTTCGTCTTGAGCCGCGAGGCGCCTTACGCCGCCGGGGTGCCGTTTCCGGCCACCTGGCTGCCCGCCTCCCCGACCTTTCACAGCGCGGAGGTCATCGATCTGATCCGCAGCTGGCGTCCGCACGTGGTCGTCTTCGACAATGCGGGCCGCACCGCTCAGTTGAGGGCTGCGCATCGTTCGGGCGCGCGCGTCGTATACATCAGCGCCCGACGACGCCAGCGCCGCAAGGCGTTTCGTCTGCGGTGGATGCAGCTCCTCGACGAGCACTGGATTGCGTATCCGGAATTCATCGCCGGCAGCCTCACGCTCGCCGAGCGGCTGAAGGAGCGGCTGCTGGGCCGTCCGACGGTGCGCTATCTCGATGTGATTCTCGCGCCCGCGAGGCCTTCGCGCGACGGGGACGGGCCGGCGGCATCGCAGGAGCCGGGCGACTTCGTGCTCGTGGTTCCGGGCGGCGGCACGGGACATCCGGGGGCGCAGGATGCGACCGCGCATTTTCTGGGCGCCGCTCGGGCGCTGGCCCGGGAGGGCGTCGCGGTCCGATATGTGGGGCCGGTGGGGCCGGCCGGAGCGGGCACGATGCAAGCCCGGTCCCCTCATTTCTTGCCGATGGGCTCGCTGCCTCAGGCGGAGCTCGCGCAGCTCATGCGGGATGCGCGGCTGATCGTGGTCAACGGAGGCTCGACTCTCCTGCAGGCGATCGCCTGCGGCGCCGCCTGCGTCGCGGTGCCCATCGCGGGCGATCAACGGGAACGGATTCGCCGCTGCGTCGCGGCCGGCGTCGCCGTCGAAGCGCCGCTCGCGGCGGCCGAGATCCTCTCGAGGTCGCAGGCGCTGCTGCGAGACGAGTCGCTGCGGGCGGAGTTGGCGCGGCGAGCGCGGGGTCTTGCGCTGGGCGACGGCATCGCGGTCGCTTTGAGCGCGCTCGGTCCTTACCTCGAGCCTCACCGGAGCCTGTCCGGGACAGGCGCCTAGGGAACCGCGCTCATGCCGAACGCGTTGCTTCTGGGCTACGATCTCGACCAGCCCTCGTTTCGTCACCGCATGAGAAATCTGGTGGCGCCGCTCGAGGCGGCGGGTTGGCAGGTACGATTGGAGCGCTTCCCGAGCGGCCGCTATGGGTTACGCACCTGGGAGCGGCGCGGCTTGCTGCGGTGGGCCGATGTCTCGGTGCTGCATCAGATCAAGCTGAGCGCCCTCGAGGCGGCGCTCTTCGGCGCACTCACCCGGCGGCGCATATTCGACGTGGACGATGCCATCTACGTCCGCAAGCCGCGCCGGCTGGGGGAGCCCGTCGGCGACTCGCGCTGGCGCCGCAAGAAATTCGCGGCAACCTGCCGATGGGTCGATGTGGTCGCCGCCGGCAACGACGTCCTCGCGGGGGTCGCGCGGCCCGCGGCCCGCGCGGTCGAGATCCTGCCCACCTCGATCGAGGTGTCGCGCTATCGGGCAGCGCAACCCGGGTCCGGCGGTCCGCCGACCGTCGTGTGGATCGGGAGCCCCGAGAATCTGATCTATCTGGAGATGATCCGCCCGGCGCTTGCCCGGCTGGCGGCAAGACACCCCGCACTTACCGTGAGGATCATCTGCTCCGCGTTTCCGGCATGGCCGGAGATTCGAGTCGAGCGCATCGCCTGGAGCGAAGACACGGAGGCCGACGCGCTCGCGGCGGCGCATATCGGCATCATGCCGTTGACCGACGACGAGTGGTCGCGCGGCAAATGCGCGTTCAAGTTACTCCAGTACATGGCGGCATCGCTCCCTTGCGTCGCCTCTCCGATCGGCGCGAACACCGAAGCCGTCATCGACGGGATTACCGGGTTCCACGCGGCCACCGTCGAGGATTGGGAAAACCGCCTCGAGGAGCTCATCGTGTCGCCCGAGTTGAGGGCGCGCTTCGGTGCCGGCGGTCTCTCGCACGTGGAGAAGCGCTACTCGATGCGGGCATACCGCGCCCGCTATGTCTCGCTCCTCGCGAGCCTCGCTGGTCCCTGAGGAAGCCGGTATCCTTGGGGTATGTCGGCCGTTCACATCCACCAGATCCTGAATCATTACACGCGGCGCGAGGATCTCGACCCGGGATTCGGTATTTTGGACAATGCGGCCAACGAACGGCCGGACTGGTTCGAATACTGGCCGATACGAAAATTCCTGCTCAACGAAGCGCTGCACGACGAAGACTACTACGGATTCCTGTCCCCCAAATTCCGCCATAAGACCAACCTCACCGCGGCTGGGGTCAACGAGATCATCGGCCGCGCAGGCCCTTTCCCGGACGTTTTTCTGTTCAGCCCGAGCATCCACAACAGCGCGTATTTTCTGAACGTGTTCGAGCACGGCGAGTCCGAGCATCCTGGGCTTGCCGCGGTTGCCTCGCGTTTCCTCGCCCGCATCGACCCGCAGGCGACGCTCGACGGTCTGGTTTCCGACTCGCGAAACACGGTCCACTCCAATTACTTCGTTGCGAAGCCTAGCTTCTGGCGGGCATGGCTCGCCATCAACGAGCGGCTGTTCGAGATCGCCGAAACGGCGGATGATCCGTTGGGTGCTGAGCTTCGTGCGCCGACCTCGTATCGAGGCCAGAGCGAGGTGCAAATGAAAATCTTTGTCATGGAGCGCATGGCGACCTGGATTCTGACGCGCGATCGCACCTTCACCGCCCATGCGCGAGATCCCTTCGCCGCCCGGAGCCGCGTTTACAAGCTGCCGCTCGCAATCGTCTGTGACGCGCTCAAGATCGCCTATGCGACCCAGGGGCGGCGTCAGTATCGGGACGTGTTCTACCTGCTGCGGGGAGCGCGCCGCTTTTTGAATTTGCAGGTTCGGCTCGGCGATACGCTCGGCATCGGCGGGGTGCGGCCGTCGCTGCGCACGCTCAAGTCCTACTGGCGGTCCGGTCCGGATGAGGGGTGAGTAGATGCCCGTCTCGAAGGAATTCTGGCGGGGGCGGCGGGTGTTGATCACCGGGCACACCGGCTTCAAGGGCGGCTGGCTCTGGATGTGGCTGCGCGGCATGGGCGCGCACCTCACGGGTTACGCTCTTGCGCCGCCGAGCTCGCCGAACCTCTGGGAATTGATGGACACCGGCGGTACCTCGATCATCGGTGACGTGCGCGATGCCGATCGAGTTCGCGACGCGGTGCACCGCGCCGATCCGCAGGTGGTCTTTCATCTCGCCGCCCAAGCGCTGGTCCGCGAGTCCTACCGGGATCCGCTCGGCACCTTTGCGACGAACGTTCTCGGCACCGGCTCGCTGCTGCAGGCGTGCCGCGAGCTCGACGCGCTCGGCTGCATCGTGGTGGCCACGAGCGATAAGGTCTATCAGAACGACGGCACCGGCCGGCCGTTCCGCGAGGAGGATCGGCTCGGCGGTCACGACCCGTACAGCAACAGCAAGGCTTGCACCGAGCTTCTCACCGGGAGCTTCCGGGCCAGCTTCTTCCGTGACGGACCGCCGATTGCGACCGCGAGGGCGGGAAACGTCATCGGCGGAGGCGACTGGTCCGCCGACCGCCTGATTCCGGACTGCGTTCGCGCCTTGCAGGCGGGCACCGCGGTGACGCTGCGCTATCCGGCCGCGGTTCGTCCATGGCAGCACGTGCTCGAGCCCCTCGGCGGATATTTGCAGCTCGCCGAGGCCCTGATGCATGCGCCGGACAGCGCGCCGCGCGCTGTCAATTTCGGGCCGGATGCGGCATCCTTTCGCACGGTCCGGGAGGTGGTCGAGGCATTCAGCACACGCTTCGGCGGGAAGCCGGCCTGGCGGCAAGATCCCGGCGAACATCCGGTCGAGGCGTCCGCGCTGACCCTGTCGTCCGCACTCGCCGAGCGCACCCTCGGTTGGCGCCCGAGACTTCAGGTCGGCGAGGCGCTCGCATGGACCGCGGACTGGTACCGGGCTTTCGGGGCGCAGGAGAACATGGTGAGCTTTTCCAACACGCAGATCGCGCGCTACTCGACGGACCCCTGATGAAGTGCGTCCTTCTCGCCGGTGGAAAGGGGACCCGGATCGCCGAGGAATCGAGCGTTCGGCCGAAGCCCATGCTCGAGATCGGCGGCCGGCCGATTCTCTGGCACATCATGAAGCTCTACGCGGCGTTCGGCGTGAACGAATTCATCGTCTGCCTGGGCTACAAAGGCTATGTGATCAAGGAATACTTCGCGAACTATTTCCTCCATCAGGCCGACGTGACGTTCGACATGGCCGGCAACCGAGTCGAGTATCACGATTGCCGCAGCGAGCCCTGGAAGATCACCTTGGTCGATACCGGCGATGAGACCATGACCGGAGGCCGTTTGCTGCAGGTCGGGAAGTATCTCGACCACGGCGAGCCGTTCTGCATGACCTACGGGGATGGGTTGGCGAACATCGACCTCGCCGCAGAAATCGCCTTCCACAAGCAGCGCGGCCTCAAAGCCACGGTCGCGTGCGTGCGGCCGCCCGCCCGCTTCGGCCGGGTCGTGATCGAAGGCACGCAGGCGACATCCTTCGAGGAGAAGCCGCAGGCCGAAGGCGGATGGATCAACGGCGGCTTCTTCGTACTCGAGCCGAGCGTGCTCGAGCTCATCGACGGAGCGCAAACCGTGTGGGAGCGGGAGCCGATGGAGTCCTTGGCCGCCGATGGGCAGCTCGCGGCGTGGGTGCACCGGGGCTTTTGGCAGCCGATGGATACCTTGCGCGACAAACAGCACCTGAACGCACTCTGGGACGGCGGCGCCGCGCCGTGGAAGCTTTGGCCGGCCTCGTAACCGCCTGCCGCGCCTGCGGCGGAAACCTCGCTGCGACCATGGCGGATCTCGGGCTGCAGCCGCCGTCCAACGCATTCCTCGCCTCGATGGCCGAGGCCCGCCACGAGAAGCGCTACCCGTTGCGCGCCAAGGTGTGCGATACCTGCAGGCTCGTGCAGGTCGACTACGACGTGGCGCCGGAGGAGCTCTTCGGCAACTACGTCTACTTCTCGTCCTATTCGGACGAGTGGCTCGAGCATGCCAAACGCTACGCCGGTATGGCGCGCGAGCGATTCGCGCTCGGGCCCGACAGCCTGGTCGTAGAGCTCGCGAGCAACGACGGGTATCTCCTCAAGAATTTCCTCGAGATGGGCATTCCGGTGCTCGGCATCGATCCCTCCGATACGGTCGCGCGTGCAGCGGAGAAGATCGGAGTGCCGACGCTGGTGGAATTTTTCGGCAGCGCTCTAGCCGGCAAATTGGCCTCGGAGGGCCGCCGCGCGGATCTCATCATCGGCAACAACGTTCTCGCACACGTTCCGAAGCTCAACGATTTCGTCGCGGGCATCGCGGCGTTATTGAAACCGTCGGGCACCGTCACGATCGAGTTTCCGCACCTGCTCAAGCTGATCGAGCACGTCGAGTTCGACACCATCTACCACGAGCATTTTTCCTACCTGTCGCTGTATTCGATCGAACGGGTCTTCGCCCGGCACGGCTTGCGGATCTATGAGGCGGAAGAATTGCCGACGCACGGCGGTTCGCTGCGCATATTCGCCGCGCACGCGGCGCGCGCGGGCCTCGAGGACGGGGCCCGTTTGAAGGGACTGCGTGCGCGCGAGGCGGCCGCGGGACTCGCGGATCTCGCGAGCTACGAGCGTTTCGCCGAGCGCGTCGAGGTGTGCCGCAAATCGGTCCTGGAGTTCCTCGCGCGCGCGAGGCGCGAGGGCAAGACCGTGGCCGCCTACGGCGCAGCCGCCAAAGGCAACACGCTGCTCAACTTCTGCAACGTGAGCGCGGACGACATCCCGATGGTCGCGGACCGAAATCCGCACAAGCAATCGAAATTTCTTCCCGGCACCCACATCCCCGTGGTCGCTCCGGAGGTCTTGATGCGCTCGCGGCCCGATTACGTGCTGATTCTGCCGTGGAATCTTCAGGGCGAAATCCGGCGGCAGCTCGCGGCCATCGCCGAGTGGGGCGGCCGCTTCGTCATTCCCGTCCCCGTTGCCACGATCGATCCATGAGATTCACCGAGACGGCGCTCGCGGGGGCCTGGATGGTCGAGATGGAGCGCATCGAGGACGATCGAGGCTTCTTCGCGCGAAGCTTTTGCGCGGAGGAATTCGCCGCGCGTGGATTGGCCGCGGCCATGCCCCAGTGCAGCGTGTCTTTCAACTTGCGCCGGGCGACCTTGAGAGGCCTGCACTTTCAAGCCGATCCCGATGCCGAGGACAAGGTCGTGCGGTGCACGTCGGGCGCGATTTTCGACGTGATCGTCGATTTGCGTCCCGGGTCGCGTACCCACCGTCGCTGGATCGGGCTCGAGCTCACGGCGGACAATCGCCGCGCTCTTTACGTTCCCAAGGGGTTCGCGCATGGATTCGTTACGCTGACGGACGGCAGCGAGGTGTTGTACATGATCTCGGTGCCGTATGCGCCCGGGTCCGCCCGCGGCGTGCGCTGGAACGATCCGGCGCTCTCGATCGAGTGGCCGCTCGAGCCGAAGTGGATGGCCGATCGGGATGCGGCTTATCCGTTGCTCGATGCTCCGGCCACGCCGTGACACCGGGCGGGCGCGTGCTGGTCACGGGCGCGGGTGGGTTCATCGGCCGCCGGAGTCTCGAGCCCTTGAGGGCCGCGGGATTCGACGTGCATGCCGTGCTGTCGCCCCCGAACGGCGCCGATGCGCGGAGCGCCTTCAAGGCACAGGGGGTGCCGGCAGGCGTGGCGATCCACCGGGCCGATTTATTGGATGCCCGCGAGATCGACGCGCTCGCGAGCGACGTACGTGCGACTCATTTGCTGCATTTCGCCTGGATCGCCACTCCCGGGGAATACGCGCGCAGCGCCGAAAACTACCGATGGCTCGCGGCAAGCACCCATTTGCTGAAGGCATTTCACCGCTGTGGCGGCGTTCGTGCGG
The DNA here is from genome assembly GCA_036501585.1 of Steroidobacteraceae bacterium. GTDB lineage: Bacteria > Pseudomonadota > Gammaproteobacteria > Steroidobacterales > Steroidobacteraceae > Bog-1198. Next base: position 29,490 of record DASYAC010000138.1, read on the forward strand.
TGATGGCCGGAAGCTGTGCGGAATATGACTGGTCGCGGGCGTCCATTTGCCACGAGCGAACCACTCCGCTCGCCGGCGGTCCCAACGGAGGCCATGCGACGCCCTATGCCAAATGCAAAATCGCGATGTCGCGCACCCTCGAGGAGTTCGGGCGCGCGTGCGGACTGTCGACCGCCTGGGGGCGGATATTCTTTCAGTTCGGTCCGGGCGAAGATCCCCGCCGGCTGGTGTCGTCGGTGATCGTCGGTCTGTTGGCCGGCCGCGAGGCGGCCTGCACTTCCGGCACGCAGGTCAGAAGCTTCCTGCACGTGGGCGACGTCGGCGCCGCGTTCGCTGCGCTCTTGAATGCCGATGTCGAGGGCGCGGTCAACGTGGGCTCGGCGGAGCCGATTGCGATTGCAGCCTTGCTCGGGCGGATTGCGGAGCGCCTCGGGCGGCCCGATCTCCTCAAGCTGGGCGCGCGTGCTCTGCCGCCCTCGGAACCGCCGCTGCTCGTTCCGGACACGGCGCGGCTGCGCGCCGAAGTGGGATTCGAGCCGGCATGGACGCTCGAGGGCGGACTCGATGACACGATCAGGTGGTGGCGAGGCGCGCTCGCCGCGAATGCGGCCGCGAGGGGGCCTGGTGGCGCTTAGCGTGACCGAATGGCACCCCATGGTGGTGCACTTCCCGCTCGCGCTGGTGCTTACCGGAACACTTGCGCTGTCCGTCTCCCGCATCAAAGAGCTAGCGCCTCACACCAAGGCGCTCGCCACGGTCGGCACCTGGAACCTATGTCTCGGCGCCGTCGCCGCGTTGTTCGCGCTCGGCACCGGGTTGGCGGCGGTCGTGAGCATTCACGTGGCACCCGCAGCGCGTGCCGCGGTGGGGCTGCACGTCAAATGGGCGATCTTCACCTCGATGGCGCTGTTTCTGGTTGCCGTGTGGCGCGGCGCGGGCAACGCGCAGGACG
>DASYAC010000139.1:0-11524 GCA_036501585.1 Steroidobacteraceae bacterium
ATGAACCGCGTGATGTGGGCCAACAAGGCGACGCAGTCCAATATCGGCATCCTGGAATCGCGCGGTATCCGCATTCTGGGACCCGCTGCCGGCAATCAGGCCTGCGGCGAGGTCGGCGTCGGCCGCATGTGGGAGCCCAACATGCTCGCGAGCACCCTCCTGGAGCCGCCGGCCAACGCGGGCCTCCTGGCGGGGGTCAATGTCCTGATCACCGCGGGACCGACCCGCGAACGGCTGGATCCGGTGCGCTACCTGACCAACCGCAGCTCCGGGAAAATGGGCTTCGCCGTCGCCGCCGCCGCGCGCGAGGCGGGCGCTCACGTCACGTTGGTCACCGGACCGGTGCAGCTCGCGACGCCTGCGGGCATCACCCGCATCAACGTCGAGAGCGCCCGCGAGATGTACGCCGCCGTCCATCGCCACGTCGCCGAGGCGGACGTATTCATCGCTGCGGCCGCGGTGGCGGATTTTCAGCCGGTCAGCGTCGCCAAGCAGAAGATCAAGAAGCAAGGTACCGCCATCACGCTCGACCTCGAGCCGGCGCCCGATATCGTCAAGTCGGTGGCCGACATGAGCAAGCGGCCGCTGGTGATCGGGTTCGCAGCCGAGACCAACGATGTCGAGGAGAACGCGCGCGCGAAGCTCAAGCGCAAGAAGCTCGACATGATCGCCGCCAACCAGGTCGGCGACGGGCTGGCGTTCGACTGCGAGGACAACGCCCTGACGGTGATCTGGCCGGGCGGCAAGCTCGAAATCCCGCGCGCCGCGAAGCTGGAAGTGGCGCGCGAGCTCATCGCACAGATCGCCAAGCGCCTGCCGCCCTCCGACGGCACCCCCCGGCGCGGATCGCGCAAGCGCCGCAGCGCCGCCGCGGACCAGCGCACCCGCCTGCGCACCCGGCGAAGCCGCCGCTGATGGCGCGGAAGGTCAAGGTGAAGATTCTCGATCCGCGGATCGGGCGGGAATTTCCATTGCCGGGACACGCGACGGCGGGCTCGGCGGGCATGGATTTGCGCGCCTGTCTCGCGGCGCCGCTGGTGCTCGCCCCGGGCGCGGCGGAGCTCATCCCCACGGGGATTTCGATCTACGTGGAGGACCCCGGGCTCGCGGCGCTGCTGCTGCCGAGATCCGGGCTCGGACACAAGAACGGCATCGTTCTCGGCAACTTGGTGGGACTGATCGATTCCGACTATCAAGGACCGCTGATGGTGTCCTGCTGGAACCGCGGCACGGCGCCGTTCACCCTCAATCCCGGCGATCGGATCGCCCAGATGGTGATCGTGCCCGTGGTGCATGCCGAATTCGAGGTGGTCGAGGACTTCGATGCCTCCGCGCGCGGCGCCGGCGGTTTCGGCAGCTCGGGACACGCGTAGCGCCGGCTGCGCCGATTATCGCGAGCCCCGGGGCTCGCCCGCCAATCTCCACGCTCGCCCGCAAAATGCCGCTAGGGAAATCCGCCCCCCGCCGCCATGCTGCCGGCCATGGCGATCCGAGATTGGCCGAGCGCAGAACGGCCCCGCGAGAAGCTCCTGGAAAGGGGTGCCTCGGCGCTATCGGACGCCGAGCTCCTGGCCATCCTCTTTCGCCATGGGACCGCCGGACGCTCGGCGCTGGATCTCGCGCGGGCGGTCCTCAAAAGCTTCGGCTCGCTCCGGCATCTGGTCGAGGCGGATCGTGCGGGATTCTGCGCGCAAGCGGGCCTGGGGCTCGCCCGCTATGCCGAGATTCAGGCCGCCGCCGAGATCTCGCGGCGGCAGCTGTCCGAGCCGCTCCGCGTCATGCCCTTGCTCGGCAGCCCCAAGGCCACCCGCGACTACTTGAGCGCCCGGCTGCGGCATCTGGAGCACGAGGTCTTTTGCTGTTTGTACCTCGACAAGCGTCATCGGCTGATGCATTGCGAGGAGCTGTTCCGCGGCACCATCGACGGTGCGAGCGTGCACCCGCGCGAAATCGTGAAGCTGGCGCTGCAGCGAAACGCTGCCGCCGTCATCGTGGCTCACAACCATCCGTCCGGCATTGCCGAGCCCAGCCAGGCGGACGAGCTCATCACTCAGCGCGTCAAGGAGGCGCTGGGCCTCGTCGACATCCGGCTTCTCGACCACATCATCATCGGAGACGGGGCGTGCGTGTCGCTGGCGGAACGTGGACTCCTCTGATCGACTGCTGCGCGGCTTGCGGGTCGGGTGGGGTTCCCGAGGCGGGCGGGTTTTCGCGGGCGGGGGAGTCTCCCAATTTCTGGACGCGAATTCGGGATCCGTCAGGACACACCCGGTAGCAGTCGGGGTACCCGGCCCGAACCGAACAGCCATTGGTGGCATCCAGCCAGCCGGATTCGACGTGGCAGCCCGAAGGCTGTGGAGAGTGAGCGCAGCCGTAGAGCAGAGCGAGCACGGAGAGACCAGGGAGCAGACTACGCATGCAATAACCCGCTGGGTTCGACAAGGCTGAATTATAATATATTTTTGTTACAAATCATGAGGATACGAAAAGATCGGCAGCCGTGTCGCGGCGTAGGAATCGCCCTACGGGGTGGCCACGGGGGGCCGGCGAGATTGATTCGTCGACCTGTGGCTGGTATAAAGTACGGCTCTTCTCGGCGTCCATTGTAGGTCAACATGTCGCGAGTCTGCCAGGTCACGGGCAAAGGTCCGAAAACCGGTAATACGGTATCCCATGCGAACAATCGCAAGCGGCGCCGCTTCCTGCCGAATCTTCACACCCATCGATTTTGGCTGGAAAGCGAGAAGCGTTTCGTGAGCCTGCGGGTCTCGACCCGCGGTCTTCGCACCATCGATAAGCGCGGGATCGAGATCGTCGTGGCCGATCTGCGCGCCGAAGGCGTCAAGGTCTAAGGAGCATCCGTCATGCGCGATAAGATCAAGCTCGTCTCCTCAGCCGGCACCGGCCACTACTACACCACCACCAAGAACAAGCGCCTCCATCCGGACAAGATGGAGACCAAGAAATTCGATCCGGTCGTGCGCAAGCACGTCGCCTACAAAGAATCGAAGATCAAGTAGGCTCCGGCCCGAGCGATCGCTCCTGCCCGAGCTGCCCGAGGTAGAAACCACCCGCCGGGGGATCGCTCCCGCGCTGCTCGAGCGGCGTGTGATCGGCGCGGTGGTGCGCGAGCGCCGCCTGCGCTGGCCGATCGATAAGAAATTCGAGCCCGCGGTCAAGAACCAGCGGGTGCGCCGTATCGAGCGGCGCGCCAAATACATCCTGATCGGTTTCGATTCCGGCACCGCGATCGTTCACCTCGGCATGTCGGGAAGCCTGCGCATGATGCCGGCGGGCGTCCCGCCGCGAATCCACGATCACTGGGACCTCGAGCTCGACTCGGGGCAGGTGCTGCGCTTTCACGATCCTCGCCGCTTCGGGAGCCTCATCTGGACGGCGGGCGATCCGCTGCTGCATCCTCTGCTCGCGAAGCTCGCGCCCGAACCCTTGTCGAAAGGCTTCGATGCGGATTACCTGCACCGCGCCACCCGCAAGCGCACCCTCGCCATCAAACACCTCCTCATGAATTCGCAGATCGTGGTCGGGGTGGGAAACATCTACGCGAGCGAGGCACTGTTCCGGGCGCGCATCTCGCCGCGGCGCGCGGCGCGCCGGATCACCCGCGAGGAGTCGAAGGCGCTGGTCCGCGCCATCCAAGAGGTGCTCTCGGAGGCCATCGAGATCGGCGGCACGACCTTGCGCGACTACGTGAACGCCGAGGGTACGCCCGGCTATTTTTCGCAGCGGCTCTACGTCTATGAGCGGTCCAAGCAGCCTTGCCGGGTCTGCAAATCGCCGATCAGGCAATTCATGCAAGGCCAGCGCTCGACCTACTGGTGCGCCGCCTGCCAGCGGTGACGGGGCGCTGCGCGGCTCGAGCCGCCGCCGGCTAGTACACCAGCCCCTCACCCTCGCCGCGCGGATCCGAGGCCGCGGCCACGTGGCCGGTCGCGAAATCCCAGGTGATGACTTCCATGTTGCCCCAGCGGCGGTTGCCCTGCTCCAGCTGGTGGCCCATGGCCTTCAGGCGCGCGAGCTCATCGTCCGTCAGCGCGCCCTTCTCGTACTGCACGACGTCGGGAAGATACTGATGGTGATAGCGCGGATCCGCGACGATCTCGGCGGCGCTCATCCCGTTCAGATAGTCGAGCGTTCCCAGGATCACCATGCTGATGATGTAGCTGCCGCCGGGAGTGCCGATGATCATCAAGCCCTTCGGGGTCTCGACGAAGCTCGGCGTCATGCTGGAGAGCGGGCGTTTGTTGGCGGCGATGGCATTTTCGGCGTTGCCGACCAGGCCGAAGGTATTCGGCGTGCCGGGCTTGATCGAAAAATCATCCATGGTGTCGTTGAGCAGCACGCCGATCCTGGGAACCATGTCTCCGCCGCCGAAGAACAGGTTGATGGACATCGTTCCCGCGACGCGGTTGCCGGCGGCATCGAGGATGGAGAAATGCGTCGTGTCCTGCCCCACCGGGGCGGTCTCGATGCCGGGGAGCATGTCGCTCGGCAGCGCCTTGTCCGGGCGGATGCTCGATCGCTGCCCGGCGGCATAGTCCTTGCTGATGAGCTGCGCCACCGGCATCTTCACGAAATCCGGATCGCCCAGATACACCGCACGATCCCGATAGGCGCGCTGCATGGCCGAGATGATCCAGTGCTTGCGCGTCGCCGAGTCGATCGTTTTGAGATCGACGCCGGAGAGGATATTGAGGGCGTCGAGCAGGGCGACGCCCCCGGATGAGGGCGGCGAGGCGGATACGATGCGCGCTCCCCGGTACTCGCCGATGACAGGTTTGCGCTCGATCACCCGATAGTCGGCGAGATCCTTCAAGGTCCAGATGCCGCCGCCCGCGCGCACGCCGTTCACCAGATCCTGGGCGACCCGTCCCGAATAGAATCCGCTCGCGCCCTTGTCGGCCAGGGCCTCGAGCGTGGCGGCCAGCTCCGGTTGCTTGATGATCGCGCCCAGCTCGGGGACTTGCCCATCCGCCGTCAAGAACACCTTCGCTGCATCGGGCGAACGCATCAGTCGTTCAGGCTTGTAGCTGATCGCACCCCGCAGCCGCGCGTACAGCGGGAATCCCTCGCGCGCGAGCCGGATCGCGGGCTGCAAACTGGCCCTCAAGGGGAGCTTCCCGAATTTCCGCGCGAGGTAGTCGAAGGCCGCGGGCTCTCCCGGGATTGCCGCCGCCAGCGCTCCGTCGGTCGACGCGTGCGCAATCGGATTGCGGGCGGCATCGAGGTACATGTCGCGGGTCGCGGCCCCCGGCGCCTTCTCGCGCGCATCCAGCATGGTCTCGAAGCCGTCGGATTGACGATGCAGCAGAAAGAACCCGCCGCCGCCCAGGCCCGAGCTCGTGGGCTCGACCACGGCCAGCGCCGCGGACACGGCGACGGCGGCGTCGAATGCGTTCCCGCCATGCGCCAGGATCTCCTGGCCGGCCTCGCTCGCCAGAGGATAGGCGCTCGCGATGGCGCCCTTGTGCGCGACGGCGTCCTTGTGTGCGGCGCCGGCGGGAGCGGAGGGATCAGGCCGCGCAGCGGCAGGCGCCCGCGCAGTTTCGTCCGCGTGCGAAAGAGGCGCCCCGAGAAGGAACGAGGCGAAGCAGGCTGCGGCGATCGCAGCGGCGGCGAGGGGCGCGGGGGTGCGGATCAAAGCTTGCGATGCCGCTTCAATTCGACTTCCACCAGCGGATGAACGAACTCGGAGACGTTGCCGCCCAGCACCGCGATCTCGCGCACGAGGGTGGAGGAGATGAAGGTGTACTGCTCTTGCGGCGTCATGAAGACCGATTCGATTTCCGGCGACAGGTGCCGGCTCATATTAGCCAATTGGAACTCGAATTCGAAGTCCGACACGGCGCGCAGGCCGCGTACGATCACCGCCAGTCCGTTCTGCCGGGCGAAATCCACCGTCAGCCCGACGTATCCCCGCACCTCCACGTTGTGGACGTCCGCCAGCACGCGCCGCGCCATGTCCACGCGCTGCTCGAGGGAGAACATGGGCGCCTTGTTCGGATTCGCGGCGATGGCGACCACCACCTTGTCGAAAATGCTCGCGGCGCGGCGCACCAGATCGCGGTGGCCATTGGTGATCGGATCGAAGGTCCCCGGATAGACGGCGGTTCTTTTATTCATGGTGAATCTCGACGTTTGCGCGCGCCAGATGATACCCCACCTCGCCCGCGGACTTCGATTTGAGGAGGTTCCAGCGCGGGGGCATCGCCGGCGGGCCGGTCGAGCGGGCGCTCTCGAGGTAGATCCAGCCGCCGCTCGCGACCCAGCCGCCGGCGTCGATCAGGCGGACATATTCCGGCAGGGCATCGAGTCCGAATGGCGGATCGAGGAATATCACGTCGAAAGGCTCGCCCGGCGCGCCGAGGAAACGTTCCGCGGACATCTGGGCGATGCGGCCCCTCGAGCCGCCAAGATCTCCCCCCTCGAACCGTTTCAGCTCCTCGGCGAGCGTCGCCGCCGGCGCGAATGCCTGCTCGACGAACACCACCTCGCGGGCCCCGCGCGACAGCGCCTCGAGACCGAGTGCCCCGGATCCCGCAAAGAGATCGAGGCAGCGAGCGCCCGCGATCGAATGCTGCAGCCAATTGAACAAGGTCTCGCGCACGCGGTCGGGCGTCGGCCGCAGGCCGGGCGAATCCGGAAAGCGCACGCGACGGCCGCGCCACGAACCGCCGATGATGCGCACGGAGTTGAGGCCTGCCGGCCGGGTCCTGTCGAGCTTGCGGAGCGTCACGGCCCGCATCATACCCCGGAGCGGCGCCGCTCCGGCTCACCGCCCGGGTCCTCTGTTAAGCTTCCCGATCTATGACGAACGAAGCCGAGAAGCCCGGCGTCCGCGGCTTTTTCAAGCGACTGCGCGCCAAGTTGAACGTGGGCCCGGCGTGGCTCACCACCGACATCAAGGAACTGCTGCCGGTCGGACGCAAGATCGATGCCGAGATCCTGGACGATCTCGAGACCCGCCTGATCACCGCCGATGTGGGCATGGAGGCGACCGCACGCATCCTGGAGGATTTGCGCCGCCGCGTCGCGCGCAAGGAGCTCGGCGACGTCGAGGCCCTGCTCGGCGCGTTGAGCCAGGCCATGCTCGACATATTGAAGCCGGTCGAGCGGCCGCTGGTCGTCGATCCCGCCATCAAGCCTTACGTGATCCTGGTGGTCGGCATCAACGGCGCGGGCAAGACCACCACCATCGGGAAATTGGCGCACCGGCTTCTCGCCGAGGGCCGCACCGTCATGCTGGCCGCCGGCGATACCTTTCGCGCCGCGGCCCGCGAGCAGCTGACCATCTGGGCGGAACGCAATCGCGTACCCATCGTCGCACAGCATTCGGGGGCCGAGCCCGCCGCGGTGATCTTCGATGGACTCCAGGCCGCGCGTGCCCGGCACGTCGACGTCCTGATCGCCGATACGGCGGGGCGGCTGCACACCCAGACTCATCTCATGGACGAGCTCAAGAAGGTGAAGCGCGTTCTGGCGCGCCTCGATCCGGGTGCTCCGCACGAAGTGCTGCTCGTCCTCGACGGCACCATCGGACAGAATGCCGTCGCTCAAGCCGCGGAATTCCACAAGGGGCTCGGGATCACCGGGCTGGTGGTCACGAAGCTGGACGGCACCGCCAAGGGCGGCGTCGTGCTCGCCATCGCGCAGAAGCTGGGCATTCCGATCCGCTTCGTCGGGGTCGGCGAGGACGCCGAGGATTTCGGCGTGTTCAACGCCGCGGAATTCGTGGCGGCGTTGCTGAGAACCGGAGGCGGCGAAGATTCCCCCGCGCGGGCCGGATGATCCGATTCGATCAGGTCCACAAGCGCTATCCCAACGGCCGCGACGCCTTGGCCGGCGTGTCGTTCACCGTCGAGGCCGGCGAACTGGCGTTCCTCACCGGGCACTCGGGCGCCGGCAAGAGCAGCATCCTCAAGCTGATCGCGCTCATCGAGCGCCCGACACGCGGGCAGGTGGTCATCAACAATCGGAATACGGCCACGGTGAAGGCGCGCGGCATCCCCAAATTTCGGCAGCTCATCGGGGTGGTGTTCCAGGATCACAAGCTCCTGCACGACCGCCCCGTCGCCGAGAACGTCGCGCTGCCGCTCATCGTCTCGGGCGTTCCGCGCCGGGAGATCGACAAGCGCATGCGCGCCGCCCTCGATCAGGTGGGGCTCCTGGGCAGGGAGAAGAGCCGCCCGCTCGAACTCTCGACCGGCGAGCAGCAGCGGGTCGGCATCGCCCGAGCCATCGTCGCCAAACCCATGCTGCTGATTGCGGACGAGCCCACCGGCAACTTGGACCCCGAGCTGGCATTCGAGATCATGCAGCTCTTCAAACGGCTGAACGATGTGGGCGTGACCGTGGTGGTCGCGACCCACGACATCCAGCTGATCGATCAATTCGCCGCCAAGCGGATCGTGCTCGCCGAGGGCCGGGTCGTGCTCGCCGAGGGCGCCGTGGTATGAAGGCCGGCCTCCAAGCGTGGCTCGCCCGGCATGCACAGACACTGCTCGGATCCCTCGGCCAGATCGTCCGGCATCCGATCGCCGCCGCCATGACGGTGGCGGTCATCGCCGTCGCACTGGCGCTGCCGCTGTTCTTCAACGTGCTGCTGCAGAATGCCCGCGCCGCCACCGCCAACTGGAACCAGGCATTCGAGCTCTCGGTCTATCTGACTCAAAAGGCCGGTGTGGAGCGGGCGGAGGCCCTCGCCAAGCAGCTTCGGGGGCGGCCCGATGTCGCCGCGGTCCGCGTCATCACCGCGGATCAGGCGTTTGCCGAGTTCCGCAATTCGTCGGGGTTCGGTAAAGCACTCGATGCCCTCGATGCCAACCCGTTGCCGAACACCCTCATCGTGACGCCCACCCTCGCCGCGAGCACCCCCGAGGCGACGGTCGCGCTCAAGACCAGCATCGGGGCGGCGGCCGACGTGGATACGGTGCAATTGGACACCGAATGGGTGCAGCGGCTGAACGCCATGCTCGATGTCATGCGGCGGGTGCTCTGGCTCACCGGCGGGTTGCTCGGCTTGAGTGTCGTGCTGGTGGTCGGCAATACCATCCGCCTCGACATCTTGAACCGGCGCGACGAGATCGAGGTCATGAAGCTCGTGGGCGCCACCGACGGATTCGCCCGCCGGCCGTTCCTGTACAGCGGCGTCTGGTACGGCCTCGGCGGCGGGATCGGCGCCGTCCTCATCGTGGCGATTGCGGTCGCGGTCCTTTCGCGGCCGCTCGGGCATCTTGCATTGCTGTACGGCAGCCCGTTTCACCTGGCGGGCTTGAGATTCGGCTCGGTCGCTCGCATCTTGGGGTTATCGATCGCTTTGGGATGGCTGGGCTCTTGGATTGCGGCGACGCGTCATATCCGCGCCATAGAGCCGTAAGTGGTTGTTCTCTGGACACTTATAGGCCAGAACTTTTGCGGTCGTTAGCACTCTAACGGTATGAGTGCTATTATTGGCCCCTAGTTGGGAGATGTGCATGAGTTCAGCCTTAGTCGCCAAGCAAACTGGATTGGTATTCGCGGGCCCCGTCGGGAGCCTCGACGGATACATCGACCGCGTATCGCAGATTCCCGTCCTGTCCAAGGAAGACGAGGTGGCGCTGGCCACGCGTTTCCGGGCCGAGGGCGATCTGGAGGCTGCGCGGCAGCTGGTGCTCTCGCACCTGCGGTTCGTCGTACACATCTCCCGTGGCTACTTGGGTTACGGGCTTCCGATGGGCGACCTCGTACAGGAAGGCAATGTCGGACTGATGAAGGCCGTCAAGCGCTTCGACCCCACGGTGGGCGTGCGGCTGGTGTCCTTCGCCGTGCATTGGATCCGGGCCGAGATCCATGAGTACGTGCTGCGCAACTGGCGGCTGGTCAAGGTCGCGACCACCAAGTCCCAGCGCAAGCTGTTCTTCAATCTGCGCCGGATGAAGAAGAACCTGGCGTGGCTCTCGGAGGAGGAAACCCGGGCCGTCGCCAAGGATCTGGGCGTCCAGGTGAGCGATGTGCGCGAGATGGAGCAGCGGCTTTCCGCGCGCGACATGTCCTTCGATCCGACGCCGGAGTCCGATGACGAGGAGACCTATTCCCCGGCCATGTATCTGCCCGCGAGCAATGCGGACCCCGCGATCGAGGTCGAGCGTGAGGAGTGGGAAGAGGATTCCGCCGACCGCCTGAGCGTCGCCCTCGAGAAGCTCGACGAGCGCAGCCGAAATATCTTGAAGCGCCGCTGGATGACCGACGACAAGGCGACGCTCCACGAGCTCGCCGACGAGTACGGCATCTCGGCGGAGCGCGTGCGCCAGGTCGAGAGCAACGCCATCAGCAAGCTGAAAGGGTTGATGGCGGCTGCCTGATTCGCGGCCCGCTGTGCCGCCCACGCTCATAGTGTGCCGCCTCGCGGAACGCGTGCGCGTGGAGCTCGGCGGTGCGCGCCGGCGTCGCCGCGTACCCTCCGGCGAGCACGATGACCAGCGGCACGCCGCGATCACGCACGGTATCGATGACCAGGCGATCCCGGCAACGGATGCCGTCCTCGGTCAGCGCCAGTTTGCCGAAGCGGTCTCCCTGGGCGATGTCCACCCCGGCCAGATAAAATGCCATATCCGCGCGGGAACGCTCGAGCACCGGCGGCAGGTGCCGCTGCAGTAGATCGAGATAGCCGGCATCGCCGGTGCCGTCCGGCAACGGCAGATCCAGCGTCGAGCGCATCTTTGCCAGCGGATAGTTCCGTTCGCCGTGCATCGAGAACGTGAAGACTTCGGGCACCGTCTCGAAAATCGCCGCCGTGCCATTGCCCTGGTGCACGTCCAGGTCGATGATCACTGCGCGTGCGATGGCGCCTTCGGCGCGGAGCTTCGACACCGCAATCGCAACGTCGTTGAGGATGCAGAACCCCTCGCCGTGGTCGGGAAATGCATGATGGCCTCCGCCGGCCAGGTTGCCGGCGAGTCCGTTTTCGAGGGCGGCGCGCGCCGCCAGTAAAGTTCCGCCGGCCGCGAAGCGGGAGCGCTGCCAGAGCGCCTCCGACCAGGTCAAGCCGAGGCGCCGCTGCTCCGCCGCCGAGAGGTTCCCCGACTGCATTTTTTCCAAATACTCGCGTTCGTGCACCAGTGCGGCGGTGTCGAGGGCCACCATCTCGGGCTCGAGGATGTCGCGGGCGCTCAAAATTCCTTCCGCGAGCAGACGCTCCTTGAGCAACTGCTGCTTGCTCATGGGAAAGCCTGCGGGCCGCCCGGCCTGGTAGGCGGGATGGTAGCTGCATTTCATGGCTGGATTTTGGGCGCATCGGCGATTCGTGTCACGCTACGGCAAGTGCGCGGGCACGATTGCGATCAAAATGTCATGAAACAGTCATAGGCGTGTACTAGGAGGCCGATAGGCTCCGTCGCGGGAGTTCCTTTCCCGGGGTGGACCATGCACAGTGATTTAAGGGCGATAGTTCTTGGCGTTCTGGGTGTGTGCGTGTCGGGGCTGTGCGCGACCTCGACTCTGAGCGCGGCGACGGTCGCCGACTACTATT
>DASYAC010000140.1:0-7514 GCA_036501585.1 Steroidobacteraceae bacterium
GCCGTGCGCGTTACGGAGCGCGCGCGTGAGTGATTGCCCGATCCAAGGTGGATCGACAACGGAGGGACTGGACATGAAGCGCGGCGAATCTCTCTTGATTGGTCTTCTGGCGATTTCCGGCGCGAGCGCCGACAGCCTGGATTTGCGGCCGCCGCCGCATGCACCGCAGGGCGCGAGCATCGCCGGCCGGCCGGTGCAAATTTCCGCCGCCGGACTGGGTGCGCGCTGGCAGCGCGGTCGGCAAGCTGCCGGAGGCCGGTTGGCGCACCTCAAGGACGATGTGGTGCGGGAAGTACGGGCCACCACCACATTCGTGCAGGAACAGGCGAACAACGCCGGCAACCGCAGCCGCTGGCTGACGGCGCTGGCCGGCTGTGGGCTGGTCATGCTTCAGCTGCGCCGCAAGCACAAGTCCCTGCCGCAGCGGCGGATCGCGCCTTACGGCTGATGCGGGAGCGATGAGCGTACGGCGGCAATGCTTTGCTCCAAGGAACTTGGATGGAAGAGGAAAGACCGGTCACCGGATTAATGCGGCGGTCGTCGGGGTACGACCTGTTGCAGGACGTGACCTCCTTCGATACCGGCGCGGTGTTTGTCGTCAAGGCCCTGTTCTATCCGGTGACGGCGGTGGGGCTGTTGGCGCTCTGCCTGTGGGTGGCCGAGCGCCCCTATACCGGCGCGCACTTCCTGATGGCGGTACTCACATTTGCCGGCACGGCCGAATTTCTCGGCGATGCGCGCATCGATCGCGACCACCCGGCGCCGCATGAGCTTCGCTGGCTCTGGACCATTCTGGTGCGATGGCTGGCCATCTGCGCATGCGTTGCGTTGGTCCTGTATCTGGCGGGGACCGACGTCGTGCTGACCGATCCGGCACTCATCGTCTGGGCGGCGATCACGCCGTTCGTGCAGTGGACCGGTGCCATGAAGGTGCGGCAGCTCCTGATCTACGTCGGCATCCACTCCAAGAAGCCCCGGACCGCCGTGATCGTCGGCGTCAATGAGCAAGGCCTGGTTCTGAGCAGAATGCTGCAGTACCAGCCGCTTCTCGGCATCAAGCTGCTCGGCTTCTTCGAGGATCGCCGCGGGACGAGGACACGGCCGCCGCACCCGCCGCAATCCGTGCTCGGCCGCATGGAGGACGTGGCCGCGTTCGTGAGCCGGCACGGCGTGAACGTGGTTTACATCACGCTGCCGATCTCGCCGCGTCCCGGGCTCGCGAAGCTGCTGCGCGCCTTGCGCGACACGGTGGCCTCGGTGTACTTCGTCCCGGATCTGCACGCGCTCAATGACATCCAGGCGCGGGTCGACGTGGTGCACGGCATCCCCATGTTCGCGGTCTACGCCTCGCCGTTCTTCGGCGTGCGCCCCCTGGCGAAGCGAGCGAGCGACATTCTCCTGTCGGGGCTTGCTCTGCTGTGCATGTCGCCGGTCCTGATCGCGGTGGGCATCGGTGTGAAGCTCTCCTCCGACGGTCCCGTGATCTTCCGCCAGCGCCGTTACGGCCTCGATGGCCGCGAGATCATGGTTTACAAGTTTCGCTCCATGACGGTCACGGAGGACGGGGCGGGCACCTACACCCAGGTGCGGCGCGCCGACAGCCGCGTGACGCCCTTCGGCGCGTTCATCCGTCGCACCTCGCTCGATGAGCTGCCGCAGCTGCTCAACGTGCTCGAAGGCAGCATGAGCCTGGTGGGTCCGCGCCCTCACGCGATTGCAGTGAACGAGCATTATCGCGCGCTCATTCCGAGCTACATGCTGCGCCACAAGGTGAAGCCCGGCATCACGGGCTGGGCCCAGGTCAACGGTTATCGAGGCGGCGACGATCTGCGCACCATGAGAAAGCGAATCGAATTCGATCTGCACTACCTCAAGAACTGGTCCATCTGGTTCGACCTGCGAATCATGCTGCGCACTTTCCCGGTGATATGGGGCGACCGTGATGCCTACTGACCGATCTTCGGCGGCGATGCTCATCATCGTCGCGTTCATGACGGGGCTCCTGTGGACGCAGGCGAAGGCCGCATCCGAGGATTACCGGCTCGGGGCCGGCGATCTGCTCAAGATCGTGGTGTTCGATCACGATGAATTGAACGTGGATGCGCGCGTCAGCCAGACGGGCAACATCACCTTCGCGCTGGTCGGACAGGTCCCGGTGGGGGGGCTGTCGACCCGGGAGGCGGAATTGTTGCTCGCGAAGCGTCTGGCGGAGGGCGGGTTCGTGAGCCAGCCTCAGGTGTCGATCCTGGTCTCCGACTACGAGAGCCAAAAGGTCTCCGTGATGGGTCAGGTCACCAAGGCGGGGCAGTACCCGCTCGACTCCTCGAAGCGCGTCCTCGACGCGCTCGCTCTGGCGGGCGGTCTGCTCAGCGATACCGCCGGCGACGATGCGACGCTCGTGCGTGCGGACGGCACGCACGTCGCCATCGATCTGCCGAAGCTGTTCGACGGCGATCCGGCGATGAATCTGCCGGTGCACGACGGCGATACGGTGTTCGTGCAGCGCGCCGCGCAATTCTACGTCTACGGCGAGGTGCAACACCCGGGGCAGTACCGCCTGCCGCGCAATACCACCCTCTCCCAGGCCATCTCCATCGGCGGCGGTCTCACGCCGCGCGGCACCCAGCGCGGCGCGATCGTGAAGCGCCTGGACACCAAGGGCAAGGAACAGAAGCTCTCCGTGGCCGATGAAGACGTGCTGCAGCCGAACGATGTGTTGCTGATCAAACCGAGTTGGTTCTGAACCTAAGGACGAGGCCCCATGCCCTTATCTCAATTGATGCGAATTCTCTGGGTACACCGCATGACCCATGTCTACATGGTCATCGGCATGCTGGTCATCGCCTGCGCGGTGAGCCTGCTCGTGCCGAAGCGCTACAAAGCCGAGGCGGCCGTGGTGGTGGACATCCGCGGCAGCGATCCACTCACCCAGGACGGCACGGCACCGGCGCAGCCGCCCACCAACTATGTCGCGACGCAAGTGGACGTGATCGGCAGCCACAACGTCGCGCTGAAGGTGATCGATCGGTTGAAACTCGCCGGCGATCCGGAGTTCATCGTGAAGTTTCATGCCGCGAACGGCGCCGATGCGCCCATGAGCGCATTGCGCGACTGGGGAGCGGAGGATCTCCTCAAGTCCCTCCACGTACGCCCCTCGCGCGACAGCAACGTGATTTACCTGCAATTCACCAGCAAGAATGCCGAGAAGGCGGCCGCCACGGCGAACGCGTTCGGCGAGGCCTATCTGCAGACGAGCTTGGAGCTCGACGTCGATCCCGCACGCCGGCAGGCGGGCTGGTTCGACGCTCAGTTGAACGGCCTGCGAGTCGCCCTGGAGAGCGCCCGGCGCAAGGTCTCCGCGTACGAGGTCGAACACGGCGTGATCGGCACCGACGACAGCAGCAACCGGCTGGACGCCGAGACCGCGAGGCTCACGGAGATCTCCAATCACCTGGTGGCCGCGCAGGCGACGATGTACGAGGCGGAATCGCGGGAGCGGCAGCTCAAGGAGGCCTTGGCCAAGGAGGGGCCGGATGCGGCGGTCGATGTGCTCAACAATCCGCTGCTCCAAGACCTGAAGGGCGAGCTCGCCCGCTCGGAGGCCCGGCTTGCGAACGCCGCGCAGCGCTACGACCGCAATCACCCGCAGTATCTGAGCGCGCTCGCGGAACGCAACTCGTTGCGCGACAAGGTTGCCAGCGAGGTCCAGAACGCCAACGCGTCGGTCGCGAAGGAAGCGCGCATCGCGCGCCAGAGCACCACGGATCTGCAGCACGCCCTGGAAGCGCAGCGTCGGCGCATCCTCGATCTGCAGCACAACCAGGATGACTACTCGGTCTTGAAGCGCGACGCGGACAACGCCCAGACGGCGTACGATACGGCGCTCGGACGCGGCAGCCAGACTCATCTCGAGAGCCACCTCGACCATACCAACATCGCGCTTCTGAACCAGGCGTTTCCGCCGATTCGAGCGGCGTGGCCGCGGTTGTTTCTCGATTGCGCCCTGGCGGTGATCCTGGGATTGCTGTTCGGCGCCGGCGTGAGCCTGGCGAGCGAGCGCTTCGATCAGCGCATCCGCTCGCGCGAGGATCTGCTGCGAGGAGCGAATATCGCGGTGCTCTCGGAGCTGCCGCGCGAGCGTGAGCCGGCGCGCAGCCGGTATACGCGCTGGATTCCCTTGCTCGGTAAAACCCCACAGATTGAGCCCGCTTAAGGCGAGAGAGATCATGGCAGCAGCGAAAATATCGACCCGGCGCTCGCCGGTGGCCCCGAGCCTCGTGGCGCCGAGCCTGGTCGATACCCAGCTCGGTGAGCTATTGCAAACCGACGGAACCCTCACGGAGCAGGACATTCAAGAGATCTTCGCCGCGCAGATGGAGCGGGGCGAGCGTTTCGGCGAGGCCGCGACGCGCCTGGGGTTCCTGAGCGAGCAGGACGTGCAGCGGGCGCTCGCCCGCCAGACGCATTTTCCGTGCGTGAACTTCGGCGAATCGGCCCTGAGCACCGAGATCGTCGCCGCGTACCGGCCGCAGAGCAAGCGCGCGGAGGAGCTGCGCACCCTGCGCAGCGAGCTGGTGCTGCGCTGGTTCGGACGCGGCAATCGCATGCTCGCGGTCGTGGAGGCCCGAGCGGGCACCGGCGCGAGCGTGCTCGCCGCGAATGTCGCCGTGACGTTCGCGCAGCTCGGCGAGCGGACGCTCCTCATCGACGGGAATCTCCGTACTCCCGCCCAGCAATCGCTCTTCGGTCTCACGCCCCAGTGTGGTGTCGTCGATTTCATCGAGGGTCGCGAGAGCCTCGACAAGGTGTTCACGGCGGTGCCGGGATTCGTGGGCCTGTCCGTCATCTGCGCCGGCGGCGCGCCGGTCAATGCGCAGGAGCTGTTGGGTCACATCTCCTTCGGTTATTTGATGGAGACCTCGTCGGCCCAGTACGACGTGGTCATCATCGACACCCCGCCCGTACTCGAATGCGCGGATGCGCAGGTCATTGCGGCGCGCGCGGGCGGAGTCCTGCTTGCCACCCGGCGACATCGCAGCCGGCTTGCCGATGCGGTTCGCGTCAAATCGCAGCTCGAGCCGGCGGGAGCCGTGTTGCTCGGCGCCGTGATCGACGGGTGAGACGAGCATGAGCACGCTCATGACCTGGGGAACTGCGCCGAACGGCGCCACGCTGCGGCCCGAGGCGGCAGCGCCGCGCGCGCCCGCATCGGTGAGCTGGGTACGTCTCGGCGTCCTGGCGACCCCGATCTTCGGCGTCACGCTCTTCTCGAAATTCACGATTCCCCCGCTGGGCGAGCAGGGCATCGACGTGTCACTCTTTCTGGTGCTGGGAGCGGTGGCGGCGGGCGTAGCCGCGGACTGCATCCGGGTCGATCCGGCGCGATTGACGCTTTACGTGATGCTGATCGGCATCCTCGGGCTCATCCAGAGCCTTCAGCCGGAGACCTTTTCCATCCCCTCGATGCTGTTGCTCGCGGGACTCCATCTGCCCTACGTGTTTGCCGTGCCGCGGGGGGGTGAGGGCGATCGGATCGTACAATTCTTCCTGGGCGTGGTGACACTCCTGGCGCTGCTCGGCATCTCCCAGTACGCCCTGCAATTCGTCGTCGGCTCGCGCTTTCTCTTCCCGATCGAGAATTTCTTTCCGTCCTCGTTCATCGTCCAGCACTACAACGCGCAGGCGGCGCTCTCTTACGGGTCGGAGGTCTACCGCCCCAACGGGGTCTTCATGCTCGAGCCGTCGTTCTTCAGTCAGGTGCTCGCCGTCGCCATCGTCGCCGAGCTCTGCACGCGTGCGCGCGCCCTGCGTCTCGTCATCTTCGGCGCCGCGCTGATCGTGTCGTATTCGGGCACGGGCGTGCTGGTACTGGCCGTTTGCCTGCCCCTGTACCTCGCCGCGCGACGGCGCTGGGATCTGCTGATCCTCGGCTGTTCCGCGCTCATCCTCGTCATGGCGCTGCATAATGTCCTGCATCTGGATCGGGTGTTCTCGCGGCTCGGCGAGTTCAACTCGACCCAATCGAGCGGCTTTGCCCGCTTCGTCGGCGGCTTCTTCCTCTTCGATCAGTTTCTGTGGAACGATCCCTGGCGCACGCTGTTCGGCTACGGAGCGGGTGCTTTTTCGAGTTACGCTCCGCATGCCCGTTATCCCGTGGCCGAGATGGCCCTGTTCAAGATCGTGTTCGAGTACGGTCTGTTCGGCGCCGTGCTCTATTTCGGGTTTCTCCTGGGTTGCCTGTCCGCCTCCACCGCGCCGCGCCTGCTCATTCTCGCCGTGGCGATCACCTATCTGCTCAACGGCATGTATGCGTCCTTTGCGCATGGAATGGCGCTGGGGCTTTTATTGTGGTGCCCGGTCGAGGGACGATCGCCGCTGCGCGCAGCGGCGGGCGGGACAGGCCCGCTCCCCCGCCGGACATTTCCGGCGGAGGCCTGATCATGGTCATGGTGCTGACGGTCGTCGGGGTTCTCTGCTTGCTCGCTGCCTGCCACCCGTTCCTGACCTATCCCTGGTCGCTCATCGTGCTGCAGGCGCTGCGTCCGGCCCGGCGGCCGGGCGCAGCCCGGTCCGCGGATCGCCTGAGCTGCGCGGTGTGCGTGTGCGCCTACAACGAGGAGCGCGTCATCGCCCGCAAGATCGAGAACCTCCTCGCGCTGCGCGCGCAGGAGCCCGACCTGGAGATCCTCATCTACGTGGACGGCGCCGGCGACCGCACGGCCGACATCCTGCGGGAGTACGGCGCAGCGATCGATCTGCACGTATCGGCAGAGCGGCATGGCAAGACCTACGGCATGAACCTGCTCGCCGCCAGGGCGCAGGCGCCGGTGCTCATCTTCACGGACGCGAACGTCATCATGGACCTCGCGTGCGTGCGCGATTTCCGGCGCTACTTCGCCGATCCCGAGATCGGCTGCGTATGCGGCAATCTGATCTACACCAATCCGGGCGATTCCGCGACCGCCTCGACCGGAAGCGCGTACTGGCGCTTCGAGGAGGCCGTGAAGAAGCTCGAGATGGAAAGCGGCTCGGTGATGGGCGCCGACGGATCGCTGTTCGCGATCCGTCGATCGCTTCACTGTCCGCCGCCGGCGCACATCATCGACGACATGTACGTGTCGTTGATGATCCTCTGTGCCGGGTATCGCGTCATCCAGGCAAGCGATGCCTTCGCCTGCGAGGAATCCGTGATCTCCTCGCGCGAGGAGTACCAGCGCAAGATCCGCATCGCCTGTCAGGCGTTCAACGTGCATCGGCTGCTCTGGCCGCGGCTGCGCCGGCTGGACGGCGTCACGCTTTACAAGTACGTCTCCCACAAGCTGATCCGCTGGTTCACGATCTATCTCCTGGCGGCGAGCGGGATCGCCTTCGATGCGGCGCTGCTCGCGTCCGGCCACTGGGAACTGGCGGCCGGCGAGGCCGCCTGCGCGGCAGCAGCGCTGCTCCTCGGTCGTTTCTCGTCGGTGACGCCGTTTACGCAGATCACCGAGATCCTGTCCGCTTTCGCGGGCACG
>DASYAC010000141.1:0-24141 GCA_036501585.1 Steroidobacteraceae bacterium
TGCCGGGATCAGCCGTCTCGCTTGGGGATCTGTAGCCCTCGCGCAACGGCGGGCCTCTCCAAAAAGGCCTTCAAGGAGCGTTGAACGCTTCTGAATTCCGAGATGCCGACCAGCTCGGCGGCACCGTAGAACCCGATGAGATTGTTGACCCAGGGAAAGATCGCGATGTCGGCGACGGTGTAAGTCTCTCCCGCGAACCAGGGGCGCTCCGCGAGATGCCGGTCCATCACCCCCAGAAGGCGCTTGGACTCCGCCACATAGCGGTCGCGCGGCCGCTTGTCCTCGTAGTCCTTGCCGGCAAACTTATGGAAGAACCCGACCTGTCCGAACATCGGTCCGACTGCGCTCATCTGGAACATGAGCCACTGAATCGTCTGGTACCGTCCGGATGCGCTCTTGGGAAGAAACGCGCCGGCTTTGTCCGCCAGGTACAGGAGTATCGCGCCCGACTCGAACAGTCCGAGCGGCTCCCCGTCGGGTCCCCGGGGGTCGATGATCGCCGGAATCTTGTTATTGGGGTTGAGCGAGAGGTACTCCGGCGTCGATTGATCGTTCGCGTCGAAGCTCACGAGATGAGGCTCGTACGGCAAACCGGTCTCCTCGAGCATGATGGAGACTTTCACTCCATTCGGCGTCGGCAGCGAGTAGAGCTGAATACGCTCGGGATGTTCGGGCGGCCACTTCCGGGTGATCGCGAATTGATCGAGTGTGCGCATGATCTCCTCCAGGTGACCTTGAATTATGCACACACCAGGCCGTCGTGCACACACTGGCCGGTTGTGCACGCCCCCGTCGTGCACGCCCCGCCCCGCCCGCGGCCCGGCGCTTTACGGCGGTCGGTGCAGTCCTACAAGAGGATACGCAATTCACCGTTCGCTCCCGCACGGGCACGTGGCCAATATGCTGTACGGGTCTTCGGAGTAGCGCGATGCGCCCTTTGAGCGTGCACGGCAGAGGCGGCGTCGCTGCGCGTGAACCGCGCAACCTCTGGGTGCAGTCGGAATCCATCCTCAGTATCAGCCGCGTGGTCTCGGATCTCGGCCGCGCGGAGTCTTTCTATCGCTCCGCGTTGGGATTCAGACGCGTCTCCGGCGGGCCGGTCGATCCGGAGGTGTTGGCGGCGCTGGGCGTCGCCGAGCGACGCGCGAACGAGGTCAGGATGCGCATCGGCGAGGAGGACATCGTGCTCGTGCAATTCGAGTCGGCGGGACGAGATTATCCGGCGGGAAGCCGCAGCGACGATCTATGGTTCCAGCATCTCGCCATCGTCGTGAGCGACATGGACGCGGGCTACTCGCGGCTCAGGTCGAGAAGCGGCTGGGAGCCGATCAGCACCGACGGCCCGGAGACCTTGCCCGCGTCCAGCGGCGCGGTACGCGCATTCAAGTTCCGCGATCCGGACGGCCATCCGCTGGAGTTGTTGTGGCTGCCACCCGGCCGTGGGCGGCCCGAATGGCATGAACGGGCGCGCGCGGCCCCCTCCGACGAGCCCTTTATCGGCATCGACCACAGCGCGCTCGCCGTGAGCTCGACGCGCCGCAGCCTCGCGTTCTACCGCTCTCTCGGCCTGCATATCGCGGACCGCTCGGTGAACGGCGGTCCGGCGCAGTCGCGACTGGATGGCGTTCCCGCGGCGCGCCTACGGGTCACGGGACTTCGTCCCGCCTCCGGCGCCGGCCCGGGGCTGGAACTGCTTGCCTATCGTCCTCCCGGGCGTGAGCGGGAGACAGCCGGCGCCACGGATCTGTCAACCGATTGGACTACGCTCAGCGGCGTCATGGCGGGGAGTGCGGGCGGCGGCGCGAGCGTGAGCGGCACCGCCTTGGCGGAGAGCCACGCTCCCGCGCCTGCGCTTCTCAAGAGGATCGCTGCGTTGAGCGACCCCGACGGGCATCGCTTCTTGGTCGTGAGTCACGGCATCGGTTCCCTGGGCCGGCCGGCTTGAGGGCCCGCGACGTGCGTGGATACGAACGGGTGGCTCACGAACTCGCTCAATGTCGAGGTGTGAGGCCCGAGCATGATGAGTCCGAGTCCGCCCACCAGTCCGAAATTCTTGAGGAACTCCCAGAAATGCTCGAGGCCTTCACCTTCCCTGAACCGCCAGAATTCGGGATAGCGCCAGAACTGATGAAACAGGATCGCCGTAACGACGCAGAACCCCGCCAGAATGAACGCCGCGAAGCGGTCGTGCCAGCCGGTCACGATGCCGATCGGCGCGAGGAACTCGACGGCAATCGAGATCACGAGCATTCCCTGGGGCCAGACGATGTTGCCGGCCTGCTTCATGGCGGATGGCCAGTTGAGAATCTTGTCCAGGCCGCTGAATGGGAACAGGATGACCAGGAAGATCCTGAGCACCGTCGGTGCGTAATCGTTCATGAATGTCACGATGCCGGCCGCTCCCCGCGTGGAGGTCTTCGATGGGTGACAGTATAGGACCGCGTCCTCAGGTCGCGTACTGGCATCTCTGGACCGGGGAGGACGGCATCACGCATCAGACCGAGTGCCGTCTCACGGAATTCGAGATCGCGCGCGTCGGGGCAGCCGCCCCGCAGTGGAACGATCCGCAGCGGCGCGGCGACGCCACCGTGGTTTTCACGGTGCAGCCGGTCGGGTGGATGGGCGATTGGCATGAGAATCCGGCGCCGCAATGGATCGTGGTGCTGTCGGGACGCTGGTGGATCGAGTCCATGGATGGAACCCGCATCGAGCAGGGACCGGGCGAGTTCTCGCTCGGCGAGGACCAGGGGTCGATTTTGACCGGGGGACGCAAGGGGCATCGCTCGGGTACCGTCGGCTCCGAGCCGGCGGTGCTCATGACGGTGCAGATGCACGTTCCTCCCCTTCGCACTGCCTGCCACTTCAAGTAACTCCCGCGAGGCCCATGAGCGACGCCGACATCATCGACCCTCGATTCCGGCACTATGTGTTGCCGAACGCCGCGCTATTGAAACTGGCGGACGGCTTCGGCTGGCTCGAGGGCCCGGTGTGGTTCGCCGATCACGACTGTCTTCTCGTCAGCGACATCCCGAACGACCGGCTGATGCGCTGGAGCGAGCACTCGGGCGTCACGGTGTTTCGTTCACCGTCGGGTTTCACCAACGGCAACACCCGGGACCGTCTGGGACGGCTGATCAGCTGCTCGCATCGGCATCGCTGCCTGTTTCGCACCGAATGGGACGGGACGGTGAGCGTGCTCGCCGATCGCTTCGAGGGAAAGCGTCTCAACTCGCCCAACGATGTGGTCTGCGGCTCCGACGGCAGCCTCTGGTTCACCGATCCGACTTACGGCATCAATACCGATTACGAGGGCGGCAAACAGCAGGCCGAGCTCCCGCCGTCGGTCTACCGCCTCGACGAGAACGGCGAGCTCACGCTCGTCGCCGGCGATTTCCAAGGTCCGAACGGACTGGCGTTCTCGCCCGACGAGCGCCTGCTCTACATCTCGGAGACCGGGCGGCAATTCGATGCCGATCCGACGCAGTACATTCGAGTGTTTGAGCTGCCGGCACACTCGGCCCCGGCACGCTCGGCCCCGGCACGCTCGGCCCCGGCACACGCGGCCTCGGAGCGCTCAATCCCGGCGGCGCACGCTCTTCTCGGACCCGGGCGGATCTTCCACAAAACAGCGCCCGGCTACACGGACGGCTTTCGATGCGACGAGGACGGCAATCTCTGGGCGAGCGCCGCAGACGGCGTACACTGTATCTCGCCCGACGGCGTGCTCCTGGGGCGGATCAGAGTCCCGAGTCCGGTTTCCAATCTCACGTTCGGCGGGCGCAACCGCTCGCGCCTCTTCATCTGCGCATCGCACACGCTCTATGCGCTGTACACCAATCAGCGCGGCGCCGTGCGTCCCTGAACCCACCGAAGGAGTCCTCCCGTGAACACCGCACCTCCCCTGCCTCCTCAGCGAATTCTGGCCGGTCAGAAGGCCTTGGTGACCGGGGCCAATTCCGGCATCGGGCGCGGCGTCGCGATTGCGCTCGGTGAGGCGGGCGCCGACGTGATCGTGAACTACGTCGCCGGCGACGAAGCGGCCGAGGCCGTCGTGAACGCCATCCGCGCCGCCGGCTCCGATGCGCACGCCGTCAAGGCCGACGTGTCCTCCGAAACCGAGGTCGCGGCCATGTTCGCCGAGATGATGAAGCGCTTCGGCACCATCGACATTCTGGTCAATAACGCCGGTCTGCAACGCGATTCCGCGTTCAAGGACATGACTTTGGCGCAGTGGAACACCGTGCTCAACATCAACCTCACCGGGCAGTTCCTCTGCTCGCGTCTCGCGGTCGCGGAGTTCCTGCGCCGGGGAGTGGTGCCGGCGGTGTCCTGCGCGGCGGGGAAGATCATCTGCATGAGCTCGGTGCACCAGCAGATTCCCTGGGGAGGTCATGCGAATTACGCGACCTCCAAGGGCGGCATCAAGCTTCTGATGGAGAGCATGGCGCAGGAATTCGCGCCGCACCGCATCCGCGTCAACGCCATCGCACCCGGCGCGATCCGCACGCCGATCAATACCAGCGCCTGGAATACCCCGGAGGCCTACCAATCGCTGATGACGCTGGTCCCGTACGGGCGGATCGGCGAGCCGGAGGACATTGCCCGCGCGGCGGTCTGGCTTGCCTCGGATCATTCCGATTACGTGGTCGGCACGACGCTGTTCGTCGACGGCGGAATGACTCTGTATCCCGGCTTCTCGACCGGCGGGTGAGCGCGCCATGGCGGACGTTCATTACGATGTCATCGTCATCGGCTCCGGTCCCGGCGGCGCCTCTTTTGCCCATCGGCTTGCCGCCAGCGGCAAGCGGATCCTGATCCTGGAGCGTGGGGACTATCTGCCGCGTTCGCGCGCCAACTGGGATTCGCAGGCGGTATTCGTGGACGGCGTCTATCAGGCGAAGGAAACCTGGTACGGCGGCGACGGGCGTGAATTCCACCCGGGGCTTCACTACTACGTCGGCGGGAACTCCAAGGTCTACGGCGCGGCGCTGCTGCGCATGCGCGGACGCGACTTCGGCGAGATTCGCCACGCGGACGGCATCTCGCCAGCATGGCCGCTGCCGTACGAGGCCTTCGAGCCCTACTATGCCGAGGCCGAGCGGCTGTTCCACGTGCACGGGCTGCGCGGGGAAGACCCGAACGAACCGCCTTGCGGCGAGCCGTTCCCGTTTCCGCCGGTATCGCACGAGCGGGCCATTCAGGCCCTGAGCGATGGACTTCGAGGCGAGGGCCTGCACCCCTTCCATCTGCCCCTCGGCATACTGCTCGATGAGAAAGACGGCAAGGCGACGCCCACGAGCTCCTGCATCCGCTGCGACACCTTCGACGGCTTCCCTTGCCCCTTGAACGGCAAGGCGGATGCTCAGGTCGTGTGCATCGACCCCGCCCTGCGGGCGTACTCCAATCTCACGCTCAAGACCAACGCCTACGTGTCGAAATTGCACACCGATCCGTCCGGGCATGTCGTCAACGGCATCGAGGTGGAGTGCGGCGGCAACACCGAGCATTATTCGGCGGACATCGTGGTGGTGGCCTGCGGCGCACTGTCGACCGCGTTGCTGCTGCTGCGCTCCGCCAGCCCCGCCCATCCGCGCGGTCTCGCCAACGGCTCGGACCAAGTGGGACGCAACTACATGCGGCACAATCAATCGGTGCTGATGGCGCTGATGCGCGAACCGAACGACACGGTGTTCCAGAAGACGCTCGCAATCAGCGACTTTTATTTCGGGGCGGATGACTGGGAATACCCTCTTGGACTCATCCAGATGTGCGCGACATCGCACGGCGCACAGGTTCGCGGCGAGGTGCTGCCGAGCTGGCTGGAATGGCTGCCCAAGGCGCCGTTCGAGGAAATGGCCCGCCATTCGATGGATTTCTGGCTGTCCAGCGAGGATCTGCCGCGGCGGGGGAATCGCATCTACTACGACCGCGACCGGGTGATTCTCGACATGAAGGAGAACAACATGGAGGCGCATAGGCGGCTCAAGAAAAAGCTCGAGCAGATGCTCGGGGCCGTCGGCGCGCACCCCACGCTCCTCGAGCGCAGCCTGTATCTCGGCAAGCAAATCCCCATCGGCGGCACTGCGCACCAGGCAGGTACCGCGCGATTCGGAATCGATCCCGCCTCCTCGGTGCTCGACACCGATTGCAGGGCGCATGAGCTCGACAATCTCTACCTGGCGGACGCGAGTTTCTTTCCCTCGATCGGCGCGGTCAACCCCACATTGACCATCATCGCAAACGCGCTTCGCGTCGCCGATATCGTCCGCAAGCGGCTCGCATGAAAGCGGCGGCCATGAAGGCCGCGGCCCGTCCTCACAGGTCGCTCGGCAGCATCATGTTCATGTTCATGTGATACATGATCCACAGCGAGCCGGCGATGACGATGCCGACGATCAGCACACCGAAGGCGAGCGCGAGCGCATTGTTGGTGTTATCGGGCCCCGTCGTGATGTGCAGAAAGAAGGCGAGATGCACCCCCATCTGTCCGATGGCCAACGCGGCCAGCGCCATGGGCACACCGAGCGGGTAAATCAAACTCGTACCGCTCGCCACCCAGAACGAGGCGGCGGTGAGGGCGGCGGCGAGCCCCAGCCCGATGAGATAATTGGCGACACCGACGGCGACCGGATGCTCGCCCCCCTCCTGATCGCCCGGCGCGGCATCGAGGCGGTCGCTGCCGCCGGCTGACTCGGCCTCGCGTTCGCTCATGGGCTCGTCCCCAGCAGATAGACGTTGGTGAAAATGCCGACCCAGATGATGTCGAGTGCGTGCCAGAACAGGGCAAAGCACAATCCGCGGCGCATGATGTCCGCACGAAAGCCCTTCGCCCAGGTCTGGGCCATCATCGTTCCGAGCCACAGGAGACCGATCGCCACATGGAAGCCATGAAGGCCGACCAGCGCGAAGAACGCGGACAGGAAGGCGCTGCGGCCGGGCCCCGCTCCGATGCTCAGCATCCTCGAGAACTCGCTGATCTCGAGGCCGAGAAAGGCCGCACCCAGCGCTCCGGTGACGAAATAGCCGATCTGAGTCCAGAGCATGCTGCGGGCGTTGCTGGCAATGCTCGCCATTCCGCAGGCGAAGCTCGACAGCAGCAGACAGGCGGTTTCGATCGCGAGGATTCTCAGGTTGAACAGCTTCACCGCCGTCGGACCGCCCGCGGTGGCATGCGCCAATACGGCGTACGCCGCGTAGAAACCGGAAAAGAGTATGAAATCGGACAGGAGAAACACCCAGAACCCGTAGCCGGTAATGATGCGCTTCGAGGCCGGCCCCTTGAAGCCGCCGTCGGCCTCGGCTCGCGTACCGACCTTGTTCGGATCGTGGCCGGCCGGCGCGGCAACCTTCACGGGAGTGATGCCTTCTTCACGCCCTTCCACGAGGCCGATTCGCGCCTTCCTCCGCTCGCCATCGATCCTCGCCAGCTCGGCGGCCGACATTTCGTACTCGGAACGATCGCGCCACGCGAAAACGACGAATGTTCCGAATGCGCCCGCCAAGCCGACGATGACCATCCACCAGATGTGCCAGATCAGTGCGAAGCCGGCGAGGACGGCGAAAAACGCGGTCACGAATCCGGTCGGACTATTGCGCGGCAGCTCGATGCGTTTGTAGTCCGGCAAGTCCGTGAGCCGGCCCCGCTCGATCGCCGTCTGCTTCATGTTCCAATAGGCCTCACTCCCCGTGACATTCGGCATCACCGCGAAATTGAACTTCGGCGGCGGCGAGAAGGTTATCCATTCCAGCGTGCGTCCGTCCCACGGATCGCCGGTGAGATCGCGCAGTTGGTCGCGCCGGCGGATCGAGACGACGAGCTGCGCGATCTGGAACACGATGCCGCAGAGGATGATGGCGGCCCCCGCCGCGGCGACGATCAGCCAGGGATGCCACTCGGCGACGTCATAGTGCTGCATGCGCCGCGTCATGCCCTCGAGGCCGAGGACGTACAACGGCAGGAATGCCACATAGAAGCCGACCGCCCAGCACCAGAACGCCGCCTTGCCCGTGCCCACGTGAAGCTTGAAGCCGAACGCCTTCGGGAACCAATAGGTGTAGCCGGCGAAGGCGCCGAAAAGCACGCCGCCGATGATGACGTTGTGGAAATGCGCGACCAGAAACAGCGAATTGTGCAGCACGAAGTCGGCGGGCGGCACCGCGAGGAGAACACCCGTCATCCCGCCGACGACGAACGTGACCATGAAGGCGAGCGCCCACAGGATCGGCAGCTCGAAGCGGACGCGGCCGCCCCACAAAGTAAAGAGCCAATTGAAGATCTTCACGCCCGTCGGAACGGCGATGATCATCGACATGATGCCGAAGAAGCCGTTCACGTCGGCGCCGGCCCCCATCGTGAAGAAATGGTGCAGCCAGACCATGAACGCGAGGATGCAGATCGCCATGGTTGCGATGATCATCGAGCGATAGCCGAACAGCGGCTTTCCCGAGAAGGTCGAGATGACCTCGGAGAAGACGCCGAAGGCCGGCAGGATGAGGATGTACACCTCCGGGTGGCCCCACGCCCAGATGAGATTCATGTACATCATGGAGTTGCCGCCGGCGGTATCGGTGAAGAAGTGAAAGCCGAGGTAGCGATCGAGCAGCAGCATGGCAAAGGTCGCGGTGAGGATCGGAAAGGCGGCGACCATCAGGAGGCTGGAGGCGAGCGAGGTCCAGCAGAAGATTGGCATGCGCGTGAGGGTCATTCCCGGGGCGCGGATCTTGAGTATCGTCGTCACGAAATTGACCCCGGTGAGGAGCGTCCCGATACCCGAGATCTGCAGGGCCCAGAGGTAGTAGTCGATGCCCACGCCCGGCGAGTATTTGAGCTCCGAGAGAGGAGGAAAGGACAGCCAGCCGGCCTTGCCGAACTCGCCGATCACGAGCGAGATGTTGACGAGCAGGATGCCGGCCGCATTGAGCCACAGGCTCACCGAGTTGAGCGTCGGGAAGGCGACGTCGCGTGCCCCGAGTTGCAGCGGCACGACGAAATTCATGAGGCCTATCATGAAGGTCATCGCGACGAAAAAGATCATGATGGTGCCGTGCGCCGAGAAGATCTGGTCGAAATGCTCCGGCGGAAGATAGCCCGGCGCATGGAAGGCGAGCGCCTGCTGCGACCGCATCATGATCGCGTCGGTGAATCCGCGGATGAGCATCAAGAACGCGAGCACGCAGTACATCACGCCGATCCGCTTATGATCGACCGACGTGATCCACTCGCTCCACAGGTACGGCCAGTGGCCCTTGAGCGTGACCCAGGCGAGGATGGCGAGAATCACCACGATCATCAGAATCGAGGCGGCCATGGGTATCGGCTGGCTGAACGGGATGGCAGACCAGCTGAGCTTGCCGAGCATCAGGGGTGCTCCTGGTCGGGTTCGGGGGCGGTTCCCGCGACGATTGACTTGAAGAGCGTCGAGTCGACGGACCTGTAGATCGACACCGGCGCGGTATCGGCCATCCGCGCGAGCCGGGCGTACGCCGCCCGGTCGAGCGCCGGGCCGGATTGCTTGGCGGAGTCGACCCATTGGTCGAAGGCGTTCTCGTCCAGAGCCCGCACGTCGAAGTGCATGTCGGAGAATTTGTCGCCGCTGAACATGCTCGAGAGCCCGCGGAAGGTACCGGGCTTGTCAGCTTGCAGGTTGAGCTGGCTGGTCATGCCGGCCATCGAATAGATCATGCTGCCGAGCTGCGGAACGAAGAAGGCATTCCAGACGGTGGCGGAAGTGATCCTGAAATGCACCGGCCTGCCGGCGGCGATCACCAGTTGGTTGACGGTTGCGATGCCCTCATCCGGGTAGATGAAGAGCCACTTCCAGTCGAGCGAGACGGCCTCGACCTCGATCGGTTTGAGCTTGCCGTCGAGCGGCCTGAAGGGATCGAGCGCCTGCGATCCGAACCAGGCGATGCCGCCGAGGAAGGTGATCACCAGGGTCGGTATGGCCCAGACGATGAGCTCGAGGCTGCCGGAAAAGGCCCAGTTCGGCCGGTAGGTCGCCCGCGCGTTCGACGCGCGAAACCACCAGGCAAACCCCAGCGTCGCGAGGAGCACCGGCACGACGATCACCAGCATGATCGTCAGCGAATCCATGAGAATGAGCTTCTCGGATGCCCCGACGGGACCGCGCGGATCGAGCACGCCGCCGCAACCCGACAGGGACGAGGCGAGCACCGGAACAATTGTTTTTTTTACAAACACGATTGATGGCCGGCCGACTGTGGATCGGCGTCAAAACTAACACACGATCGAAGTAAGAGGCCATCAACGATCGAAATTATTCGCTCGCACGGTACGCCGACTCGCGTTTGCGCGGTGCAAGAATCGTGGTGGCCGGCTTCAGCGCCGGTCTCGGTCAAAAGGGATAGTTGATTCCGGTGAACACCGCGGCGCCCTCGCTGCCGTAGCCGATGTCGACGAAGCCCACCACGTACGGGCGCGCGATGCCGCGAAATCCCATTCCGTACACCTTGTGCAGTTGATCGAACGGCAACGTGCTCGAGCGGTTGAAGACCCGGCCGACGTCGATGAAGGGAGCCAGTTCCAACTCCACCGAGGTCGCGACGGCGTGGAAAGTCACCATGTTGCGGCGAAATTCCACGGAGGACGAGAACGAATCGCGATCGTAGAACCGTGCGTCGCCGAAGCCGCGCAGCGGCTGCGCGCCGCCGATCACGGTGTCGGGTCCGCCGATGCTGGAGAGGGCCCAGAACGGCACATCGTGCGCCGTCGGCAGATAGCGCAACGCCATGTGCATCGCGATCACGGCCTTCGCTTCTTGCAGCGGAACGAACGCGCGTCCGTCGAAGCCGGTCTCCGTATAGAGTGAATCGTTGAACGCGCCATCCCGACTCGCCATACCCCCGTAGGCCACCAATTGGGCGCCCTTGGTCGGAATGATGATGTCGTCGCGCGTGTCGAAGACGATCGACACTCGATTCAAGAAGTTTCGATTGGTGCCTTCGCCCAGGACCTTGGTGAAGCGCGAGCCGATCGTCGCGATGTTCGCCAGCGTCCCCGGCAGCACATCGACGTTCTGAAAGCGGGCGGTGTACTGGATCTGCCACGCGTGAGAGAGGTTGTAGCCCGGTTGGAGCTGCAGCAATTCGGATTGCGCCGTGTAATCGGTCTGGTGGATCGCCGGCGATTCGTTGCCGATGCCGTAGAAACGCGGGGTTCCGTCCACGGCATAGATCAAGCTCCCGTTGAAGGACCAGCGATCCTGACGCTGGCGCCCAATCTGATACTCACCGTCGAACTCGCGCTCCACACGCTCCTGGATGCCCGTGACGATCGACCATTGTTCGTCCTGGGAGTCGTAGCTGTAGATGCGCCCGTGCACACCCCATCCGAAATAGGGATTGTGGATCAAGTCCGGAGCGATGATCTTGCGGATATCGTCGTTCTCATCCGTGACCAGTATGGTGGGTATGAGGCCGAGGGTGGTGCCCGAGTCGGGATCGACCGCGATCTCGGGCACGGGAAGAAAGGGCGCGGTCTTCGGATCGAGCCAGCGCGTAATCGGTGTGTACCACCGCTTGGGCTCGCCGGGCTTGGCTTCGTCAGGCTTGGCCGGCGGCCCGGGCTCCTTCGGTCCCGCCTGGCCGGGGGGCGGCGGCGCCAACGGCGGCGCGGCCGGCGGAGGGACTGCCTCGAGCTGCGCCAGATACGCGTTGCCGCTGCCGGCGACAAGCCCGTCGAAGGCATCGTCCGACCACGACGGCGGCGCCAAACCGGCCGAGAGCGCGACCCAGCAACACGCCGATGCACAACGCAGGAAAAGCCCGGCCGTCGAATGCTTCACGCGCGCGGCCTCACCCGCGCAACTGCGCAAAGCATCGGAGCAGCCGGTCCATGTCCTGTGAGGTCAACTTACCCATGGTGGAAATGCGGAACAGGGTCTTCGACAGATTACCCTGGCCCGCGTAGATCACGAACCCTTCGGCCTTCAAGGCATCATGCAGTACCGTATAGGTGATGCCCGCCGGAAGCCGGTAAGCGCGCAACACCACCGACGACTCCCGCGCCGGTATTGCCCCGCCCATACCCAGCTCGGCGAGCCCCGTCCTGACCTGCTCGGCAAGTGCCGCATAGCGGCGATAGCGGGCGGGCCTGCCGCCCTCCTCGGTGAATTCGCGCAATGCTTCCGCGAGGCCATAGTAGGCGTGCACCGCGGGCGTGAACGGAGTTCCCCGCTCATCCTGCAACCGCGCGAGGCGGCCCAGGTCGAGATAATACGTGCGGCTAGCGGCCCGCGCCAGCGCGGCGCGGCGCACGATCACGAACGATGCTCCGGGCACACCGTGCAGACATTTGTTCGCGGTTCCGGCCACCGCGCAGAGGCTGGCGTCGCCAAAGTCGATCGCTTCGGCGCCGAAACTGCTCACCCCGTCGACGATGAGTCCCACACCGCGCGCCCGGCATATCTCGCCGAGCGCCGTGAGCTCGTTGAGCCGTCCGGTGGTGGTCTCGTGGTGCACGATGGCGACGTGCGTGATCCGCCCTGCGCCGGAGTCGATCCGGGCGGCGATCGCATCCAAATCGACGGCGCTCAACCATTCCGCGCTGAGACGCTCGTGCGAGATCCGGTACTGCGCGCAGATTTGGGCGATCCGCTCGCCGTACACGCCGTTCTCGACGATGAGCACGCGCCCTGCCTCCGGAACCAGCGCCGCCGTCATGGACTCGACCGCACCGGTTCCCGACGCAGTCATGAGCACCGCCTGCCATTCGTCCGGATTCAGGCCGTGGACCGAGAGCAATCGCGACCGGATCTCGTCCTGCAGATCGAAGAATTCGCTCTCGCGGTGGCATAGGTCCGGCTGCAGCAAACTTCGCCGCACCCGCTCGGTGAGGGTAACGGGGCCGGGGTTCAGCAATAACATCATCGAGCTCCGATTTGAAAATGACGGATGAAGCGCGATTTCACGTCGGCAGGTGCCATCGACGGTCGCGGCAGGTCATGCGGAGTGCCCGGACGAATGAAGAGGCGGGCGAAGCGCGGTCCGCCGCGGGCCGGCGCCTCCAGCCAGCGGCCTATGATCTCGACCTCGTCGGTCTCCAGCGCCTCGGCATAGCCGCAGGCGGCTGCCACGCCGGCGAACGACACCCGCGAAGACACCGTCCCCTGCCCGCCCGTGGAATCGTGCACGCCGTTATCGAGCAGCAAATGCCGCAGGTTCGGCGGCCCATACGCTCCGACGGTCGCGAATGCACCCATCCTCATCAGAG
The DNA here is from genome assembly GCA_036501585.1 of Steroidobacteraceae bacterium. GTDB lineage: Bacteria > Pseudomonadota > Gammaproteobacteria > Steroidobacterales > Steroidobacteraceae > Bog-1198. The sequence continues at coordinate 13,232 of DASYAC010000141.1, forward strand.
CCGCACCATCCCCATCGAGCATCAAGACCTCGAGATCGGGGCGCGCCCGCGCAAGACCGAGCCCGAGAGGCACGACGCAACCCATGGAGCCCACCATGTACAACTGATTCGCTCGGTCCGCGATCGCATAGAGCTCGCGCCCGCAATATCCCGTCGAGGCGAGGATCGCCGTGGACGATACCGGGGTGCGAGCCACCATCTCGCGCAAAGCGTCGTGTCGTGACGGCCACTCCACGGCCGCCCGCGCCGCCGCACCGCCGGCCCCGCGCACGGCCCGGTGCTCGACCGCGGCAGCGGGGTCATAACGGAGGGCGGGCTTTTTTCCGGACTCGAGCGCGACGGGGGCAACGCTCCCCTTCTGCATCAAAAGCGCATAGGGCCTCCCGGTAGAGTCCATATGTGCGGTGGCACGGTCGAGCACCGCCTCGACCTGCTCGGCCCGCGTGGGGAACAATTCCCACGGGATCTCCATGGTCTCGAGGAGCGCCGGGGTGATCGGCCCCATCAAAGCGTGCTGCGGCTCGTCGGCGATTCCCGGCTGCCCCCGCCAGGTGACGATGAGAAGTTGCGGCAACCGGAACGTCCACGTGAGCGAGGTGAGCGGACTCACCGCGTTGCCCAGACCGGAATTCTGCATCATCGTGATTCCGCGCCCATGGGTTCGGCCGGCATCGCCCCCGAGCGCGATGCCCGCGATGTACGCGACCGCATCGCCTTCGTTGGCCATCGACAGATATTCGAGCGACGGCTCCTGCAGCACGAAATTGATGAACGGCGTCAGAAAGGAGCACGGAACGCCCGCGTACCGGCGAAACCCGCGCTCGCGCGCGGGGTCGACGAATTGCCCGGCTTCAATCATGCGGAGGGGACGGCCCCGCCGCGGGCTCGCTGCCGAACGGCGCCTCGCCATGGGCGAAATCCACGGCGCGGCGCAGATCGTCGAGATCGTTGACCCCGCGCCAATGGCCGTGGACATAGAGCACCTCGATGGACGCGCCGCCGGCTATCAGCGCGTTCAGCAGCGCCGGCATGTCCAGCCGGTCGAAATCGGGCCGCGAACGCAGTTCCACGAGAGTGGCCTTGAGGGTGGCGAGTCCACGCCGGCTGACGTACAGCACGCCGATCCAGCGTCCCTGGGCGGGCGGATCCATCGCCTCGGGTTCGAGCGAGGCGTCCGCCGCGTCCGCCTTGCTCACGACGCGCTCGAGGAGAACGGCCGTGCCGAACAATCCTCGGTCGTCGCCTCGCGAGCAATAGGCGAAATCGCGCACGGTGCGGTTGTCCGGCGCCGAGCGCAAGGAATCGACCACGACCGTGAAGTCCGTCTTGCTCTCCACCAGGTCACGCAATACGTAGCTCTTGAACAGAAGATCGCCGTACGAGATCAGCGTGTCCGACTCCAGCCGGTCGGCGGCGCAGGCGAGAGAAGCCAGCTCGTCGGTCTCGGAGTAACGCTCGTTGACGACCAGTTTGATGCCCGCCCGGTCGATCGCATCGGCACGGTATCCGCCGACCACGGTGATGTCGTTGATGCCCTGCTTCTTGAATCCGTCGACCAGGCGGCGCAGCAGCGGTTTGCCGCCGATCGGCAGCATGACCTTCGGCCGATCCGCCGTGAGTGCCTCGAGCCCGCGGCCGCGGCTCGCGGCCAGCACGACGGCCGATCGCGCGACCCCCGCCGCGGCAAGATACTGCCGTTCGGCGGCCGCATACTCGTCGGCATCCTGGAGACGGAAGATCTCCTCGACCGGGACGATACGATCCTCGATGTTGACCAGGGTCTCACTCTGATGGATTTCCTTGGCGGCGCTCTGCATGGCGGTGGCCGCGGAGCGCACCAGGTGATTTGCCCATATCACCACGGAAATGCCGGCCTGGCGGAACACGTCGGTCCGGGTGCTGTAATAGCGCGTCGGCACGATCACCAGCGGCGCCCGCCCCGCCCATTCGCGCGCGAACGCCACGATCTCGTCCGCCTTGGACAACTTGCTGTGGATCAGGATGGCGTCCGCGCCCGCGTGCCGGTAGGCCTCGGCGCGTTTCAGCGCCTCCTCCATCCCCCAGCCCGCGATGAGCGCCTCCACGCGGGCGACGATGCAGAAATCGGAATTCCGCTGCGTATCCTTGCCCGCCGCGATCTTGCCGGCGAATTCCTCGATGTCGGCGAGCGGCTGCCGCTCGCCGTTCAGAAAACTGTTGGTTTTCGGGAACTGCTTGTCCTCGATGCAAACGCCCGCGACGCCGCGCTGTTCGAGTTTGCGCACCAGGCGGCGCAGATTGTTGAAATTACCGTAACCGGTATCGCCGTCGAGCAGGATGGGAAGGTCGCTCGCATCGGCCATGAACTCCAGCATGTCGACGACCTGGGTCCAGCTCGCCTCGTTGTTGTCGCGTACCCCGAATTGCGCCGAAATGGACAGGCCCGACGCCCAGATGCCCTTGAAACCGGCCTCTCGCACGATCCGCGCCGAGAGCCCGTTGTGGGCCTCCATCAGGAACTCGAGCTCCGGACTCTCGAGCATTTGGCGCAGTTTCCGGGCGCGGCTGAGCGGTGCGTCCCTGACGCCGAGCGGCACCTCCCCGGCGCTGCGCGGCACCTCCCTGGCGGAGTCATCGCTCGGCGTGGGTATCTGCGGCCGTTGAACGGATGCGTTCATGGTTTCACTCCCGGGAGCGATTGAAGCTCGGGCAAAATCTCGCGCTCTGCGCGGGTAACGTCCTCGGAGAAATCGATCTCGATCCACGGTGCGCCCGTGACGTCGGCGAGCTCGAACGCCTGGCTTTGCTCGCGGATGAGATCCCGCACGGCCTCCTCATGGGGCAGGTGGCTCGAGTCCCGCTCCACATAGCCCGCGACCAGTGCCGCCAGGCGCCTCGCGCCCGCCTCGTTGAAGCGGAAGAAGCCCACCGACTCTCCCACGGTGTCGTACTCGAGGTCCGGCGCCAGCTGCTTGCGAAGCTCGATCGGCACGCCGCCGCGCACGCAGAGCTTCACGGGCTCCTCGCCCGTCTCGAAATCGCGGTCGATGAGCAGGCGGTTGATCGATTCGGATCCGGCGGTCAACGCGCGCAAGATGCGCGCGTCGTACAATACGTCCGCGTCCATCAGCAGCACATCGCCCCCCCGGGTCATCGCCTCCGCGACGGTATGTACCGTGAGCATGCTGCCCAGGTCGAATCGGGCGTTCCCCACGAGGTCGGGCCGCGGCCTCCAGTCGAGACGCATGAGCTCCTCTTCGACGAGCTCACGGCGAAAGCCGAGGGCGAGCACGATGTCGTCGATACCGGCGCTCCTCAGGAAAAGCAGATGCCGCTCGAGGAGGCTCCTGCCGCCGAAACGCAACAGGCATTTGGGAAGCTGGCGATCCTCCGGCTGCTGCAAACGAAGCCCGCGGCCGGCGGCGAGAATGATGGCACGCATTGATTAATGTAAATCCTTCGATATGTTGGGCACTGCGATCTTATCGGCCGCGGCGTTCGCCCCGCTCCGTTCGGACCGATGCAGATATATGAGGCCCGGCAACCCCAGGAATATTTCCCGCGTACGCTTGGCGAGCGACAGCGCGAGTCCCGCATGGGAGGGCAATCCTATCAGCGATGCGAGCAACAGATAACCACCTTCCTGCACACCGAGCGCGCCGGGGATGGCAAAGGCCGCGCCCCTGATCGCCTGTCCGACGCTTTCCAGCATCAGCGAATCCGTCCAGCTCGCCGGCGAGCCGATGAGCCTGAGGATCCAGTACACTTCCACGGTACCGACCACCCAGCCGGCGAGATTCAGGGCGAAGCTCGCGGCCACCGCGCCGGCTCGGGCGTAGGTGCGCTCCACCGCGGAATCGATGGCTTCCGCGTGAATCATCCAGTGCGACCAGTCCCGTTTCCCGAAAATACGCGCCGCGGTGCGCATCACCTTGCTGAACAAGCCGCGGCGCTGCGCCAGATAGAATCCCGCCACTTGCAGACCGAGAAAAGCGCTCGCGAGCAGCACCGACGTCCGCAGCGCCGCCTCGGAGAGGTGGCTTGCGTGTGCGCCCAGCAGGCTCACGCCGAGCATCGCGAATCCGATTTGCGCGAAACTCTGCAGGGTGGTGCTGACCGTGATCGCCGCCGCCGCGTCCCGGGTGCTCATGCCGAGCTGACCCAGATGGCGGGCCATCAGCACCGGTCCGCCGATCTGGCCCGCCGGCATGAGACCGGCGGCGGATTCGCCCACCCAACGCGCGAGGAGCGCCCACCTCATGGGCTCGCGAGCCGCGCCGCGATCGAACAGCACGCGGATCGCCGCCGCATCGAGCGCCAACGGCACCAGGTGATAGAGCGCGACCGGCACGAGCCCCCAGCCTGCGAGCGCCAGCATCGAGAGCACCGCCGGCAGGCCCTGCGAGGCGAGCACGGCGACGAATATGAATACTCCCGCGGAAAACAGCCAGCGTGTCCCCCGGCTCATGGATTCGGCGGACCCCTGCGAAGGGCGCGGCTGAAGACTTGGCGAAAGCCGAAATAGGCGACGGCGTCCTTCATGTCGGATATCAGCCGCCGGCCGAGATGCATCCTGGGATCGGTCACGTATTCGAACGTCAACGACACGCGCATCTCGGCCGCCCCGAGCGGGGTGATCCGGTGCCTCAATTTGTCGCCGTCGAAAAAAACCAGCCCCCCGGGGGCGATGCTCACCGAGCCCGGAACCACGGCGGCGCCGGCTTCGCGTGTGTGCAGTTCGTAGTCGAGGCGGCAGGACGATCGATCGATGATGCCGAAAAGCAGGGTGTATCGACGGCCGGCGTAGTAGGACGTATCGTAATGCCAGCCGATGTGGTCTCCCGGCCGTGTATAGAAATAGAGCGCATACGCATGGGGGTCATCCGGCGGCGAGGCCTGAAGCGGCTCACCCGACAACTCGCCGAGCCACTCGATCAATGCGCGTGATCTATACAGCTCCGCGATGAATGGAGCGTGCGAGTCGATGGCATGGCGGCTGACGCTGCCGCCTTGCTTGTGACCGGGAAGATAATTGCGATGGATCAGCGGCTCGGCGGCGGTCGCGGCCGCGATCAGCCGCTCGGTGATCGCCTCCGGCAGAAAATCGGGTACGTGCAGGAAGGCGCCTTGCCGCGAATACTCCTCCCGCAGGCCGGCGGTCGCGAGCTCGGCCAGTCGAGGGCCGAGTTCCGGCGCCCCGGCGGCCGCCTCGCCATCGATGGGATGAATGACCGACATGAGAAATCGGGCAGCTAGCCCGAACCCGATTGGGCGGTCATTAAATGCAGCCGCCGCATCGCACGCCGGTACTCGACCACGACCCAGAAGGCGTATAGCGGCGCGATGACCGACGCGGCCATCAGGACCAGCGGGGCACCATCGCACAGGGTCATGAGCGGCAACAGATAGAGAAAATCTTCCGTCTCGAAGCCGCCCATGGACGCCTGCGCCGTACCCGCTTTGCCGAGGCGCTCCTCGAGCCGCATGCGAAGATAGAAAATCAGCGCTATCGCGCAGCCTGACACCAACCCGAGCAACGCGGGCGGGAACACCGACGTCTGCAGGCCGCTTGCGCTGACGCCGATACCGACCGCGACGAACGTCAAGACCGTGACCGCGGCATCGGCTGCCAGGTCGTAGAGATGGCCGAAGCGGCTGAATTTGCCGCTGAGCCGTGCGAGCTCTCCGTCCGCGTGGTCGAGAAAGTTCGACAGCACCAGGAGCAGCGCCGCGACGTTGGACCATCCATAAGTTCCAGGCAGGAACGCGGCTGCCCCACCCAGACCGACCACCAGCCGGAGCGTGGTCAGGTGGTTGGGGGTGACCCGGCTGTCCTTGAGCGGAGCCACCAGGCGCCGTGCGGCTCTTGCATCCCAGGGGCGTCGGGCGTCGCAGGGGGCGCGCAGAGTCTCCGAATTGGACATAGGCCTCGTTGAAAAATGACGCCGGCCGGGATGGACCACCCCGAGAAATTACCGCGCGGTAACTTTTATTGTGTCATCAAAATGACAGCTGCAAAACCCCCTGCACACCCCCAAAGCATGCAAAAACCATTAACATCGGCGGTTAAGGCCAATCCTGCAGGCGAAGTGTGAAATCCAGATTTTTTAGGCTTGGCCAGTGGGTGGCCATACATCCTCGTGTCGTGCTGCTCGGCTGGGTCGTGGCGATCGCCCTCGGCGCCGTCGGGGCCCACAAGCTGCCCACCGTCGCCGTCGGCGGCACCGCCGGCATTCCGGGAAGCCCCTCGATTCTGGCGGCCGACGCACTTCGCACGGAGTTCTCCAATCCGTTCATCGATCCCTTGGTTCTGGCGGTATCGGCCCCGCGGCTGAACGTCGATGACGCGCCCTATCTTTCGTGGATTGGAAACGCCGCTCGAGTGCTCGGCGCGCTTCCCTCGGTCCGGCGCGTTGCGGATTACGCGGCGACGCACGACCCTGAGATGCGCTCCTCCGACGGTCATGTGACCCTGCTGCTCGTCGGCCTGGCATCGGCCGACAAGGAGGCCGAGCAGCGCGCCGTCGTCCAGGTCCGTGAGGCGGTCGCTCCGCTGCGCGCCCAGCTCCTGCGCCTCGACCCTTCCGCCCGGGCCGCAGTGACGGGGGGGCCGGCGGCGGACTTCGACGTGAATGCCTGGAGTGCCACGGGAGGCGACCATGCCGAAAAGCACGCGTTGCCCTTGACCCTGGTCATTCTGATGATGGCGTTCGGCACTCTGGTCGCGGCGGGTCTGCCGTTTCTCATGGGACTCGCGACCACCACGGTCTCGCTCGGCGTCGCCTTTCTGCTCGCCGAGATGCTCCCGGTGTCGAATCTGCTCAGCAACGTCGTGACCATGATCGGACTGGCGATCGGCATCGATTATTCGCTGCTCATGGTGACCTATTACCGCGAGCACGGGGCTCGAACGAGCATCGCCGAGGCGGTCGCGGATACCGTCGCACGTGCGGGACAGACCATCACCTGGTCGGGCATCACCGTGATGATCGGATTCCTCGGCCTCTTGTTCAGCCCGATTGTCGAGACCCGATGTGCGGGCATCGGCGGTTCCCTCGTGGTGTGCGTGTCGGTGCTCGCGGCGTTGACTCTCCTCCCCGCCGCTTTGGTCCTTCTGGGTCCCTACATCGAGCGCTGGTCGGTGGTTCCGCCTCGCTTGAGGCTCGGCAATACCACCGAGCTGTGGCGGCGGCTGGGCGAATGGATCATCCGGCACCCGAAGAAGACGCTGTTGGTGTCGGGCCTGTGCGTGCTGGCGCTCGCCCTGCCCTTGCACAAGGCGAGCACCGGCGTGAGCAACGAGCGCTGGTTCCTGCCGCGCGCGACCGAATCCCGGGCCGGCGCCGACATTCTGAGCACCGTGCGCAGCGACAACTCCTCGCTCACGATCTACGCCATCGTGCGCACGATCGACGGTCAGCCGCTGCTCGCGGCCTCGCACATCGCGCCTCTCGCCGAGTACGCCACGAGGCTCGCGAGCGATCCTCGGATCGCCTCCGTCGCCTCGCCGTTCAACCTGCGCAAAGGTCTCGGCACGGCGGAATACTCCGCGCTCTATCAGAATCCCGAGGAGGCGCTGCGCGCCAATCCGCAAATCGCGGAGCTGTACCTGAGCAAGAACCGGGGCGCCGCGCTCTTCGAGATCACCCCCGCCGACTCGCTCAGCGTGAAGCGCATCGGAACTCTCGCCCGGGACCTTGCGAAGATCGCCCCGCAGGGACCGTTCACCGTCGCCATCGGCGGCACGCCCGCCGAACACAATGACTTCAACGATGACATGTTCAAGAGCCTGCCGAAAATCGTCGGATTCGTCGTGGGCGCGACCCTCTTCATGCTGTTCTTCGCGTTCCGTTCCTACCTGCTGCCTATCGAGGCGGTGCTCATGAATCTGCTCGCGGTGGCGGCGGGCATCGGCGCCGTCGTGGCCGTCTTTCAGCTCGGCTGGCTCAACGGCCTGGTCGGCCTCGAACGGCCCTTCGCATCCATCCCGCTGGAAGTGCCCATGATGGTATTCTGCCTGAGCTTCGGGCTCTCGATGGATTACGAGCTCTTCCTGCTGTTTCGAATCAAGCGCGCCTACATCGCCGAGTGCGACAACGATCGAGCCACCGTCTCGGGTCTCGTCGCCGTGGCGCCGGTGATCACGGGCGCGGGCCTCATCATGGCGGTGGTGTTCGGCGCGTTCGTCGGTGCCGAGCTCCCGGTGCTGAAAATGATGGGAGTCGGGCTTTGCGTTGCGGTACTGGTGGATGCGACGGTGATCCGCACTTTCGTGGTGCCCGCCGTCATGGCGCTCGGCGGCCGATTCAATTGGTACCCGGGCGGGCCGAGAATCTAGTCCATCGGTTTGCCGCAGCGGGCGAGCACGCCGCGAAGATCGCGGATGGCGGGAAACACTTCGTTGTTCCAGTCGGCGCCCTGCGCATCGTAGGCCCGCTGCTCGTACTCGACGATTTCCTTGTCCTCGCGGAAGATGTTCTCCGTGAACCACACGACGAACGGCCATACCGCGTGGATCACGACCGGGAACCTGGGCTTCTTCACGGAAAGATAGCCATAGGTGCGATTCGTGCGCTGCGCGGCGTCGAGCGGGGTATACCCGAGCCAGACTTCGAGCACGGGATCGTCGCCCTCCTGGATGTTGCGCCCGACCCAAACCTTGAGACTCTGCGCGGGGTAGTCGGTGCGAATCCGCATGTGATCGGAGAAATCTTTCTTCGCCACGGTGCGCTTGCGCATCAGATCGACGATGACTTGTTCGCCGACCGAGCTCTTGCCGCCGGTGCGGCTGAAGCTGTACTCCACCTGTGCCCAGTCCTCGCCGTGCTTGCGGCCCAGGCAATTGGCGCGGATCGAGCCCATTTGCTTCCTGTGCATGAACTGATGATTCATGTCGAACAGGTTCTCGTGCATGAACGTGTAGTGGCAGGCCACTTCGCGGTTCAGCCGGCGCGTCTTGTATTCCTTGCGCTGCGAGGCTCCCAGGGTCTTGGGAAACCGGCTCTCCGCCAGAGCGGGGTCGCCGGGAAAGACGAAGATCAATCCGTCCAGCTCGCGCACCGGATAGCTCTTCACGCCGTTCGGCAACCGCTCCCTGCCGAGATACGGGACGCTCACGCACTTGCCGGTAGGTGCGTAGCACCAACCGTGATAGTGGCACTTGAGCTCCTCGCCGGTGACCACGCCCAGATGCAGCGGCACCTGACGATGCGCGCAGCGATCCTCCAGCGCGAACACCTGGCCGCTTTGGCCCCGATAGATGACGATCGGATCGCCGGCGAAGCGCCGGCCGAGCGTCTTCCCCACCTTGAGCTCATGGCACCAGGCAACCGGATACCAGTAATCGGGGTGGGCACCCACCCGCCGCAGATCGTACGCGTCGGACGCGTCCGCGACTCGTACGCTGGTCAGGCTCGAACTCTCTTCCGACATGGCGATTCCCCGTCTGTAATCCGGCGACAATACAGCAGCGGCGAGATGAGCGCATAGCCGCCTTTGAGGGCAGGCAGGCCCCTCGTTGCCATGCAAAACAGCGCGCCCATCGGCCAGACACCCCCATCGGCCCGTGTCCGATAAGTATCATTCTCGGATGTCGTAACGAGTTGTTTATATTGTGGTTATCTGAATTGTAGTCCTTCAACCATTTATCGGATATCCTATATTCCTATTTCCGAGGAGCTTGCCATGGAAGCCATTAAACTTGGGAAAAACGGTCAAATCGCGATCCCCCGTGCAGTTATGAAGCGTCTGAATTTGAAAGGAGATGAAACATTATTGCTGGAGGTGTCCGACGATGGCGTCATTCGGTTGCGGCCGGCAGCGGTTCTCCCGATTGAGATGTACTCGGACGCCCGAATCAGCGAGTTTGAATCCGAAAGCACCGTAGACGAAGAGACACGAAACCGCGTGAGGACCCGCTTGCGCGATCGAGCGGGCTGAGCTTCGTTGCGACTTTTTTTGGATGCCAATATTCTCTTCCTCGCCGGGTATTCTGCCTCAAGTCCAGTGCACGATCTCCTCGCGCTCGCGGCAAAAGGCGATTGCGAGTTGCTGTCTTCCGACTACGCCTTTGAGGAAGCACGGCGTAATTTGGCGCTTAAGAGCCCTGCCGATTCCGTGGAGGGGTTCGAAGCCATTACCGCCACGATCTTCCATGTTCAAGAAGCGAGCGGTGTGGCGCTCAAGCGAGCACAAGAAGCAAAGTTGTCGGATACATCGGATATTCCGATTCTGGCCGCCGCGCTCCAGTGCGGCGCCGATGTTCTGGTGACGGGCGATCGACGCGCGTTCGGATCATTCTTCGGGCGCCGCATCGAGAACCTGCGAATCATGCGGCTTCGCGACGCGTTGACAGAGCTTCTCGTTGACCGGTGATGGCCAACAGGCGAGAACTGCGCCAAGAGCCGCCTTGACGGTGTTGGCAAGAGTCGAACGAGGGGTAATAAGGGGAGTACCCGAACGGCGACGCAGCTCGCCGTACTCGCGCGTGCAAACCGCGATCCAGCGCTCGTACTTGCCCGCGCTCTCATATCACGAAGGACGGGCATTGCCGCGGTTTTTGTCCCAAATGCCGACGATGATGAGTACGAACGCTGTCAGACGCAGCAGATATACGAGGTGTGTCGCCTCCAATCTAGGATCGATGGCCGACACCGCTATCCAATTGAGAGCCATGAAGCCGAACGCGAACGCGAAGTAGCCAAAAAGGCGATCACCGCTTACACGCCAATACCGGACAAAATAGAGGGCGGCGAGAGCGGTCTCAATCGTGACTGCCCCGAAAAGAAATGATCTCATGGCTATTTCGACTCCCAGATCAGGCCGAACAGCAACGCACTCATGGCGACCACGGCGACCCCAAGACGCCAGATCGACAGATCGATGTCAGGCAGGATGATCAGATCGACAAATAGCAGCAGATTGTTGACGGC
>DASYAC010000142.1:0-15702 GCA_036501585.1 Steroidobacteraceae bacterium
CTATTGCATACGCGAAGCGGCAGTAATGATTGGACGATAAGACCTATTCTTTGGAGGCATATGCATGATCGGCTGAGGGCCATGCAGGCTTTCGTGCTGGTGGTCGACTCCGGCTCGTTTTCCCGCGCCGCCCGTCATCTCGGCGTCGGGCAGCCCGCACTCTCCAAGTCCATTGCGCAGCTCGAGGATCGGCTCGGGGTGAAACTGCTCGTCCGCACGACGCGCGGGCTTTCACCGACCGAGGCCGGCCTCAATTTCTATGAGCGGGCCCGGCGGTTGATCGAGGAGGCCGACGAAGCGGAGCTGGCGGCGCGCGGCACCGGTGCGGGCCTGGTCGGCAAGCTGCGCGTCTCCGCGGCCGTGACCTTTGCGCGGATCTACCTGATGCCGCGCCTGCCGGAATTCCTGGCGCAGCACCCCGATCTGGAGATGGAGGTCGTGCTCGATGATCGGAATATCGACCTGGTTCGGGAAGGCATCGACATCGCGCTGCGCATGGGTAAGCTCGCGGACTCCTCGCTCACCGCACGGCGGATCGCAAGCTGCCGGCACGTGGTCCTGGGCACTCCGGGGTATTTCGAGCGAACAGGTCTGCCGGCGACTCCGGACGACCTTGCCTCGCATGAAGCGGTGATCTACGCGCAGCGGGGCGGGGGCGCGGTCTGGACTTTTCAGCGAAAGGGCGTCGAGTCGACGGTCACTTTGCAGGGCCGGTTGCACGTCAGCGCGGCCGAAGGCGTGCGCGCGGCGGTGTTCGCACATGCGGGGATCGCCGTCACCTCCGAATGGATGTTCGCGCCTGAGATCGTCGACGGGACCGTCACGACAGTGCTTCAAGACTGGGAGCTGCCGCCGATGGATCTCTGGGCCGTTTTCCCGGCCGGTCGGACGCCGACGACAAAGGCCCGAAGGTTCGCGGAATTTGTCGAAGGGGTGATGCACGCGTCCCCCGGAACCCAGAGGCGAGCAGGTCCGAAGTCTCGCGTCAGCTCCCGCGTCCCAGCAACGCCGCCGCCTGGTCGAGCCGGTCGCAATACGCTGTGAGCGCTGCCGCCGTCAGCACGGCGTACTGGTCCGCCTGGTCCCAGTGGTTCTGTTCGATCGCCTCCCGCACTCCCGGGAGGGTCTTGACGCCGTACCCGGTATACAGCCCTGGCGCGTAGACCAGGTGCTTGTACCAGTCCCGGCCGGGCAGACCGCGAGCGTACAGCAGCGTTCCTTCCATGCCGCCCAATAGCTCATCGAGCTCCCGGCTTTGCGCAGGGTTCAATTTCGACGTGCCCGCCTCGAGCTTCGCGTAAAGGTCGTCATATGCCTTCGCGCTCTTCTTCAAGCGCGCCGCCACATTGTCGAGCGGCGCGAGATCGAGATACGGCACCTCGGGGTCACGCTGCGGAGCGAGTACCGGTCGCGTCGGGTCGGAGGCGAGCGTGAACGCGTTCTGATCCAACAGCTTGCCGAGCTCTTGCGCGGCCTTGCGCTTCTGATCCGCCAGCTGGTGCAACTCACCGACATAGCCGTCCACGGCCTGCGCAAAGCCTGCAAATTGCAGCGGCAGCACATCGGCATCCGCGACCCGCAGAATGACGTGTCCGACCGTCTCGGCCTCGGCGATCCCGTAGACGAAACCCGGATCGCCGAACCGCACGTAGTGATCGAAAGAGTCGTAATTGGAATGGTAGACACCGGCCTGCTCACTCTCGCCGCCGTACTCGATGGACAGCGACGTGATGCCCAGATGCTGCAGGAACGGCGTGAAGTCGGACCCCGAGCCGAGCGCCTCGATCGTGAGGTCCCCGCCGGCGGCCGCCATCGTCGCGTCCTTTTTCTCGCGCTCGGAAGCTCCCTTCTCATAGCCATCGACCAGCGTCTTCGCGCGCAGCCGCGCCTGCGACGTGGCGCCGGTTTCCGGATCCCTCACGCCGGCGGCAACGTCGTTGACCAGGTGCTGCAGCGAATGACTGCCGCCGACTTCCAGGAATCCGCGCGAATTGGTGTCCGAGTTCAGATAGAGCACGGCTTTGTGCTGCAACTCCTCGGCATGGGTCTCGGCCCACTCCGTCGAGCCGAGCAGCCCCGGCTCCTCGCCGTCCCAGCTGGCAAACACCAGCGTACGCTTCGGCCGCCAGCCGGTCTTCAACAGCGCTCCGATCGCCTTCGCCTCCGCCATCATGTCCACGTGGCCGGAGAGCGGGTCCCAGGCGCCGAATACCCACCCGTCACGGTGATTGCCGCGAACGATCCATTCATCCGGCTTCTGCGACCCGGGGATCCGGGCGATCACGTCGTACAAGGGCTTCTGGCCCCAATCGGAGCTGATCGACAGATGCACTTTCGCCGGCCCCGGGCCGATGTGGTAGGTGATCGGCAGAGCACCGCGCCAGGCCTTGGGCGCGACCGGGCCGGCGAGAGCCGCCAGCAGCGGCTGGGCATCGCCGTAGGAAATCGGAATGACCGGGATCTTCATCAGCGTCTTCGCTTCCGAAAGCGGCAGCCGCTTGGCGTTCTTCGTGGCGCCCACGCCGGGCGTGAGCGGGTCGCCCGAATACACCGGCATGTCCGCGACGGAGCCGCGCTGCACGCCGTCGGCCGGGCGCCAGCCGCCTTTCGGATACACGTCGCCTTGCGCGTAGCCGTCGCCCTGCGGGTCGGAGTAGATGATGCAGGCGATGGCGCCATGCTCCTGCGCCAGTTTGGGTTTCAGACCCCGCCAGCCTTCGCCGTAGCGCGTGATCACGATTTTGCCTTTGACATCGACACCCCGGCGCGCGAGGTCCTTGTAATCGTCGGGCATGCCGTAGTTGACGTACACGAGGTCGCCCGTGACATCGCCGTCCGCTCCATACACGTTGTATGGGCCCATGCCGTCGGTGCGCGAGGAGGTCTCATCGCCCGCCACCGGCGGCTCCTTGAGAGCGGCAACGAACTTCGTCGGCGCCACGAGCTCGAGGGTGTGCTCTTTCAGCGTGGGATACAGCGGGTAGAAGACCTCGATCTGCGCATCCCATCCCCACGCCTTGAGCTGATCGCGCACGAACTCGGCATTCGCCTTGTCGTGCGGCGAGCCCACCTGATTGGCCTCGGAGGACAGGTTCTTCATCCAAGCGCGGAGGTCGGCCGGATTCAGGTCGCTGTCGAAACGCTGCTCGACCGATTCCTGCGTGGCGGACTCGCCGGCGGTGAAGCCGAAGAGGGGACCGTGAGAGCCGGCGCCGGGCGCAGCTCCGGAGGGCGAGGCCGCAAATGCAGCCGAGCAGCAGACCAGGCTGGAGGCCGCGAGCAAAAGGAGCCGTTCGATCGAGTGATTCATGCATGAATCCCGTGGGTTTGGTTGATTCGCCCCGCCCGGTGTAGGCGGGTTCGCGTGGCCGACCATGATAATCGAGCCGGCGCTCACCCGCGACCGAGGCTCCGGCACCCGTCGAGGAACAGACCGACCACTCTGACGCACCAGGCGTCGAGCTCGGCCTGCGTCATCGGCGTGCCGAAACCCATCGCGCGGCGCTGAGGCAGCGCCACGACCATGAAAATGAACTGCGCGGCCGCGAACTCGCGATTCTCGGCGCTGAGCTTCGCATCGCGGAGGCCGCCTTCGAGCAAACTGCCGATGAGATCCGTCGCCTCGCGCGTGCTGCCCTCGCTCGCGACCGCGCGCACGAGCTCGGGAAAGCGTGCGGATTCCGCGTTCACGAGACGGTGCAGGGCAATCGCCTGGGGAGACAACGCCGCATGCAGGATGAGCAGGGCGAGGCGTCGCAGGATATCGGCCAATGTTGCTCCCTCGACCAGCGGCACCTCCGGCGGCGGCCGGATTTGCGCGATGATTCGATGGACGACTGCGGTGAACAACGCCGCCTTGTCGTCGAAGCGGTCATAAAGCGTGCGTTTGGAGACACCCGCGCGCTTTGCGACCGCTTCGATGCTCGTCGATCCGTAGCCTTCCGCGAGAAATAATTCGGTCGCAGCCACCAGGATCCGCTCGCGCAGGCGCAACGCCTCGGCGCGCGAGGGCCGGCCGCCCCGAGCGACGGCTTTGCTAGCCCTGCGCATGCCTACCTAACGACGGGGATAACCCGCGTAACCGGGGTAGCTGTAACTGCGTACGGCATACCCGCCGGCGTAACCGCCGTAGTAGCCCGGGCGAGGCACATAGTAGCTTCGAGGTGCCGGATAATAGCCCCGCGGATAGTAGGCGGGCGGGGCATAGTAGGACGGCGCCGGAGCATAGTAGGACGGCGGCGCATAGTAGGGGCGAGGAGCGTAATAGGCCGGTGGGGCATAGGCGGGTTGTGCATAGGCGGGCGGCGCATAGGCGGGTGGCGCAGCGTATGCCGGGGGCGGCGCGTAAGCGGGCTGTGCCGGAGCCGCCGCGGCTGAGCCGACGGCGGAAGCGGCAGCCGAGGCGATGACGATGGGCAGCGTCACCAGGGCCGCGGCGGCACCAAACAGGCCTCGTCCGAATCCCCATCCGAAAAAACCGTGGCCATAGCCATGTCCCGCGGCAGCGGCGGGTGCCACAGGCGTACACGCGAGTGCGGCGGCGGCCGCGGCGGCGAAAACGAGTCGCTTGAGTCCGGGCATGGTGCTGACCTGGATGAGGGCACCGAGCATAGCGCTGCGGTTAATGAAACGCAACGGTACCGTTTCGTTTCGATGCCGATCGCCCCGCGGTTCTAAGCGGGCTTCGCGTCGGGTGAAGCTCCGACGCTGCCCTCGGCTGCGAGGCGAATCGAGGCGCCCCGGGGCGGGGCATCTTGTGCGACCTCGCCATAGTCCACGCACACCGATCGGGCAAGCGGCTTCACGCCATGGTAAAGCCGGCTGAGCCAGCGCCGTTCCGGCCACGCCTGCTTCTTGAGCTCCTGCGTGAGCCGGGGTTCGTCCCAGGGTACGTCGAGGTAGCTCTGGCAGGCGGAGTGGGTCTCTCCATTCAGAGCATTCAGAGCTTGTGGAAATAGTGCGACGGTATCGAGCGGCAAGGCGTCCCCCTCTGCGCTTGGCGACTCGCCCCGGAGATTCGCCAGGAAAGCGCCGGCCAGGCTCGGCCTCGCGCCGAATCGAAAATGCCCGAGCTGTGTACAGCGCGGATTCATCTCGATCAGGTAGGGAGTCTCGGAGGCGGAATCCATCATGTAATCCAGACCGTAAAAGCCGGTCAGGCGCAGCCGCGATGCCAGGAGCTTCGCCGCGTGCTCCATGGCGGGATGGTCGATCCGCTGGATCACGGTCGCCGCGCCGGTTGGCCCGTCGCTCGCGAGCACGGCCACCGACACGAGCGAGAGCAATTCACCGTTGCGGCACGCGAACATGGAATTCGCGGGTCGGCCGCGGATGACTCGCTGGATCGTGACCTCCATGGGTTTGCCGTTGCGCTGGGCCCATAGCGCCAAAGGATCCCGGTTGATGATCAGTCGTTTCCAAGCGGCCGCGAGACTGGGCCTCGCGGTCAGCGCTTGCCAGGCCGACAGGCTTTCGGCCAGAGAGCCGCAAATTCTCACACCATTTCCACCGCATTCCCCGTCGATCTTGAGCACTGCGGCCGGCGCCACCTGCTGGTGCCACGATACGAGATCGTCGGCGGTCCTGGCGCGGCGCATCTCCGGAATCAGTATTCCAAGCTCTGCGGCAATTTCCAGCAGCCGATAGCGGTTGGTCGTGGTCGGAAAGCTTTGCGGGTCACCCAATGAGCGCTCGATCAGCGGGCGCGTCGTCGGGTCCTGCGCATGCAGCGCGTGCAGCTGGGCGACCACGCCGTCGTCGCAGGGGATGACCAATTCCGGCTTCAGATCGTGCAGCGTGCGCGAGAGGCATGACAGGGATTGAGTGCCCCGGTAGCGCAGAACCCGCTCGAGTCCCCCGATATGACTCAGCGGATGTCCCTTGGGACACAGCGCGCTCAGACGGCAACCATGGCGGATCAACGCGATCGCCAACCGAGCCGATAAAGGCCACCACTTGGCGGCGACGATCAGTAATCGACGATTCTCCAAGGGTTGCCTCTCCACCGCCTCGAATCGAGGCGCCCGTCCATTCCTCGGGCGCAGTTAAGTTACATCAGGAGTGTCCGGTCAAGCCCATTTACCATATTCTTGATGCGACTCGCATTTCCGGAATTCGGTCCAGTATGCATCAACGCGATTGGGATACCGTTAGCTCGATCACGGCCGCCGTGCGGTCACCTGAACTTATTCCATCGGAGCCCACTTGAACGCCTCAGTCGTTGACATTGCCATCATCGGTGCGGGACCTTACGGCCTGTCGCTGGCGGCTCACCTCAGCCGAACGGGGAAAACCTTGCGGATTTTCGGGGAGCCGATGCGCTTTTGGAGCCGGCACATGCCGCGCGGCATGCGGCTCAAGTCCGAGGGGTTCGCGTCGAGCCTCTATGATCCCGATTCCGAGTTCACCCTCGAGCAGTACTGCAAGGAGCAGAGCCTCCCGTACGCGCACGTCGGGCTCCCGGTGCCGCTGGAGACTTTCATCGCCTACGGCCGCGAGTTTCAGCGCCGCTACGTGCCGCAGCTCGAGCAGGTCGAGGTGGAAAAGCTCCAGGAGCGTTCGCCGGGGTTCGAATTGACCACGTCCGCCGGCGAGAGGGTGCGCGCGCGCCGCGTGATCGTGGCGACGGGGATCGGCAGTTTTACCTATCTTCCCCCGGCGCTCGAGGCGTTACCCTCGACGCTCGTCAGCCACAGCTCTCATCACGCGGACGTGGCCCCGCTCAAGGGCCGGCGAGTGGTCGTTCTGGGGGGTGGATCTTCTGCGATCGACATCGCGGCGTTGCTCAAGGAAGCCGGTGCCGCCCCGGAGCTCGTCGCGCGGACCGAGTCGCTCAAATTTCACGATCCGCCTGTCGAGCCGCGACCTCTCATGGAGCGGATCATGGAGCCGCGTTCGGGTCTCGGAACCGGTTGGCGGTCGCGCCTGTCGTGCGACGTACCGCTCGTGTTCCATGCCCTGCCGGAGCCGCTCAGGATTCGCGTGGTGGCACGCCACCTCGGACCGGCCCCATGCTGGTTCACGCGCGCCGCCATCGTCGGCCAGGTTCCCCTGCATCTCGGTGCCACGCTGGAGGGCGCAGAGCCCACCGGGTCGGGCATCCGCGTGAATTTCAGCCAGAACGGCGAGAAAAAGAGGGTCGAGGCGGACCACCTGATTGCCGGCACGGGATTCAAAGTCGCGCTGTCCCGCCTCGAATTCATGGACGCGGCGCTGCGCGCGCGCATTCGATGCGCGGTCGATACGCCCATTCTCGGACGGCGCTTCGAATCCTCCGTAGCCGGGCTCTACTTCGTGGGGATTTCGGCCGCCAACAGCTTCGGGCCGCTTCTCCGGTTCGCCTTTGGCGCCGACTATGCAGCCAAGCGCCTCTCGCGGCACCTGGCGGCCGCCTGAATTCGTGCGCGCTTGACAGAGACTGACCGGACAAGCGCCAAATTCGCGCGCGACGCCTGGCTTCGCGCGCTCCAACGCACCGCCGCCATCGAGCAGGAATTCACGCTCACCATGCCGGCACTGCTCGACCGGCTGGCGCTCGATTTCGGTTCCTCGCCGGCGCTTGAATCGCCCGGGTCCTCGCTCACTTACGCCGGACTCGCGGGCCGCTG
Source organism: Steroidobacteraceae bacterium (assembly GCA_036501585.1). Lineage (GTDB taxonomy): Bacteria > Pseudomonadota > Gammaproteobacteria > Steroidobacterales > Steroidobacteraceae > Bog-1198. The sequence goes on from DASYAC010000142.1 coordinate 7,608, forward strand.
CAACCAGTATGCACGCTGGGGTCTCGAGCAAGGACTGAGGAGCGGCGATCGGGTGGCGCTGGTGATGGCCAATTGCGCTGAGTACCCTGCGATATGGCTTGGGCTCTCCCGAATCGGGGTCGCGGTGGCACTCATCAACGTCCATCTCGGCGGGGAGGGGCTGGCACATTGCATCCGGATTGCCGCACCGCGCCTGGTGCTGGCCTCGATGGAGCTTGCCCCAAGGGTCGCGTCCATTCGGGACCTCCTCCCGTCCGGTATCCGGTTCTGGGTGCATGGCGCAGGGATGGCAGACTTCGAGCCGCTTGCCCCGGCGCTCGAGCGACTTCCGGGCGAGGCGCTATCCGCCGCCGACTTTACCGCCCCGACGCTCGATGCGACGGCGCTTTACATCTATACCTCCGGCACCACCGGGCTCCCCAAAGCGGCCCTTGTCACCCACTACCGCCTGGTGCGCTGGAGCCAATGGTTCGCGGGCCTTCTCGATACCCGGCCCGGCGACCGCATGTACAACTGCTTGCCGCTCTATCACAGCGTCGGCGGGGTGGTCGCCGTCGGTGCCTTGCTGGTCGCCGGCGGCTCGGTCGTGATCCGCCCGAAGTTCTCGGCGTCGGAGCTCTGGCGCGACATCCGCGAGGAGCGCTGTACGCTGTTCCAGTACATCGGCGAGCTGTGCCGCTATCTGGTGAATTCTCCGCATCAGGAGGGCGAGTCCGACCATTCGCTGCGCATCGCCTGCGGCAATGGGCTGCGTCCGGAAGTCTGGAAGACCTTCCAGGCACGATTCAAGATTCCTCGGATTCTGGAGTATTACGCCTCGACCGAAGGCAATTTCTCGCTCTACAACTGCGAGGGACAGCCGGGCGCGATCGGCCGCATTCCCTCGTTCCTCGCGCATCGCCTGCCCGTGGCGCTGCTGCGCTTCGATCTGGAGAGCGGGGAGCCCATCCGCAATTCGGACGGTTTCTGCGAACGATGCGCCGCCGACGAGATCGGCGAGGCGGTGGGGCTCATCCCCACGGGCGATGGCGCGCGCGCCGGCCGCTTCGAAGGGTACGCCGACGCCGCGGCCACGGAGCGCAAGGTGCTCCGCAGCGTATTCAAACAGGGCGATGCGTGGTACCGGACCGGCGATCTCATGCGGCGCGATGCGGCCGGCTTTTACTATTTCGTCGACCGGGTAGGCGAGACCTATCGATGGAAGGGGGAGAACGTGTCCACCGCCGAGGTGCTCACCGTGCTTGGCGGTGCTCCCGGCGTCCAGGACGGCGTGGTGTATGGGGTGAGCCTGCCGAACGCCGACGGGCGCGCTGGCATGGCGGCCCTGGTGGCCGGCCGCGATTTCGATCTTGGCGCGCTCCGCGCGCACGCGGTTCGCCATCTGCCGGTTTACGCAAGGCCCGTCTTCGTTCGCCTGTTGCCGGCGCTGGAGACGACCGGAACCTTCAAGCCTCGCAAGCAGGACTTGATCCGGGACGGCTTTGATCCCGCGCGAGTCAGCGATCCCCTGTACCTCGATGACCCCCGTGCGGACGCCTATGTGCCGCTCGATTCCGCGCTCTACACGGACATCATCGCCGGCCGCGTGCGAGTGTAAACCTTCCTTGCTCAGGCTGCCGTTGACATATTCAGGGCGCGGCGCACCGATGATTGACATTGGTATGCGAAACGCGCAGCTTTTTGGCTGGGGGATGCAATACGGCCGACTTCGGTAACGCCAGGAGCCTGCTCGGTGAACAGATTCGCCACGCCCAGAATATTACTAATAGGGCCATACGATCCGCACTGCGGTGAATATACGTTCCTCGCTCCACCGCTCGGAGTCTGGCGATTGGCGGGAGTGCTCGAATCGGCGGGCGTGGAAGCGAAGGTGTTCGATCCGAACTGTTGCCGCGAGCCGCCGCAGCGGGCACTCGAACGCGAGCTCTTCAGCGGGGGGTGGGATGTCGTCGGCGTGTCGACGACCGGCATGACCCTGCAATTCGATCTGGAGCTCGCCTACATCGCGCGACGACTGGCTCCCCGCGCGCTGATCGTGGCGGGCGGCATGGAGGCCACATTTCGTCCCAAGCTCATGTTCGAGCTGGGACCCTTCGATCTGGTGATACTCGGTGAAGGCGAGCGGCCGTTGCTCGAGCTCGCGGCGCGTCTGCGGGAGCGCCGCGCATTGGACGGTATGCCGGGCACGGTGCAGCGGGGTTCGGACGGCGCGCTGGTGTCGATTCCGCAGCGCGCGTTGAGCCGGGAAGAGCTGCGGGACGCGATATTCAGCACTCCTTACGAAAAAATGCCCTACCCGGCTTATTGGGAGCGTCTCGAAACCGCCTATCGTCTCGGGTCGCTGCCCAGCAAGGCGGCGCGCGAGGCGCGCCTGGCGGAAATCCGTTCGGTGCGGCTCATCACGCTCAACTATTGCCCGATGAACTGCACGTTCTGCTCGGCGACCAATTTCCTGCACGAGGCGCAAGGCAGCGTCGCCGGGGTCGCGCGGCTCGACGCCGCCGAGTGCCTGAGGATGATCGAGCGCATCGTCGCGGCGCATCCCACGGCGCGCACCATCATTTTTCAGGACGACATCTTCACGTTTACCCGCGATCGGCGGGTGCTGCCGCTCTGCGATGCCATCGTCGAGGCGAAGCAGCACGGCAGGATCCCGGCGCAATTGCAGTTCATCAGCACCAACCGCATCGATGCAATGACCGAGGAGCGGCTCACGGCGATGCGGCGGGCGGGGTTTCGCGTACTGGGCTTCGGCATCGAGAGTTTTTCGGAACGCGTGCTCACGGAGTTCAATAAATCCCAAATATACCGGCACATCGAGCCGATGCTGTCCCGTGCCCTGGCGGCCGGCATGACGCCGTTTCTCGATCTGATCCTGAGCTCGCCGCGGGCCACGATGAAGGATGTCGTCGAGACCCTTCGAGGGGCCTATCATTGGATGCAGAAGGGATGCGAGATCGGGATGTATCCTTACGTCATCCCGTTCTCGGGAGCCGCATTCGCGGGTGACCCGAGCCTCGAGCCGCACACCCAGTACCTTCGCCGTGCGGTGGCGGGGACGAATGTGTCCTGGGAACAGGCGGCGAAGATCCTGCCGGTCGACCCCATGGTGAGAGACGTCATTTTGCGTATCGAGAAGAGTTTCGACTCCTCGCTTGCCGCCCTCGAGAAGGACGTGGCGCATCTCCCGTCGCGCATCAGGTCGCTTCTGTGGATCTTGAGCGCCATCCCCGTCCTGTCGGAGTACGGGCACTGCATCGCCGACGAGAGCGAGGTCCGGGCGGACTTGTATTCGCGGCTTCCTGCATTTCAGCAGGAGGTGACGCGCCTGGCCGCAGCCACGCTATGAAGGCCCGGGGAGGTTGGTCGCTGCTCGCTCCGCTCGCCGTGTGCGGTCTTCTCGCGGGATGGATTGCCCTGTCGGTGCTCAATGCGCAGAGGGTCGGCTTCTCGATCCTGGTCTACGCCGTGGCCAATCTCATCGTCTATACGGATGCGTTGGACTTTGCCCTGCGTTTGTACATGCGCCGGCGCCATACGGCGGCGGCTTCCGGCGTCCCCGGGGCCGATCAGCTTGCCGACACCTCGATCGACCTCGACGCGATTGCGCCGCCGGAATCGAGACTGGTGGTGCCGCTGCTGCCCTACGCGATCATCGCGTCGGTCTTCAATCTGGAGGACCACATCGACGACTTCATCGAGGCGTTCGGTCCCTATAAGGATCGAGTGTGGCTCATCAGCGATGGATCCACGGACAACACCGTATTGCGCCTCACCCAGGCCGGATGGCGCTGTTTCGACGACGGCGTCAACCGGCGAAAGCCGGGCGCCATTCGGCGGCTCCTGGAGCGTATTCCCGCTCATATCGAGACCGTCATGGTGATCGATCCGGACGTGCGTATCCGGGGGCTGAAGGAAGGCAGTACGATCGATCTGACTCGTTTCGTCAGCGACTTCCAGCAATCCGACGCCGCCGCCGCCTGTCCGCGCATCATGATCGAGCCCGATGGATTTCTGGCTCGATTCCAGGCCTTCGAGTATGCGTTGGCGTTCTGCGTCGGCCGAAGGAGCCTCGCGGACATCAGTATTACATCCGGCGGCGTATCCCTCTACCGGCGCGACGCGCTGGTGCGGACCTTGAACGAGCACTCCCTGTCCGTTTACGCGGAGGATTTCGAGAATGCGGTGATCATGCTGAGCCGGGGCGAGCGCATTTACTACGACGGCCGGCTGGTGGTGAGCACGGAGGGTCCCGGCTCCCTGCCGCGATGGTTCTCCCAGCGCGTCGGCTGGTATCACGGACTGCTCAAGGTCTATATCGAGCGCTTCTCCGAGGTGCTCCTCGTCAGCCGCCGCTCGGTCTTCGCCTCCTACCATTATCTGTTCTACCTCGGCGGTCTGTCGCTGGGGGTGCACCTGATCAAGGTGGTGAGCGCGGCCGTGCTGCTGCTCAGTTTATTGAGCGGAATCGACGCATTGCTGCTCGACAACATCGTGCCGCGGCAGAGCTTGTTCGATCCCGAGTACTTTACCGCGGCCATCAGCAGCTATCTCGCGCTCGGAGTGATCGCCCTGTTCACGAGCGTGCCCAGGCGGGAGCGCTCCTATGTAGCGCCCATCGTTCCTCTGTACCTGTGCTACGCCATCGTTCACGTCATCCCCATGACCGTGGGATTTCTGAATTATTTCGCACTCAGATTTTTTCGCCGACGGATCTATCAGGACCACTATGAGAGCCCGACGGATCCCACCCTGTTGAACGGGAAAGTGGGGCTGCCGCAATGATCGTGCGCGGTACTCCGGCCCCCCAGCGCTACACCCCGCCGCTCTATTGGGAGGATCGGGCGCGGCGATTCGCGGGCGAACGCGACGGACTGGCTGCCGTGTGCGCGTACGGCATGCCGGAGTTCTACAATCGCGCCATCGACTGGGAACAGCGGCTGGCGCTCGCTCCCTGGCTGAGAGTGAGCGAGGGAACGCGCGTTCTCGACGTGGGCTGCGGCATCGGCCGATGGAGCCGATTGCTGGCCGTGCGCGGCGCCCATGTCGTGGGCGTCGACTTGAGCCCCACGATGATCGCCGAGGCCCGCCGTCGGGCGGCTGAGGAGGGCGTTGCCGACCGCTGCCGCTTTACCGTGACGGATCTTGCCCACCTCGACCTGGGCGAACGATTCGACATGGTATTGGGAGTCACGGTCCTGCAGCATATCCTGGACCCGGGTGCATTTCGGGCCGCACTGTCCGCCATGACCGCGCATCTCGCGCCGGGCGGCCGGATGGTCCTCCTCGAGGCGGCGCCTACCGCGGCGATCAGCCGCTGCGATTCCACGGTGTTCATGGCGCGTCATCGCGACACCTACCTCGATGTGATCCGCGCTTGCGGCCTCAGGGTGCGTGCGCTCACGGGCGTCGATCCGGCACCTTTCAGAAGGCGGCTTCTGCCATACTTGCATGACGTGCCGAGAACGGCGGCGCTGAGCTTGCTGGTGCTGGCGACCGCCCTTTCCCTGCCGATCGATTTGCTTTTTGCTCATCGCGCGGTCAAGCGTTCCTGGCACGCGGTATTCGTACTGGAACGGGACAAGTGGGGATCGCCATCATGACCCAGGGTCGCTCCATACTTGCGGTCGCCCTCCTTTTGGCGCTCGGAGCGATGGTGGCCGCCGGGCGTTGGTATGACCTGCAGCGGGCCAAGCGGCCGGCGCCCTCGACTGAAAAGAGCGTGATGGCGCACGTGACGAACGCAGGCGACCGCGGACCGGGGACCTTGCGCGAAGCCATATTCCTGATCGCGGGCGCAACCGGACCGACCACCATCTCGATCGAAGTCCCGACGATCAAACTCGAGACCGCGCTTCCCGCTTTCGTGAATTCGCACGAGGTAAAACTCGTGGGGCAGGCGGCGGGCGCCCGAATCGACGCACAGGCCCTGAACGGGGGCCCTGTGCTGGATATCGCGGGCCCCAACATCTCCATCGAAGGGATCACGATCCAGAATTGTCCTGCGATCGCGATCCTGGTGCGTGCCGTGCATTTTCGGCTCTCCTCGTCCGTCGTTCAATCCTGCGATGTGGGGGTGGAGGTCGCCGACAATGCCAGCGACACCCTGCTGGAGCACGACAAGTTCGTCAAAGACCGGGTGGGCGTACGATTCGGTGCCTCCGGCCGCAACTCGGTGGTCGCGAGCAGCGAGTTCATCGAGGACAAGGACGCCGGGCTCTGGGCCGTGCGCAGCGCGCCCGATTCGCGCGACGAGGTGATCGGGATCCGCGACAACAAATTCGTCGAAAACGGGAACGCGATCGTCGCCGGCAACATTGCGGTGATGGTCGAGCGCAACGATTTCGTCAACTCCCACGAAGCCGCGATTCACATAGTGGGGGCGGGCGCCACCTTGCGGAGCAACCGCATAGACGGCGGGGCATCGATGGGCATCGTCGGCGAGAATGCCCGCGGCGCGGTCATCGAGGACAATGAGCTGGAAGGCTTGACCGCGTACGGAATCATGCTTCGGGGATCGTCCAATGTCCTGATACGCGCGAACCGGCTGCACAATTGCGGATACGGGCTCGCCTTCGTCCTGGGCGATCCGCACAACGTCAGCACGGCCGTGGATAACACCATCATCGAGCCGAAGTTCAACGGCATCGACGTGATCGGAGACTCGCCCAATTTGCGCCGCAACCAGGTGCTGCGCGCCCACGCGTACTCGTTGCATGTCGAGGACTTCCAGCCTCCGGGCGGACAGAAGGTGACCTCACAACCGTTCCTGGACAACAACAACTTCGGTTTGAGCCCCGCCAATGGTGCCACCGCTGCCGCGCGGCCGACTCCTCAGTAGCACGGTGGAGCGATGAAACTCGACATCGACAGCACCCAGCCCATCCAGCGCCCCGTCTGGCAGAATCCGCGCGTTCACCTGCTCGATGACATGTGGCTGTTGACGATCATCGCCACCATCGTGACCATCGGCATCCCCTGGGCCTCCGTCGGTTTCGAGGCGCAGCTCTCGAGCGTGAGCTGGGGCCTGCTCGCGATGGGCGCAATTCACGTGGCATTCACCCTGCTCGCGTCGCCCGCGGCATCTTCCGGGCGATGGCGCGGTGCTGCATTGACGCTGCTGGATGCGAGCGGCGTCGTGCTGATCGGATTCGTTTGGGCGCATGCCGGCGGCCTGCAAAATCCGCTGTTTCTGACCGTGTTCGTGCTTCCGGTCGTAGGCTCGATATTTCTTTCGCGCTGGCATCCGTTCATGATCGCGGTGCTCAGCATCTCGGTGGTCGCCGCAGTGGCCCTGGGCGAGGCGCCGGAGCTGCGTTCGTACCTGAGCGCATTGCTCGGCAGCGAATCCTGGCTGGCGGACCTCGGCAGACAAAACCCGGACCTGCAGACCTCTTTTCCGGGTTTCTACGCCCCGACGAGCTACCTCGTGGTCCTGCTCGAAGTGTTCACCGCCGTCCTGATCGCGTGTGCGGTCGCGGCCGAGTATCTCGGCACGATCTTCGAACGGGTGCTCGCGAGCAGCGTTCTGGCGCGCTCCGAAAGCGAGCAGGCGCAGAAACTGTGGGCGACCCTGATCGAGCGGCTGCCGATTCCTGCATTGCTGGTCGATCCGAATTCGCTGCGAATCGTCGGCTGCAGCGATGCTGCGCTTGCCTATTTGCACGGCGAGGAATTCGAAGGCCGCAATCTCTTCGAGGTGGCGCGGTTCTCCTTCGCCGATCTCATTCAAGAAATCATCGCCGGCGCGAGCGGCGGGGCGTCGCTCACCGCGATTCACGTCGCGGATGAAGTGCGCTTGACGCAGGTGCGCGTGCTTCAGGTAGTGCACAAGAAGCGGCGCCTGGCCTTGTTGACGCTGGAGGACGCCACCGAGGCTTTTTGCCTCAAGGCCGCCCTGGACACCTCCGAATATGCAGCGGTCGTCGTGGATGCCGCGGGGCGCGTCCGCGCGCTCAACCGGCTTTCGGTGGAGCTGTTCGGCGGCGCACAGGTCGGGGCGAATGCGGATCAGCTGCTGACTCACACCGTTTCGGGGCTGCGGTGGTGGGAGCCCGGGCTCACCCGCCGGCGCAAGATGCACATCGACATCGGC
>DASYAC010000143.1:0-12526 GCA_036501585.1 Steroidobacteraceae bacterium
TCGACGATGATGCACGCGCGGCCCGGGAGGCGCGCTTCGCGTCCCGACCGCTCGGCCGTCGGGCGTGGGTGGTTGGCGCTTGCTGCTCGTCCATTCGTCGCTCTCCGGATTCGGTTTTGCGGTCTCTCGGCGGCCAGACGCCACCGCCTATTGGTCTTATGCCTCAGTATGGTCACTGCCGACCCGGGCGGCTGATCAATTTGCGTCATGGACTTGTCTCGATGCGCCATTTGGGTGACCGAAACCGGAAAGGGACATGCCCTTTGCAGAGGACATCTACTCGATGTCCGTGATGGGGGACATGGGCAAGTGTCCAAGAGCGCCGCAGGCGCCAACCGACAGGCTGACTAGGCGCTGCTTCTCGGCCCGTGGACGTAGGACATCAGCGTCTCCCGCACGAAGCGTCCATCGATGAAGTCCGCGAGCCCGTCCATCATGTCGTCGAGCGTCCGCGCCTCGGCGCCGAAGAGCGCCTTGATGACCCGGGGGTTCTCGAGGAGTCCATGGGGATACAGGGCGAGGAGATTTCCGCGCTGCCAGCCGCAACGGGCGGACAACGCCGGTTGCATCGCGGAGAGATCCCAGTGTTCGGCGGAAGGCTGCGTGACGCCGTGATGAATCTCGTACCCGTCGAAGTCGAGCCGGCTCAAAGGCGCCCAGTAGCCGTGCAGTTCCGCCAACGAATACCGGCCGTTGCGATACGTCTTGGCAGGCAGGAACTCGGTGCGGTACGGCATGAGCCCAAGTCCGACGGCATCGCCTTCCACGCCGTGCGGGTCGTCGAGCCGCTCACCGAGCATTTGCAGACCGCCGCAGACCGCCAACGTCGGCTTGCCGCCGGCGACGTGGGCGGCGATTGCGGCGTCGAGTCCGCGCCGGCGGACCCACTCGAGGTCCGCGGCCACGTGCTTGGATCCCGGAAGCACCAGGAGATCGGCGGAAGCAACCGTCTGCGCCTCGCGCGCCCAGGAGAGCGACAGTCCGGGCACGTTCCTCAAGGGGGTGAATTCGTCGAGGTTGCTGATATAGGGATATGCGAGCACGGCGACCGACAGGCCGGAGCCGGACGGCCGCGCATCGTATACCCCGTCCTCCTCGGGCAGCCCGTGCTCACGCCACATGGGAAGCACGGCGACCGTCGGGATGCCCGTGAGCTGCGCGAGGGTCTCGGGGCCAGGAGCCAGGAGCCGAGGGTCGCCGCGAAACTTGTTGAGCACGAAGCCCCGAATCAACGCCCGCTGCTCGGGGGGCAAGAGCTCGACCGTACCGTAGAGGTGCGCGAAGGCGCCGCCACGGTCGATGTCGCAAACGATGAGCGTGGCCGCTGCCGAGGCTTGGGCCACGCGCATGTTGACGATATCGGTCGACTGGAGATTGATTTCCGCGGGGGAGCCGGCGCCTTCGATCACGACGACGTCGTGGTTCTCCAGAAGCTCGTCGAGACAGGCTTTCACCGTCGGCCACAGCAGCGCCGCGCGCGACCGCCATTCCATGTGAGTCAGATCGTCGCGCCGCTGTCCGAGGAGAATCACCTGCGACTCGGTGTCGCGCTCGGGTTTCAGCAGGATGGGGTTCATGCGCACGTCGGGCACGGCGCGGGCGGCAAGCGCTTGAAGATATTGAGCGCTGCCCATCTCTCCTCCGGCCGCCACCCGTGCGTTGTTGCTCATGTTCTGTGCCTTGAACGGCGCGACCTTCAATCCCTGCCGCGCGTACCAGCGGGCGAGCGCGGTGGCGAGGAAGCTCTTGCCGGCTCCGCTGGTCGTGCCGCACACCATGACGGCTCGCCCTTTCACGACGTCGGGCGATATTTGCCGAGAGGCTTCATTACTCTCATTTCGATCAATCCCGTCCCTGCAACTCGGCGCGCCGTGCAGGCGACATCAACTTCAAAAGCTGTGGAAGCTTCTTGCTCACGAACGACCTGATATGGTCCACGGGTCTCGGGTCAATCGCATCCGCCACGTGTACATCATACCGCTTGGCCACTTTGCGGCCGGCATCGGACAACGCCAGGGTCTCAAGGCGAGCCAAGTGGCGCAGCGCCACGGGTCGTGCCGAGTCGTCCGCGCCGCTCGCCTCTTGTGATGCGATGTCGCCCACAAACGTTCGAGCGATCTCGATGGCCAACCGCAATTGCGCCACACCATGCTCATCCTGCTTAGCAGAGAGTCCGTACACGTTCTCCAACCGACCTTGCAGGACATCGATCGGATGCATGACGCGGAAGCGGCCCGCCGGATTCTCGGCCATCACCGCGCGACTGGCGATAGCTTCGGTGGCGATGTTTCCGTAGACGCGGAACATCACGTCGATGTTGACGTAGTCGCCACCAGGCAGATCCTTCAGAACCTGCCCGACGAGCATGGTCGTGGCCATCTTGCGAGGAAACACTGCCTTGGCATCAAGCCCGCGCGCAAGGCGCTCGACGTCTGTCTTGGTCCCGAGTAAGTCGACGTCCTTGGTGATGGCGATGGCGGGCGCCGGTGTGTGGTAATACGCCGCCCAGAAGGCCAGCGCCTGGCCCCCAATCAAGATCATGTCGGGACCAGCGAGCTCGAGGATCCGTTCGAGCAGCTCCGGGGGAACGCGAACTGCCGTCTGCAGCGTCAAGAAGTCTTCTTCTGCAGCTCGGGAAACGACACCTTCGTTTGTTGAGCAAGGGCGACCGGAAAGAGATACATGCTTTCCTGTGAGGCGAGGCCGAGCCTCAGCATGAGGCGCTCGCGCGCGCGCAAGTCGCCGCCGAGAATGTCGAGCACCTGGGCCGTTGTGATCCCGGCGGCCTCGAGGGCGCGCCCGAGCTCCGCCCAATGCTCGACTTGCTGCGCCAGCGACCGATGCACTTTCCGGGAGGTCGCCTCGGCCAAAGAATATAGCCGGTCAGAAACGCGAATGGATTTGGCCATATGTAGCAGTATGCCATGAAGTATCGCATATTGCTACAGGCGTCGGCGCCATCGAAAAGACTCATGCGAGTGTGAGGATCGCCAGGGCCGCCGACCGAACGGATCAATGCTCGATGCCTGCTTGCGCGGGAATGCCGGCCGCGAACGCGTGCTTGACCGGCTGCATCTCGGTGACCGTGTCGGCGATGTCGATGAGCGGGGGCGGGCAGCGCCGTCCGGTGATCACGACGTGTACAAGCTCCGGCCGAGCTTTGAGCGTCTCGAGGACCGGCTCGAGCGCGAGCCAGCCGTAGATCAGCGGATAGGTGATCTCATCGAGCACCACGAGAAAGTGATCGCCCGAGGCGATGGCGGCCGCGGCGCGCCCCCATCCCTCACGCGCGAGCTCGGCGGACCGATCGAGATCCTTGCTCTTCCAGCTGAAGCCGTCGCCCAACCCTTCGAGCTTCAAGCCCAACCTCTCGAGTGCGCGATGCTCTCCGAACCGCGCCACGCCGACTTTCATGAACTGAAAGAAACGAACCGACTTGCCTCGACCCAGCGCTCGCACGGCGAGCCCGATCGCAGCGGTGGTCTTGCCCTTGCCGTTGCCGGTGTGGACGATCAGCAGACCCCGGCGCGGGCCGTCCGGCCGGATGTAGGGCTTCTCGCGCGGAGGAGTTTCGGTCACGGCGAGGGCCCTTCGGTGAAATGCGGGGGTGCCTCGAGCGACGGGCGCCATAGATGCACCCCGTGGTGCTCGACGACGTTCACCGGCGTCTCGAATGCCGCCGACAGCCAGTCGCCCGCGAGGACCTCGGCGATGGTGCCGTGGCCGATCAGGCCCCGATAGCCGAGGACGACCATGCGGTCGGCGGCGAGCGCCAGCGATAGATCGTGAATGGCGCTCACCACGCTGACGCCGCGGCCTCGTGATTGCTCGCGCAGCAGGCGCGCGATGTCCTCCTGATGCGGCGGGTCCAGATGCGTGGTGGGCTCGTCGAGCAGCATCACGGACGCCTCAACGGCCAGGGCCCGGGCGAGATGCACACGTTGACGCTCGCCTCCGGAGAGAGTGGAGAGCCGCCGATGTGCCCAGGCCAGGGAACCCGTCGCCATCATGGCGCGGTGCATGGCTGCCTCGTCCTCGGCCTGTCGGTGCGCCAACCATCCGCTGTGGGCGAATCGCCCGAGGCCGACCACCTCCGCCCCCGTGAGATTCGTGATGGCCGACACCTGGGCGAGCCAGGCAATTCGGCGTGCCCGCTCGCGGCGCGGCCAGGAGGACAATCGCCGGCCCTCCAGGGACACCGTTCCGGAGCGCACGGGTTCGAGGCCCGCCAGCGCTCGCAGCAGCGTCGACTTCCCGCAACCGTTGGGTCCCACGATGCTGGTCCAGTGTCCGGGCAAGAGTTGGAGGGAAATGCCCTTGAGCACGACATGCGAGCCATAGCCCACGTAGAGATTCTCGCAGGCGAGAGCCGGCGTCGCCTCGGGGCCGGCTTTCTGCGAGCCCGCGGTGGGGCGCGGCTCACCCACGCCGGCTCCGCCGCCACAGCAGCCATATCAGGTAGGAGCCGCCGACGCAGGCGGTCACGGCGCCGACCGGGAGCTCGGCCGGCCGGATCACCCAACGACTGACGAGATCGGCAGCCTGCAGCAGCGCACCGCCACAGAGCGGTGCGCAGATCAGGAGCTGGCGATGATTCACGGACAGCGTCTCGCGCACGATATGGGGCGCGATGAGTCCGACGAAGCCCACCACGCCGACCTGGCCCACCGACGCCGCGGTCGCGAGCGAGACGATGCCGAGCAGCGTCGAGCGCAGCAGAGGCAGCGACAGTCCCAGCGATTGAGCCGTGTCCTCGCCCAGAGTCAGCGCGTCGAGGCCGCGAGCGAGGAGCACGGCGGGCACGACGCTCAGCAAGAAGGTACCGGCGAGCAGCTCGGTCGACGACCAGCTCAGCAAGCTCGTGCTTCCGAACAGAAACGCTTGCAGTGCGCGCCAGACATCGAAGCGGCTGAGCACCAGCAGCTGAGTGATGGCTCCCAGCAGAAACGCGACCACCACGCCCGAGAGCAACAGGTTGCTGGTCTGCAGAACACCGCGGGACAGGCTGATGGTCAACAGGGTGGCGCCCGCCGCGCCAATGCACGCCGCTCCCGTGACGCCGAGCCCTGCGGCCCAGGCGAGGCTGCCGAGGGAGGCGTTGGTGGCGATCAGACTGAGGGTCACGCCGAGCGCGGCGCCCGAGGCCGTGCCCAGCAGATAGGGCTCGGCCAGGGGATTTCGAAACACACCCTGGGCAATTCCGCCGGCGAGCCCCAGAAGCGCCCCGGCAAGCCACGCGCCGAGCGTGCGCGGCAGGCGAATTTGCCAGAGCACCACCGAGGAGTCCGCGTCGGGCCGAGTCAGCCAGCGAAGGGAGGCCTCGATGCTGGAAGTGCCGATGATCAGGCTGCCGAAGGCCAGCAACAGCGTGACGGCGAGACAGCAACATATCCAGAAGAGCAGGCGATGGCGGGCGAGGGTGCTGCGATGCCGGACCCCGAGCTCGAGGGTCAGCGGAGGCGTCGCGCTCAAGGCGAGACTCTGGCCAGGCAATCGTCGAGCGCGCGCATCCCTTCCGCGATACGCGGGCCGGCGCGTTCGATGGTGTCGCTGATCTCCCGCGAGAAGGTGCAGATGCGGTGCTCGCGTACCGCGCGAATCCGGTCCCAGCCCGGGCGCTGCGCGAGACCCGGAGCGTCCGCGGGCGACGTGAAGATGATGTCGGGATTGCTCCGCACGACATACTCCGGGTTCAGCTTCGGGAAGGGACCGAGATTTGCCTCGACGATATTGTGCGTCCCCAGGCGCGTGAGCAACTCGCCGATGAAGGACTCGGGTCCGGCGGCATAGGGACCGCCGTCCACCTCGAAATACACACTGGGTCCGGGGCCGTGGCGCCGCGCCATGGCTTGGTCGCCGATCCGGCGCACATCCGCCTCGATCCGGCCGTTGAGGGCGGCCGCGCGATCCGGCAGGCCGAGAATGGTGCCGATGATCGTCACTACATGGCTGATGTGCGCGTAGGTTTGAGTGTCGAGGGCGAAGGACTCGATCCCGAAATCGCGCAGGCGATCCGTGATTTGCTGCGAGCTCGAGATCAGCACCAGGTCGGGGTGCAATCTGACGATGAGCTCGAGCTGCGGATCGTAGAGCCCTCCCGCCTTGGGCAGCGCCTTGACCGATGCGGGCCAGTTGGAATAACGGTCGGTCGCCACCAGGAGGGCGCACTCTCCGAGCGCGCAGAGGGTTTCCGTCAACGGCGGACTGAGGCTGACGATGCGTTGAGGGGGGCGGGCCAGCGTGATCTCGTGATGCAAATCGTCGCGTAGGACGAGGGGGCCGGCGAAGGCGGGCGCCGAGCTCGGCGGTGCGGATGCAGCGGTCGTCGTGGACGCCGTTGCCGGATCGACGGCCGCGGCGATTCCGAATGCGAGGGTGCATGCCGCCGCCGTTGCGCCGAGAAGGCGCGCGGGAACGCGGGCGACAAAGCGGGCGAGAATGCGGCCGAAAGGGCGGCCGAGAAGGCGGCACGACTCGAGACGCGTCGCGCAAATCATGGCGCGCGGTTCCCCGGCAAGTCCTCGCGGCGCGTGCCGGCCGGCTCCTTGAGGCTCAGCGGCAGGCCCGCCGCCATCAGAACGACGCGATCGCAGAGCGCACCGAGATCCTGATGCAATTTCCCCGTTTCGTCGGCAAATCGGCGCGCCAGGGCATTTGCCGGCACGATGCCGAACCCCACCTCGTTGGAAACGAGGACACAAGCTCCAGGCAGCCGCGGAAAGATCTCGAGCAGCGCCGCGGATTCGCGCCGCAGAGCGCCGGGGTCGCCGCCGCACATCAAATTGGTGAGCCAGAGCGTGAGGCAATCGACGATGACGGTGCGCGACGGCGCGCAGGCCGCATCGAGCGCCGCGGCGAGGCGGATCGGCTCCTCGACGACGAGCCACTCCTTGGGCCGATGCGCGCGGTGCAGCTCGATGCGCTCGGCCATCTCCGCATCCTGCGCCGATCCGGTGGCGATCAGGGTGACGGCGGTCGCCCGCGCGGTCGCGATCTCGGCGGCATGACGGCTCTTGCCGGATCGAACGCCGCCCAGGATCAGGATCTTCGCCGGCCGGCGTGAATTCAGCTCGTCGTGCATGGGCGAGCCTCTGCCGGTTGCGAAGCGCGCTCGGAGGGATCGAGAACGGGCGGTCCGATAGGATGGACGGATCCGAACGGGATGCGCACACTCGCGGCCTCCTCCCGCCGCAGAGCCCCGCTGGCGGCGAGTGCCGCGCGAATCACGCCCGCGTGGGTCACCACGATCGCGGACTCGACGCCGCGAGAAGCCGCCCGTCCGCACCATCGGCGCCAGCGCTCCTCGACCATGGCGGCCGATTCGCCCCCGCCCGGACGGTAGTGCCAGACATCGCCGGCCCACGCGTCGAGCTCGGCCCTCGACAGAGCGTCCCACCGAGCCCCGTCCCAGAGGCCGAAATCCAGCTCGATCAGCTCGTCGGCGATACAGGGCGCAAGCGGCGCGGCCAGCGCCTGCGCGAGCGCCCGGCAGCGCGACAACGGGCTGGTGAACACCGGCGATTCGCGCAGCGCTCGCTCGGGCAGCCGCGCGCGAATCGCGGCTGCGTCCGACGCCAAGCTGGTCGTATCGCAGGGCAGATCCCGGCGCCCGTAGCAGATGTCGCGGGCGCCGCGAGGCTCGAGATGCCGTATCAAGTGGAATGCCACGGGATCTCCCTCATCCGCTCCGACGCGGGGTGGATCACCGCCAGGCCCGCGATCAGGAAGGCGAGCTCGGCCAGTTGCTGGACGGCGCCGAGACAATCTCCGGTATGGCCGCCGATTCGCCGGCGAAAGTAACGGGCCGCGGCCCATGCCGCGGCCGCGGCGCCCATGGCTCCCGCGAGCAGCGCCCAGGCCTCGAGCGCGCCGCTCTCCCGAAGGCACGCCGCTGCGATCGGCGCGAACACGGCCAGTCCGAGGAGTCCGCCGATCACCCAGTCGCGCGCAGTGAATCCGTCGACGGCGGCCCGCGACTTCGAATCCCCGCCCGTGCGTACGTAGGGCAAGCTCCACATGAGCGCGCCGGCGCACCATCGGCTCATGAGGTGCGAGCCGATCAGCATCGGCGCAAGTACTGCCGTGCCGGCCGCGAGGGCGTCCAGGCTCGCCCACTTGAGCCCCAACATCAGGACGACGCCGATCGCGCCGTAAGCGCCGATTCGAGAATCCTTCATGATCGCCAGCACCCGCTCGGGCGTGGTTCCCCCGCCGAAGCCATCGCAAACGTCCGCGAATCCATCCTCGTGGAAGGCGCCGGTGACGAGCACGGAGACCGCGAGAGTGAGTCCCACGGCCACGGCCGGCGGGAGCCGTTGACTCGCGACCCACCAGACGCCGACGTTGATGGCGCCGACCAGCACCCCCACGAGCGGAAAATATCGCGCCGATCGGGCCAGCCAGGCGGGCTCGAAAGCCTTGAAATGCGGGGTCGGCAGCCGCGTCAGGAATTGCACGGCCGTCATGAACAGGGCGACCTGGCGGTTCACGCGATTTTCTCGCTCACTCCCGCGCCTTCGAAGGTCGCCATCCCGGTAAAGAGCGCGACCGCAGCCCGAGCCACCGACAGCGCGACCGCGGCACCGCTCCCTTCGCCCAGACGCATGCCGAGATCGAGCAGCGGCTCCGCCCTCAGGTGCGCGAGCAGCGCCCGGTGCGCCCGTTCGGCCGAGCAATGCCCGAAGATGCAGTAATCGAGCACGCGAGGCTCGATGCGCGCCGCCAGCGCCGCCGCGACGGTCACGGTGAAGCCGTCCACCACGATCAGATGACGATTCGCCGCCGATGCCAGAATCGCGCCGACCAGCATGGCGATCTCGTAGCCGCCGAATTCCGCGAGAAGCTCTTGAGGATCCTCCGGCGCCGGCCGCCGCCCCCACGCGCCGCTCAGCGTGGCGATCTTTCGCCGAAGTCCCTCATCGTCGAGCCCCGTCCCCCGGCCGACGCACTCGGCCAGGGGGAGGGCCGTGAGTCCGTGCATCAGGAGTGCCGACGAGGCGGTGTTGCCGATGCCCATTTCGCCGAGCACGATGGTATTGCCGCCCAGCGGCGTGACTCGACCGAGCGTCTCGCGGCCGCGAAGAAGCGCCTCGCGGCACTGCTCCGGCGTCATGGCGGGTCCGACGGTGAAGTCGCGGGTGCCGCGTCCGAGCTTCGCCTCGATGAGCCGCGGATGCGGACCGCAGTCGCCATCGACGCCCGCGTCCACGACCCAAAGCTCGAGTCCCTGCAGCCGTGCGAGCACGTTGATGGCGGCGCCGCCATTCAAGAAATTCCTGACCATCTGTTCGGTCACCGGGCGCGGGTAGGCGCTCACGCCCCGGTCCGCCACGCCGTGATCCGCCGCAAACACCACCGCGACCGGCTTCGCGATCGTGGGCGACAGGGTTCTCTGGATCGCGCAGATCTGTGCGGCGAGAGCTTCGAGTCTGCCGAGCGCCCCCAAAGGCTTGGTGAGCGTGTCGAGTCTTCGATTTGCGGCGGCGCGGATCGCTTCATCCACCGCGGGAACAGCTACGGTCATCGTGATTCCAACCTCCGCGCACCCGCCGTGCGCATTCGAGAAATCGTGGCCGCGTCATGGTTGGAGGATCGACGCGGGAAACGGGACGGTGTCGTCCGCTCCGCACCGAAGTCGCCCACCGCAACGCGTGCCGTCACGTTGCAGGTCGGTCTACGGGCTCGTGAATCGGACCTCGCGGCAAGTCGCCTTCCCGCGCGTGATCACGCAGTGGCATGTAGACTCGCCTCATTCACTTACCGTTGCGGGGGCAGCGCCGGACTCGTCCTTCTTGGATTTCACCGGCTTCCCGTTTCACCCGTCGGCCTGGGCCGACGGACTCCTGAACGCGGTGTAAGTCTGCTCGTGAATAAAGGCCGGGTCAACGCCGTGCTTTAAACACGCCGTGGAGCGTGCAATGATTTGCGCCCTTGCGCTGGCCGCCGGCGCCGCACGCGGTACGAATCATTCATGACTGATTTCACCCCGGAAGAAATCGACTCGCTCTACCGGGTGATGGCCGCTCGGCGCGACATGCGACATTTTTCGAGCGAGCCGATCGATCCGGCGCTGCTCGACCGAGTGCTTGCCGCCGCACATCTCGCGCCGAGTGTCGGGCTGATGCAGCCGTGGCGGTTCATCCGTGTCCGCGATCGACCCTTAAGGCTCGAGGTTCATGCGCTCGTCGACGAGGAGAGGCGCCGAACGGCGCGCGCACTCGGGGAGCGCGAGGCCGAGTTCATGCGGCTCAAGGTGGAAGGAATCCTGGAGTGCGGCGAGCTTCTGGTGGCGGCCTTGGCGCCCGACAGGGAAAAGCACGTGTTCGGGCGGCGCACCATGCCGGACATGGATCTCGCGTCCGTGGCATGCGCGATTCAAAATCTCTGGCTGGCGTCACGCGCCGAGGGCATCGGCATGGGGTGGGTATCGCTGTTCGAGCCGGAGGAATTGCGCACCCTCCTGCGCATGCCCGAGGGCAGCCGGCCGGTGGCCGTGCTGTGTCTCGGCCACGTCGCCGAGTTCTACCCGCGGCCCATGCTCGAGATGACCGAATGGACCCGGGGTTGCGGGATCGCCGATCTCGTGCACACGGACTACTGGTCGGACGCTGCCGGCCGCCGGGAAGAAGGCGGCGGCGACACCGCCGATTGACCCGCGGCTTCTTTTCCGGCACCTTACCGCCCACGCGACAAGTTCCCCTCACGGGGATTCAAAGGGAACTCGGGTTCAATGCCCGGGCTGCCCCCGCAACTGTAAGCGGTGTGCCCCGCATCGATAGGCCACTGGACGCAAGAGGCGTCCGGGAAGGCGATGCAGGGACTCAAAGCCGCAAGCCAGGAGACCTGCTTGCCGTGGTCGCCCAATCGATCAGCCGGGGTTATGCTGACCGAGCGGAAATTCCCGAGCGGCGACGGAGGAGACGGCGTGAGTGCGCCGGTCCGCGGCGCCGATCCCTTGGTTTGGGACAAGGCGCGCGGCGCCGGTGTGCGAGTCCGTCATGAGAGTCGCCATCGAGGGAGCCGTCTTGAACAACCATTTCATTCGATACGCATGCGCCGCCGCCCTTTGCGCGCCCAGCGCTTTCCATGCCGCCCACGCCGACCCCGACGCATCGACGACCGCCGCCGATGCGTCGCTGGACGAGGTCGTGGTGGTGGCCAACAAAGCACCCGAGCCTCTCTCCAAGGTGGGAAATTCCGTCACCGTCATCGACGCGGACGCGATCAAGGCGAGCCAGCTGCCGGTGCTGTCCGATGTTCTCGCGACCACGCCCGGATTGAGCCTCGCGCGCTCCGGCGGCGTCGGTCAGCCGACCTCGGTGTTCATCCGCGGGGCCGAGAGCGATCAGACCGTGGTGGTCATCGACGGCGTGCAGATCAACGATCCGTCGGAGCCTGCAGCCCAGTTCGATTTCGAGAATTTGCTGACCAGCGGCGTATCGAGGATCGAGATATTGCGCGGCGCGCAGTCGACGCTGTACGGCAGCCAGGCGATGGGCGGCGTGATCGACATCACCACGGCGGAGCCGGACAGCCCGCTCGGCGGCGGGCTGACGGCGGAGGGCGGCTCTCACGATACCGGCTATTTCAGCGGCAACGTGGGCGGGAAGAACGACGCGCTCATGTGGCGCCTGGCGGCCAACTGGTACGGCACGAGCGGCATTCCGGCCTTCGACGAGCGCTACGGCGGGACCCGGCTCTCCGCCAGCCAGATCGGCGGCGGCAACGGTCAGCTGCGCTACGACATCACGCCGGATCTGCAATTCGACCTCCGCGGGTACTACGTCAATTCGCGCACGGATTTCGACGGCTACGACACACCGCCGAATTTCACCTTCGGAAACGACAACGAATACGGCCGGGTCCAGCAATACTTCGGATACGCCGGCTTCACGCTTCGCTCGCCCGATCGCACGCTCACCAATCGCATTGCCTATCAGTACACGAGCACGGATACGCGCAACTACGATCCCGATGCGCCGGCGAACGAGGGGAGCCCGAGCACCGAGACCTTCTACGGGATCGGACGCAACCAGCGCGAGGAATATCAGGGAACCTGGCAGATCCGGCCGGGGTATCAGCTGGTCGCGGGCGCGCAGCACGAGCGCTCGACCATCGATACCGATTCGCCGGCCTTCGACTACAGCGGGCCGGACCCCACCCGGAACTTCGACACCATCGACTCAGGCTACGCGCAGCTGCAGGGCGAGGTCGTCTCCGGACTCACGCTCACCGCGGGCGACCGCTACGACCGGCACAATGTCTATGGCGGCCACTCGACCGGAGCGGTCGCCGCGGCGTGGAGCTTGAACGGCGGGGAGACCATCCTGCGCTCGAGTTTCAGTCAAGGTTTCAAGGCGCCGTCGCTCTACCAGCTCTACAGCAGCTACGGAAATCTGCAGCTTCGCCCCGAGTCGGGCGAGAGCTGGGACGCGGGCGTGGAGCAGCACGCGTGGAGTGAGCGGCTCGTCATGTCCGCGACCTATTTTCAGCGCTACAGCCGCGACCTCATCGAGTTCTTCGATTG